>NZ_PGTB01000019.1 GCF_002786325.1 Pseudooceanicola lipolyticus | reverse complement strand
ACCATGACGGGCACGTCCAGCGCCTGCGGCCGATACAGCCGGTCCAGCGCCTCGGCGCTGGGGCCGGTTTGTGCGCTGCCGGTGGCGTCGCTGCTGGCCGGCCGCCGTGACCCGGCCAGCGGGTCGAGATCGGTCAGCACCACCGGGGTCTGTTCCACCGGCGCCATGCGCACCTGCTGCACCTCTTTCAGCACCGACCAGGCGCCGTAGCCGATGCCGCCGATCAGCGCCAGCAGCACGAAGGTCGAGCCGATGGCGCGCGGTTCGATCCGGCTGAACAGGCCGTCCGTTCCGGGGGAAAACGGCGTGTGCGGGGTGATGAACGGATCCCGCGCCGCGGCGGGCAGGCTCGGCATGTCGTGCAGGCCGGGCTTTTTCACCACCGAGGCTTCGGCCGACATGCCATGGGCGACGGCAAAGCCGCTTTCCTCGCAAAAGGCGGTGAAGGCGACATCGGGATCCATACCCAGGTAGCGGGCATAAGAGCGCACGTAACCGGCGATGAAACCCGGCGTGTCGAAGGCGGAGGGATCGGAATTTTCGATGGCGGCGATATAAGAGGCCTTGATCCGCAATTCGCGCTGGACGTCCAGCAGCGATTTGCCCATCGTGGCGCGTTCTCCCCGCATGGTATCGCCGAGGCGAAGTTCGAAATCGTCAAAGCCCTTGAGCTTGACGGAGTCGTCACCTTGTTCGGATACGCGCGGAAGTTTGCGCCCAATCATGCCTGCCGCCCCGTTTCGCCTGCAATGTCCCAACTGCAGCGTATTGGAATCGCCCCAACGATTCGTCCACGCTTTTCGTTAGGACAATCCTAACACAGCAGGGAGAATTTGCACACTCTGAGCAGTATTTACCCGGCAAGCTCGGCACGATTGAGCGCACAATGCGACCAAAGTGCGTCCATCGCCCGGATCAGCGCATCGATCTCGTCGGGGCCATGCACCGGCGACGGGGTAAAGCGCAGCCGCTCGGTGCCGCGCGGCACGGTGGGGAAATTGATCGGCTGGACGTAGATGCCGTAGCTGTCCAGCAGCATGTCGCTGAGGATCTTGGTGTGCACCGGATTGCCCACCATCACCGGCACGATATGGCTGCCGTGATCGATGATCGGCAGGCCCATGCCCTTGAGCCGGGTTTTCAGGATCTTCGCCTGGGTCTGGTGTTGCTCGCGCAGCTCGGGCGCGCGCTTGAGATAGGCCACCGAGGCGGCGGCGCCGGCGGCCACGCTGGGCGGCAGCGAGCTGGTGAAGATGAATCCCGGCGCATAAGACCTTATTGCATCGCACATTTTCGCGCTGGCGGCGATATAGCCGCCAAGCACGCCAAAGGCCTTGGCCAGGGTGCCATTGATGATGTCGAGCCGGTGCATCAGCCGGTCGCGTTCGGCCACGCCGCCGCCGCGCGGGCCGTACATGCCCACCGCATGCACCTCGTCGCAATAGGTCAGCGCGCCGAATTCGTCGGCGAGGTCGCAGAGCGCCTCGATCGGGCCGAAATCGCCATCCATCGAATAGATCGATTCAAAGGCGATCAGCTTGGGCGCCGCCGGATCGTCGGCTTCGAGCAATTCGCGCAGATGGTCCAGATCGTTATGGCGGAAGATCCGCTTGGCGCCGCCATTGCGGCGCACGCCCTCGATCATCGAGGCGTGGTTCAGCGCGTCGGAATAAATGATCAGGCCGGGGAACAGTTTGGGCAGCGTGCTTAACGTGGCGTCATTGGCGATATAGGCCGAGGTGAACAGCAGTGCCGCTTCCTTGCCATGCAAGTCGGCCAGTTCCGCCTCCAGCCGCTTGTGATAGACGGTGGTGCCAGAAATGTTGCGGGTGCCACCCGAGCCGGCGCCGGTGGCGTCCAGCGCCTCGTGCATTGCCTCCAGGACCACCGGGTGTTGGCCCATTCCCAGATAATCGTTGCTGCACCAGACGGTGATGTCGCGTTCGCTGCCATCCGGGGCGGTCCAGACCGCGTGCGGGAACATGCCCTTGCGCCGCTCGATATCGATAAACGTGCGATAGCGTCCTTCGTCATGCAGGCGTTGGAGGGCTTCGTCGAGTTTCGCGGTGTAGTCCACCGTCCATCTCCTTCACTTTATTGCCTGCACGGGCCAATCTGCACGGGCTTACCGGTACACGGGCCTTGCCGGCACGTCGAATGCGCTGGCAGAACCCCGTTTTTGCGTTTTGGAACGATTATAGATTCCGTTCGCCTCGATCAACTCCATATGGCAGGGCGTCATGTCGCAGCCTTGATCTAGATCAAGAATTTCGGGACCGGTCAAAGCTGTACCCCCTGCCTTCCGTCGGGTCAGGAATACCTGACTTGCCGCAAACCCCGCCTCGCGGCACCCTGATGTCACACGGCCTGCGAGAGTCCAGCTTACCAGTTATCGCCCTTCCGGCAAAGCGGTTGACGATTTCGTGTCAAGGACTTGCCCGCGCTTTTTCAGGACGCGCCCGCGCCTGTCCCCCGCGCCTTGCGGGCCATCCGCCGGCAACGGTCTGCCCGTCACGGCCGGCCCAGCCGAAGACCGTTGCCGGCGCCCGCAGACACCGTCTTTTTCCACCTCTGGACAAGGCGGGCGCGGCTGCTACGGTCGCGGCACCCCAAGCTGAAGGAGCCGCCCGCCCATGTCCCTTGACGCCATCCTCTCCCGTATCGACGCCGATCTGCCGCAGGCCACCGAGCGGCTGCTGGATCTGCTGCGCATCCCGTCGATCTCGACCGATCCGGCCTACAAAGCCGAATGCGAACGCGCCGCCGACTGGCTGGTGGCGGATCTGCGGGCGCTGGGCGTGGCGGCCGAGAAACGCGCCACGCCGGGCCACCCGATGGTGGTTGGCCATGTCGACGGCGATGGGCCGCACCTGTTGTTATACGGTCATTACGACGTGCAACCGGTTGATCCAATTGAGCTTTGGGATCGCGACCCCTTCGATCCCGAGGTGCAGGACACCGCCAAGGGCACGGTGATCCGCGGCCGCGGCGCCGCCGATGACAAGGGCCAGCTGATGACCTTTGTCGAGGCCTGCCGCGCCTGGAAGGCCGAGACCGGCCGCCTGCCCTGCAAGCTGACCTTTTTCCTGGAGGGGGAAGAGGAATCCGGCTCGCCCTCGCTGGTGCCGTTCATGACGGAGAATGCCGACGAGCTGAAGGCCGACCTGGCGCTGATCTGCGACACCGGCCTGTTCGACAGCCGGGTGCCGGCGATCACCACCATGTTGCGCGGGCTGCTGGGCGAGGAACTGACGATCACCGCGCCGTCGCGCGACCTGCATTCCGGCATGTATGGCGGCATCGCGATGAACCCGGTCCGGGTGCTGTCGAAAATCATCGCCAGCCTGCATGACGAGACCGGCCGCGTCACCGTGCCGGGATTCTATGACGGCGTGCCCGAGCTGCCCGACGAGCTGCGCCAGCAATGGCAGGGCCTAGCCTTCGACCATGCCCGCTTTCTCGGCGATGTCGGGCTCAGCACCCCGGCCGGCGAACAGGACCGCACGCCGCTGGAAATGATCTGGGCGCGCCCCACCTGCGAGGTGAACGGCATCTGGGGCGGCTATACCGGCGCCGGGTTCAAGACGGTGCTGCCGTCGCAGGCCCATGCCAAGATCAGCTTCCGCCTGGTCGGCAGCCAGGATCCGCTGGCGATCCGCGAAAGCTTCCGCAAGATGGTGACCGAGATGCTGCCGCCCGATTGCGAGGTGGAGTTCAAGGGCCACGGCGCCTCGACCGCCGGCGCCTTCGACACCTCCGATCCGGCCTTCGAGGCGGCACGCCAGGCGCTGTCGCAGGAATGGCCGGACCCGGCCGCCTATATCGGCTGCGGCGGCTCGATCCCGATTGCCGGGCATTTTGCCAGGATCACCGAGACCACGCCGATGCTGATCGGCTTTGGCAAGGATGACGACCAGCTCCATTCGCCGAACGAGAAATACGACATGGAAAGCTTCCACAAGGGCATCCGCAGCTGGGCGCGGGTGCTGGACGCGCTGACCCGGGCGGCCTGAGCCGATGAGCGGCGCGATTCCCGGTTTCGAGGACGGTCTGGCCGAGGTCAACGGCCAGACCATCGCCTATTCCATCGCCGGATCCGGTCCGCCGCTGTTGTTGCTGCACGGCTTTCCGCAGACCCGTGCCATGTGGCACGGGATCGCGCCGCAGCTGACCGACCGCTTCACCGTGATCGCCGCCGACCTGCGCGGCTATGGCCAGAGTTCCAAACCCGAGGGGGTTGCCAATTACGCCTTTCGCGAAATGGCCGCCGATCAGCGGGCGCTGATGGCGCATCTGGGCCATGACCGGTTCCACCTGGTCGGACACGATCGCGGCGCGCGCACCGCGCATCGGCTGGCGCTGGACGCGCCCGAGGCGGTGGCCAGCCTGACGCTGATGGATATCGTGCCCACCCATCTGCTGGTGAGCGAGCTCAAATCCTCGGTGGCGCGGGCCTATTACCACTGGTTCTTCCTGGCCCAGCCGGCGCCGTTTCCTGAAACCATGATCGGCCAGGACCCGGATTATTTCTTCGAAACCTGCCTCACCGGATGGGGTGGCGCCGAGATCGAAGATTTCGACGCCGAGGCGCTGTTCGCCTACCGGCAAAGCTGGCGCTGGCCCGATTGCATCCAAGCCATGTGCAACGATTACCGCGCCGCGCTCGACCTCGACGTGATGCATGACGGCATCGACCTGGGTCGCCAACTCACCTGCCCCGCCCTGGTGCTCTATGGCAGCGATGGCGTCATGGCCCGGCTTTACGATGTGCCCGCCACCTGGGCCGACCGGCTGGCCGACATGCGCGCCCTGCCGATCCCCGGCGGCCATTTCTTCCCCGATCTCAACCCCGGCGATACCACCCGCGCGCTGAAGGGATTCCTTGCCGGCCTGACGTCCTGAACGTCTTCGCCTTTGCACCTATTCCGGGGGTTGGGGCAAAGCGCCCTCACCCGCAGGCAGCGCCAGAAAGACCGCGCCGGCAAGGCATGCAATTGACCCGCAGAGTCATACCAGCCCGCTGAACCGCTCGGGCAACAGGTACTGGCTGTCGTAATCGCTGCGGTCGAATTCCCAATAGCCGGTGTCGCCGCGCGCCTGCCAGCTGCGATGCATGCGGCGGCGCAGCGGGCCGGGTTCGAAGGCCGGCTGCAGTTTCAGCGCGGCGAACCCCTCGAACAGGGCGCGGTCCTCGCCGCGCGCCTCGGCGAACCAGTGCCGGCCGATGCCAACCTCGCGGATGTCGCCGCCGATCTCGGCGCTGACCGCGTTGCGGCGGTTCATCGCCGCGCTATAGGCGGCAAAATCGCAGAATTTCAGGTGCAGCAGGTACAGGTGTTCGGGCGTGTGCAGCTTGGGATATTGGGTGAAATGCCCACCGCGGGCGATCTTGGTGCCGGTCGAGACGATGCAGGGCTTGGAATAATGCGGCGCCGGGCGCACGTGGCGGCGCGGGCCAAGAATGGTGTCGCCGATTTCCTCGGTCTCGAGGTCGATGCGGTGGATCACCTCCAGCCCCAGCGGCGTCAGCACGCGGTTCGGCGGCATGTCGTCCAGGAAAGTTTTCAGGTCGCCGCCCGCCTCCGGGTCCAGCACCACCAGTTCGTCGACATCTCCGACGATGACATGCTGGTAATAACAGCGCAGCCCCATGACGAAATTGTTCAGCATACGCCAGCGTTTCTGGTCGAATTTCTGATGCGCGTCGCCGGGGATACCGATCACGTTGCAGCCGGTCGCCAGCGCCGCCACCTCGGCGCCACGGCCGTGATTGATCACGTAACAGTTTTCCCGTCCCAGCAGCCCGCCATAGTGGCGCAACCAGGCCTTCAGGAAAAAGGCATCATCCCGCACCATGGTAAGCGCACACGCCGTCTGCATCGCCGCCTCGTCCTTTGCCGGCGGCCTTCCGCCGCCTTTGGTGACAGCCTACAGTCTTGCAGGCAGGATGAGAATCGAAAAGGAGCAGGCATGCCGGCAGAGGTTTACGGCATTCCGCCGTCGTTCCGCGACAGCGGGCGGCACGCGGTGCGGGCGGGAGCGACGGTGCCGAATATGATGCAGGTGCTGGGCGAACGCGGCTCGGGCACCAACGTGGTGCGCAAGCTGATCGAAACCAATACCGACCTGTTCCGCACCGAGGGGCTGGGCTGGAAACATGCGCTGCCGCATATGGTGGCGATTCCCGACACCCTGCTGACCCTTTGCGTGATCCGCGATGCCCGCGCCTGGAGCCTGTCGATGCATGACCGGCCCTGGCATTGCGACCCGGCGTTGCAATCGCTGGACTATGCCCGGTTCATCCGCAGCCCCTGGCGCGGCATCGTCGACCGCACCTCCGATTTCGAGGAGATCCACCCCGAGATGCAGGTGCAGGGCTGCGAGTTGCAATATGACCGCCACCCGCTGACCGGGCTGCCCTTTGCCGACCTGTTCGAGCTGCGGCGGGTCAAGCTTGAGGGCTTGTTGTCGATGCTCAATCGCGGCGGCCATGTGGCGCTGCTGCGGATGGAAAGTTTCCTGGCCGATCCCGAGGGCAGCCTGGCCTGGCTGGCCGAGCAATTCGGTCTCGCCGCGCCCAGGAGTCCGCTGAAGACGGTGCGCCGCCGCCTGGGCACGCGCCACAGCTATTCGGTCAGCGACCATCCGGCGACGCCGAAAACCTTGTCGGACAGCGATCTAGCCTTCCTGCGCAGTCGGCTCGACCTCGAGTTGGAGGCGCAGCTGGGCTACGATTACGGTTCGGATTAGCGCCGTCCCGGAGCCCGCTCCGGCACCTCCCGGCAGCGCGCCCGACCCTCTGGGTCGGCGCGTCGCTTTGCATCGAAATGCCACTTCGGGAAGAAAGTGGCGCGGTTGACGGGGCTCGAACCCGCGACCCCCGGCGTGACAGGCCGGTACTCTAACCAACTGAGCTACAACCGCGCGTGGAGCCGTGGAATAGGCCAAGCCCCGCCCCCCGTCAATGGCAAAAGTGGCGATTTTTTACTCCGGCGAGCGGCTTTTTTTGCCACCGCCAAATTGCACCCACGGAACCGGCCCGCGCCCCCGCCACAGCGGCGCTCAGCGCTCGGGCAATGGGATGAAGTCCCGGTCATCCCCCACCGGCAGGCGAAAGCGGCCGTGGTCCCAATCGCCGGCGCGCCAGGCCTCCTTGGCGGCCTCGATCTTCTCGCGCGAGGAGGCGACGAAGTTCCACCAGATATAACGCGAGCCGCCCAGCGTATCGCCGCCCAGCAGCAGCAGCCGCGCCCCCTGCGCCCCGGCCCGCAGCGACACCCGGTCGCCGGGGCGGAACACCATCATGCGGCCGCCCTCGAAGCTCTGACCGGCGACTGTGACCGAGCCATCGAGCACGTAGACGCCGCGATCCTCGTGATCGTCGGGCAACGGCAACGCCGCCCCCGGATCGAGCCGGGCATCGGCATAGAACATCTGCGACGGCACGGACACCGGCGCGCGGTCGCCCCAGGCCTGGCCCAGGATCAGGCGCACGGTCTTGCCCTCGCCCTCCAGCATCGGCAGCTTTTCCCGCGCCACATGTTCGAACCCGGCGGCGCCGTCCTCCTGTGCCTCGGGCAGCGCCAGCCAGGTCTGGATGCCCAGCATCTTCATCGGCTGCTCGCGCGCCGCGCCATCGGTGCGTTCGGAATGGGTGATGCCGTGCCCGGCCACCATCAGATTCACCGCGCCGGGTTCGATCCACTGGTCGGTGCCCAGCGAGTCGCGATGGTGCAGCCGCCCGTCATAAAGATAAGTGACCGTGGCCAGCCCGATATGGGGATGCGGGCGCACGTCGATGCCCTGCCCGGTCAGGAACTCGACCGGCCCCATCTGGTCGAAGAAGATGAACGGGCCGACCATCTGCCGCCGGGCGGCCGGCAGGGCGCGGCGCACCTCGAACCCGCCCAGGTCGCGGGCGCGCGGCACGATAACGGTTTCGATGGCATCCACCGCATCGCCGGTTGGGCAATCGGGGTCCAGTGCCGGGTTCCAGCTCATGTTGCCGCTCCTCCATGTTTGGCCTGGACCACAACATAGCAGTGCCGCACCCCCGGCCAACTGCCGACACGCGCACAGGCGCGGTTCGGCGGCTCACATTGCGGGATGGCGCGCGCAGGGCTTGACTCTGCCCCGCCCAGCCTGACCCTTCCGCCATTCATTGAAGGAGCGCCGATGCCACGCCAATTCGACCGCGATCTTGAAGACCGCCTTGTCCGTTATACCGCGATCGACAGCCAGAGCGACGCGGACTCGCCCACCACGCCCAGCACCGCGATCCAGCTGGACCTGCTGCGCCTGCTGCAATCTGAACTGGAGGAAATCGGCGCGCAAGAGGTGCAGCTGACCGATTACGGCACCGTGCTGGCGACGATTCCCGGCACCGCCCCCGGCCCCACCATCGGCCTGCTGGCCCATGTCGACACCGCACCGCAGTTTGCCGCCCAGGGGGTGAAACCACGGGTGGTGCGCGGCTATAATGGCGGCGACATCACCTTTCCCGACGATCCGGCATTGGTCTTGTCGCCGGCCGAGTCGCCCTATCTGGCCGAGAAACAGGGCCATGACATCATCACCGCCTCGGGCACCACGCTGCTGGGCGCCGATGACAAGGCGGGGGTGGCGATTATCATGACCGCCGCGCGGCATCTGCTGGCGCATCCCGAGATCGCGCATGGGCCGATCCGCATCGCCTTTACCCCGGATGAAGAGATTGGCCGCGGCGTGGCCGAAGCGTTGCCCCGGGATCTGGCTGCCGATTTCGCCTATACTTTCGACGGCGGCCGGGTCGGCGAGATCGAATACGAGACTTTCTCGGCCGACGGGGCCGAGGTGACGGTGACCGGCGTGTCGATCCATCCCGGCTTTGCCAAAGGCAAGATGGTCAACGCCATCCACCTGGCCAGCAAGATCATCCAGACCCTGCCGCAGGCGACGATGACCCCGGAGGTGACCGACGGGGTCGAGGGGTTCATCCACGCCACCGATATGGTGGGCGGATCCTCGGAGATGAAGATCAAGCTGATCATCCGCGATTTCGAGCGCGAGGGGCTGGCCGAAAAGGGCGCCTTGCTGCGCCAGGTCTGCGCCGCGGTGGCGGCGACCGAACCGCGCGCGCGCATCACCTGCGAGATCAAGCCGCAATACCGCAACATGCGCTATTGGCTGGAACAGGACATGACCCCGGTCGACCTGGCCCGCGCCGCCTGCCGCAAGCTGGGGATCGAGCCCGTCTCGGTGCCGATCCGCGGCGGCACCGACGGGTCACGCCTGACCGAGATGGGGGTGCCGACGCCGAACCTGTTCACCGGCATGCAGAACATTCACGGGCCGAAGGAATGGATCTCGGTGCAGGACATGGCGCTGGCGACCGAGCTGTGCCTGGCGCTGGTGGCCGAGGCGGCGGCGGGCGACGCCGAGTGAAAGGGGCCGGCACGTTGCCGCCAGCCCCTTTTATGCGCGGTTCGGCGGACGCTTAGGCCGCCGCCGCCTCGCGGCTTGCGAGCCGGTCATAGATCGAGTCGGGCACGGCGAAACGCGCGCCATAGCTCGCGGCCAGTTGCCGGGCGCGGGCGGCGAAGGCCTCGACCCCCTCGCCCCGGATGAACTGGATCGCGCCGCCGGTATGGGCCGGGAAGCCGATGGCAAAGATGCCGCCCAAATTGGCCTCGATCTCGGTGTTCAGCACGCCCTCGTCGAGACAGCGCAGGGTCTCGATGGCCTGTCGGTACAGGATGCGGTCAATCGCGTCCTGGATCGGGATATCGGCAGTGCCGCGGGCGAACTGTTCCAGCCCGGACCACAGCACCCGCGTGCCCTGGGCGTCATAGTCGTAGAAGCCGCCGCCATATTGCCGCCCGCCCCGACCCATCGCGATCATCGGGTCGGTAACCTCGACGGTGGCGGTGTTGTGTTGGCCAAAGCCGCTGTCGACGCCCAGCCGCTGGTCCAGCGCCCGATGGGTATGGCGCACCTTCTGACCCAGGATCAGCGACACCTCGTCGAACACCTGCAAGGGGCCGACCGGCATTCCGGCCAGCCAGGCCGCGCGTTCGATGGCGGCGGGCGCCATGCCGTCGACCAGCAGCTGACAGCCTTCGTCCATGAAGGTGCCGAAGACCCGCGAGGTGAAAAAGCCGCGCGCGTCGTTGACGACAATCGGCATATAGCCGATCTGCTGCACGTAATCGTAGGCCTTGCGCAAAGTCTCCTGGCTGGTCTGTTCGCCCATGATGATCTCGACCACCTTCATCTTGTCGACCGGGCTGAAGAAATGCAGGCCGATGAAGCGGGACGGATCCGGGCAGGCCTGGGCCAGGATCGAGATCGGCAGCGTCGAGGTGTTGGAGCCGTAGATGCCCTCGGGCGACAGCATCGGCCAGGTCTCGGCGATCACCTTCTCTTTCAGCTCGATATCCTCGAACACCGCCTCGATCACGATATCGGTGCTGCCGGCGGCGGCATTGCCGGTGGCGGGGGTGATATGGGACAGCAGCGCGTCTTTGCCGGCGGCCTCCATGCGCCCGCGCGCAACCGCCTTGTCGCACAGCGCCTCGGAATAGGCCCGGCCCTGTTCGGCCCTTGCCAGTTCGGTGTCGTTCAGCCGGGTTGCCAGCCTGGCCTTGGCATGGGCATAGGCGATGCCGGACCCCATCATGCCCGCGCCCAGCACCGCCGCCGAGCCGGCCTGCCAGCGCGCACCTTCGGGGCGCAGCTTGCCCGATTTGATCGCCTGGGTGCCGAAGAAGAAGGTCGAGATTGCCGCCTTGGCCTCCTTGCTGGCCATCAGGCCGATAAAGCGGCGGGTTTCCACGCGCAGCGCGGCGTCGAAATTCATCCGCATCGAGTTCACCGCCACGTCGAGGATCTTTTCCGGCGCCGGCAGCAGCCCGCGGGTTTTCTTGAACAGCATCGCCGAGGAGACCTGAATCACCTGCCGCACCCGTGGATGCAGCGCATCGCCGCCGGGATAGCGAAAGCCTTTCTGGTCCCAGGGCTGGGTATGGGCGTCGGGATTGGCCCGGATCCAGGCCTTGGCGGCGGGGATCAAAGCCTCCGGCTCATCGACGATGGCATCGACCAGGCCGTCGGCCAGCGCCGCGTCCGGGCGGGCCTGCTTGCCTTCCAGAAGGTAGGTCAGCGCCTTTTCCAGCCCGAGCCGGGCGGTCAGGCGCACCACGCCGCCAGCGCCCGGCAGCAGGCCCAGCGTGACCTCGGGCAGGCCGACCACCGCCTTGGGTGAGTTCAGCACGATGCGATGGTTGCAGGCCAGGCACAGTTCGTACCCGCCCCCCAACGCGGCGCCGTTGATGGCGGCGACCACCGGGACCGGCAGCTTTTCCAACCGCCGGTAGACCGCCTTGTTGGCCTCGATAAAGGCGAAACTGGCGGCGTCGGCGGTTTCGGTTGCCAGGATGTCATGCAGGTCGCCACCGGCAAAAAACGTCGGTTTGGCCGAGGCGAAGACCACGCCGGTCAGGCCCGGTTCGGCCTCCAGTCGGTCGCAGACCGCGCGCATCCCCGGTTCGAACCGCTTGTTCATGGTATTGGCGTTCTGCCCGGCCATATCCATGGTCACGGTGACAATACCGTCGCTGTCCTTGTCATAGATGAAATCTTGCATCCGCCCCTCCCTCAGACGCGTTCGATGATCGAGGCGATGCCCATGCCGCCGCCGACGCACATGCAGATCAGCGCGCGTTTCAGCTGCCGCCGCTCCAGCTCGTCCAGCATGGTGGACACCAGGCAGCCGCCGGTCGCGCCCAGCGGATGGCCCATGGCGATGGCGCCGCCGACCACGTTCAGCTTTTCATCTGGAACATCAAGGTCGCGCTGCAAGCGCAGGGCGACGCTCGCAAACGCCTCGTTGATTTCGACAAGGTCGATATCGTCGATGGTCAGCCCCGCCTTGGCCAGCGCCTTTTTCGAGGCCGGGCCCGGCCCGGTCAGCATGATGGTCGGGTCGGTCGCGGTCAGCGCGATGGCCAGCACCCGACCACGCGGGTCCAGACCGATGTCGCGCCCGGCCTGTTCGTTGCCGACCATGATCAGCGAGGCGCCGTCGACGATGCCCGAGGAATTGCCCGGCGTGTGGACGTGGTTGATCCGTTCGACCTGCGGATATTTCGCCAGCGCCACCGCGTCGAAGCCCATATCGCCCGGCGCGGCAAAGCTGGGCCTGAGCGCGCCCAGCTTCTGCATGTCGGTGTCGGGCTTGATGAAATCGTCCTTGGCCAGCACCACGAAGCCATTCTCGTCGCGCACCGGCACCACCGAGCGATCGAACCAGCCCGAGTCGCGGGCATGGGCGGCGCGTTGCTGGCTGGCCAGCGCGAAGGCGTCGACATCGTCCCGCGACCAGCCCTCGATGGTGGCGATCAGGTCGGCGCCGATGCCCTGAGGCACGAACCCGGTGGCGATGGCGGTTTCCGGATCCTCGGCGAATGGCCCGCCATCGGCACCCATCGGCACCCGCGACATCGATTCGAAGCCGCCGGCGCAAACCAGGTCTTCCCAGCCCGAGGCGACCTTGGCCGCGGCGGTGTTGAAGGTGTCGAGACCCGAGGCGCAAAAGCGGTTGACCTGGGCGCCCGGCACGCTTTGATCCCAGCCGGCCTTTTGCAGCGCAATCTTGGGCAGCACCGCGCCCTGTTCCATCACCGGGGCGACGCAGCCCAGCATCACGTCATCGACCCGCGCGGTGTCGAGGTCGTGGCGCTGCTGCATCTCGGTCAGCAGGGTGGTGACAAGATGGATCGGCTTTACCTCGTGCAAGGTGCCGTCGGCCTTGCCCTTGGAACGGGGCGTGCGGATCGCGTCGTAGATATAGGCAGGCTCTGCCATTGTGGTCCTCCTCCTGATCGCCGACCGGTCAGGCCGGGTCGCAGAGCTCGATCCGTGGCAGCGGTTCGAGCTCTCTCTGGCTGATCTCGCGGGCCTCCTCCCGGGATATCCCGATGCCGCGCAAGACGAATTCCGCCGTGTCGCTGGCCGCCTGCCGCCAGGTGCGGCGCCCGTCCAGCACCAGCGAGACCGCCCCGAAGGTGGCGCCGCCGGCGGTGGCGGTGACCGAGGCGACCTGATCGCGGTGAAAGTGGAACCGCCCCGAGGCCAGGCCCCGGCGCAGTTCTTCGGCCGGCATCTGGCTCCAGAAATCGCCCAGCCGCGATTCGATCATCGCGTAGCGGGCGATGAAACGGCCCCAATGCGGTTCGTCATGCACCCGGCGGATGCTGAGCTGCATCGCCGCCGAGATCTTTTCGGCCGGATCGGCCATGTCGGCGCAGGCGCGCAGCATCGAACTGTGAAATTCGGCGGCGATGGTGTCGCAGACGGACGAGAACAGGTCCGACGGGTTGTCGAGATTGTTGTAGATGGTCCCGCGGGACAGCCCGGCTTCGCGCGCCAGATCGCTGATGGCGATGGTGGTGCCACCCTCGTCTGCAAAGATCCGCATTGCGGATTGATGAATGCGACACGTCGCCGTGTTCATGGGGGGTTCGTGGCTGGTTGAAAAATGAGTGTTGACTGAAATTGAACACCACTGTTTAAATTCAGTCAACCACGTTCATCGCCGAAGGGAGGAGCGGCATGAATAGCGTATCCGGCTGTCGGACTCTGTCTGGCCGGCAATGATGGAATTGCTTCAGCTTGTGATTGGCGGCCTGGCCAATGGCTGCATCTACGGCCTGGTCGCGCTGGGCTTTGTGCTGATCTACAAGGCCAGCGAAGGCGTGAACTTTGCCCAGGGCGACATGATGATGCTGGGCGCCTTCATCGCGCTGGGCTTTGGCAATGCCGAACAGATGGGCCTGGCCTTTGTTCCGGCGGTGCTGCTGGCGATGGTGGTGATGTTCGGCGTCGGCTGGGGGGTGGAACGGGTGGTGGTGCGCCGCCTGTTCGGCCAGCCGCAATATGCGCTGGTGATCCTGACCATCGCGCTGGGCTTTGTGTTCCGCTTTGTCGCCGGGTCGATCTGGGGCTATACGCCCCTGGTGCTGGAAACGCCCTTTGCCGGGCTAAACCTGCGCACCGGTGGCATCGTCATCAGCCTGGCCGATCTGGTGACCATCGCGGTTACCCTGCTGCTGACGCTGGCGCTGTGGGCGTTTTTCGCCTTCACCCGCATCGGGCTGGCGGCGCAGGCCTCCAGCCAGAACCAGATGGCGGCCTATATCGTCGGCGTGCCGGTGATGCGGATCAACTCGCTGATCTGGGGGCTGTCGGGCGCGGTGGCGACGGTGGCGGGCGTGCTTTATGCCACCCGCGGCGCCATCGACCCGAATATCGGGCTGCTGGGCATCAAGGCCTTTGCCGCCGCGGTGATCGGCGGACTGGGGTCGTTGCCCGGCGCGCTGCTGGGCGGCTTGCTGATTGGCGTGGTCGAGCCGGTGGCCGGCCGGTATGCGCCGGGCGAACTGGCCAAGATGTCGCCCTATATCATCATGCTGATCGTGCTGGTCACCCGCCCCGGCGGCCTGTTCAGCCAGATCCAGATGAAGAAGGTCTGACCCGATGCGCGTGGTGTTCAAGACCAGCTATGACCGCGATATAGACCTGCACGAACACGGGCGCAGCCGGGCAAAGATTGCCGTGCTGCTGGCGGTGATGGCCGCCCTGCCCTTCCTGGTCGGCGACTATTACCTGGCCGAGGCCGCCAACACGCTGATCTGGGCGCTGGCGGGCATGGGGCTGATGGTGGCGGTGGGCCATACCGGGCAGGTCAGCCTGGGCCACGCCGCGTTCCTTGCGGTGGGCGCCTATGCCGACACGGCGCTGATGAACCTGGGCCTGCCATTTCTGCTGAGCTTTCCGCTGGCCGGGCTGATTGCCGGGCTGTTCGGCGCGCTGCTGGCGGTGCCGGCGGTGCGGATGTCGGGCATCTATCTGGCGATTGCCACGCTGGCGATGTTCGTCATCGTCGAGGAACTGGTGATCCTGCTGGAACCGATCACCGGCGGGGTCGGCGGGCTGATGGCGCCGTCGATCGGCATTTTCGGGATCAGTTTCGACCGCTATGCCGCCTTGCCGAATTTCTACTGGCTGTGCCTGGCGGTCACCGCGCTGGTGACCTGGGGCTATGCCAACCTGATGCGCAGCCCGACCGGGCGGTCGTTCCTGGCGGTGCGCGACAGCGAGATCTCGGCGCGCGCGCTGGGCATCAATGTCACCCGCACCCGGTCGCTGGCCTTCGGCCTGTCCTCGGGGGTGACCGGGCTGGCCGGGGCGCTGATGGGCCATTACATCGGGTTCTTCAACTACGAGCTGTTTTCGATCTTCATCTCGATCAACCTGCTGCTGGTGGTCACCATCGGCGGGCTGGGCTTTATCCAGGGCGCGTTTTTGGGCGCCATCCTGATCACCGCGATGCCGCAGTTCATCGCCATCCTGCGCGACAATGTGAACGCCGCCACCGGCATCGACCTGTGGGGGATTCCGGGGCTGGACACGCTGGTTTTCTCGCTGATCCTGATCGGCTTTATCATCTACGAGCCCGCCGGCCTGTATGGCCGCTGGCTGAAGATGCGGTTCTGGCTGGAGGTGTTTCCGCTGGCCCGGCGCGACATGTTCCGCCGGCAGAAAACCTATCTGAAGACGGAGCGGATGCGATGAGCCTGTTGCAGGTCGAGGATCTGGCCATCCAGTTCGGCGGCGTCCGGGCGGTCGACGGCGTATCCTTCGCGGTCGAGCCGGGCGAGGTGTTTGCCATCATCGGCCCCAACGGCGCCGGCAAGTCGACCATCTTCAACCTGATCTCGCGGATCTACCAGCCCAGCCAGGGGCGCATCCGCTTTGACGGGCGCGACATCACCGGCCTGCGCGCGCATGAGATTGCCGGGCTGGGCATCGCCCGGACCTTCCAGAATATCGAGCTGTTCGACCATTCCACCGTACTGGACAACCTGCTGATGGGGCGACACAGCCACCGCAGCACCAATTTTGTCGAGGACATCCTGTTCCTGCCCAAGGTGCGCCGCGCCGAGCGGGCGCATCGCGAGCGGGTGGAACAGGTGATCGAATTCCTGGAGCTGGAAGCCTATCGCAACAAGATGATCGCCGGCCTGCCCTATGGCGTGCGCAAGGTGGTCGAGATCGGCCGCGCGCTGGCCATCGGGCCGCGGCTGATCCTGCTGGACGAACCGGCCTCGGGCCTGTCGGTCGAGGAGACCCGCGAGGTGGCGTTCTGGATCGAGGACATGCGCCGCGACATGGGGCTGACGGTGGTGATGGTGGAACATGACATGTCGCTGGTGACCCGCGTCTGCGACCGGGTGCTGGCCGTGGCCAATGGCCGGCCGCTGGCACTGGGCAGCCCGGCCGAGGTGCAGGCGAACCGCGACGTGAAAGCGGCCTATCTGGGCACGGAGACCGCCGCATGAGGGGCAAAGGGGCAGCGGCGCGCGGCGCGCCCCGGTTGGCCAAGGCGGCACCCGGGCCTGCGGCGGGAGGTCAGACATGAGCGTTCTGTCCGTCCGCAACCTCGAAACCTTCTACGGCGCGATCATGGCGCTGCGTGGCGTCTCGATCGACGTGGAGGAAGGCGAAATCGTCACCATCCTGGGTGCCAATGGCGCCGGCAAGACCACGTTGATGAAGACCATCGCCGGCCTGATGGATCCGGAAAAGGGCGTGATCAGCTTTCATGGCGAAAACACCGCCCATCTGGAACCGGATCGCATTGTCGCCAAGGGGATTTCGCTGGTGCCCGAGGGGCGCGAGGTGTTTCCCTATCTGACCATCGAGGAGAACCTGCGCCTGGGCGCCTTCACCCGCCGGGGCAGCGCCGCCGCCGACCTGGACCTGGTGTTCCAGTATTTCCCGATCCTGAAGGAACGCCGGCGCCAGCCCGCCGGCTTTCTGTCGGGGGGAGAACAGCAGATGTTGGCCATCGGGCGCGGCCTGATGGCCAGGCCCAAGCTGATGATGCTGGACGAGCCCAGCCTGGGCCTGTCGCCGCGGCTGACACAGGAGATATTCGCCATCATCGCCCGGCTCAATTCCGAGCAGGGCGTCACCATGCTGCTGGTCGAGCAGAACGCCCATATCGCGCTGGAGACCGCGCATAAGGGCTATGTGCTGGAAATGGGCCGGATCGTGATGGCCGGGCCGACCGAACGGCTGAAAGCCTCGGACGACATCCAGGAATTCTACCTCGGCCGCAGCCAGGAAAGCGAACGCGGGCAGAAACGATGGAAACGGCGCAAGACATGGAGATGACGCGCGTGCAGGCTGGCGAGGTCATCGCCTTCGAAGGGCACGACACCATCGTGTCGCTCTGGGCGGATCGCTGCGCCAGGTATGGCGACCGGGTCTGCCACCGCGAGAAAGAGCTGGGCATCTGGCAGGCCTATTCCTGGCGTGACTATTATCAGGCCGCCCGCCATATCGGCCTGGCGCTGATGGAGCTGGGCGTGCGCAAGGGCGAGCCGGTTCTGATCCTGTCCGAGGACCGGCGCGAATGGCTGTATTGCGACCTGGCCGCCGCCGCCATCGGGGCGATTCCGGCCGGGGTCTATACCACCGACAGCGCGGCGCAGCTGGCCTATCTGGCGCAGGACAGCGGCGCGCGGGTGCTGTTCGTGGAAAACGACGAGCAGCTGGACAAGTGGATCGAGGCGCGCGACTCGATGCCGGGGATCGACCATGTTGTGGTGTTCGACCGTGACGGGCTGGCCGATTTCGCCCATCCCAAGGTGCGGTTCCTGGACGAGATCGTCGCGCTGGGTGCTGCGGCCGCCGATCCCGACCGGTTCGAACGCGCGCTGGCCGAGGTGCGCCCGGAACATCCGCGCATGCTGATCTATACCTCGGGCACCACCGGCCCGCCAAAAGGCGCGATCCTGACCCATCGCAACATGATCTTTCAGCTGGTTGCCGGAACCCAGGTGCTGGACTTTCGCGACAGCGACAACCTGTTGTGTTTCCTGCCGCTGTGCCACGTGCTGGAGCGGCTGGTCTCGGTCGACGGGGCGCTGGCCAATGGCTGCACGGTGAATTTCGCCGAAAGCCCGGAAACCGTGTTCGAGAACTTGCAGGAAGTGTCGCCGGACAGTTTTGCCGGGGTGCCGCGGATCTGGGAAAAGATCTATTCGCGGATGATGATCCTGCGCTCCGAGGCCGGGCCGCTGGGCGGTCGGGCCTTTGACTGGGCGCTGCGGGTGGGCGGCGCCTATGCCCGCAGCGATCGGCCCTCGCCGGCCCTGCGCCTGCAGCACTGGCTGGCCGAGATCACCGTGCTGGCCAACCTGCGGCGAATGCTGGGCTTTGCCAATGCGCGCCGCGTCACCTCGGGCGCGGCGCCGATCTCGCCCGAGCTGATCGACTGGTTCGCCGCCATCGGTGTGCCGCTGGTCGAAGGTTTCGGGATGACCGAAACCGCCGGCGTCGCCACCGTCAACATGGTTGGCGACAACCATGTCGGCACCGTCGGCCCGCCGCTGCCGGGGATCGAGCTGAAGATCGACAGCAGCGGCGAATTGCTGGTCGGCGGGCCCTGCGTCTTTGCCGGCTATTGGCGCAAGCCGGACAAGACCGCCGAGACGATCACCCCGGAGGGCTGGCTGCGTACCGGCGACCTGGGCCGCATCGACAATCACGGCTGCCTGACCATCAGCGGCCGGATGAAAGACGTGATCATCACCGCCGGCGGCAAGAACATCACCCCGGCCGAGATCGAATCGCGGCTGAAATTCTCGCCCTATATCTCGGATGCGGTGGTGATCGGCGACCGGCGCAAATACCTGACTTGCCTGGTGATGATCGACCAGGAGAATGTCGAGAAATTCGCCCAGGACCGCCAGATCCCGTTTTCCGACTTTGCCTCGCTGACCCGCGCGCCCGAGGTGCGCGACCTGATCGGCGCGGTGGTGGCCGAGACCAACAAGCAATTCGCCAATGTCGAACAGATCAAGGATTTCCGCCTGATCGACATCCTGCTGACGGCGGAAGACGAGGAACTGACCCCGACGATGAAACTGAAACGCAATTTCGTGAACCAGCGCCACGCCGCGCTGATCGACGAGATGTACTGAACATGTCCGATCTCAATCAGGGAGGAAGAGATGAAGACACTGACCGCACTGGCCGCAGCCGCGACGCTGCTGGCCGCGCCGCTGGCCGCCCAGACGCCGGGGGTGAGCGACGATGAGATCAAGCTGGGCGGGGCGCATGACCTTTCCGGCATCTTCGCGCCTTTCTCGGTGCCCGCCGTAGCGGCAGCGCAGGCCTATTTCGCCGAGGTGAACGCCAAGGGCGGCGTGCATGGCCGCAAGATCACCTATATCGTCGAGGATCACGGCTATCAGGTGCCCAAGGCGGCGCAGGCGGCCAACAAGCTGATCAACCGCGATCAGGTGTTTGCGATGCTGCTGAGCCTGGGCACGCCACATAACCTGGCAATGTTCCAGCTGATGGAGCCGCAGGGCGTGCCCAACGTGTCGCCGATCACCGCGGCACGGCAGATGATCGAACCGCCGGCGCCGTGGAAATTTGCCGGCACCTCGTCCTATTACGACGCGATCAAGGCGACCACCGAATTCATGATCGCCGAAGAGGGCACCAAGAAGGTCTGCCTGATGATCCTGCCGACCGATTTCGGCAAGGAGATCGAGGCCGCGGTGCATGAGCTGGCCGAGGCGGGCGAGATCGAACTGGGCGCCGAGGTCGGCCACAAGCCGGACGAGACCGATTTCACCGGCGCGCTGGGCAAGGTCAAGGATTCCGGTTGCGACACGGTGGCGATGGCGCTGGGGGTCAGCCAGATGATCAACGCCATCGCCACCGCGCGCAAGCTGGGCATGGATGATCTGAAGATCATGCTGTCGGGCGCCGGGTTTCACACCGTCGTTGCCAAGGGCCTGGCGCAGCAGGGGGTGATGGACGGCGTCTATGCCGGCGCCGGCTGGCAGGACCTGGAGGCGCGGCTGGGCGAGCCCGAGGTGGCGGCATGGGTGGCCAGCTATAAGGAAGCCACAGGCGAGGACTACCCCGGCACCGGCGCGCTGCTGGGCCGGTCCGGTGCGGCGATCATGGTGGCGGGGCTTGAGGCGGCAGGCCGAGACCTGACGCGCGAGGGCTTTATCGCGGCGATGGAAACGCTGGATTTCCATGACCCGATTGCCGGCAACCATGTCGATTTCTCGCCCGAGGATCACGCCGGCGCCGACGAGGTCTTCGTCAGCCGGATCGAGAACGGTTCGTGGGTGCTGGTACAGACCCTGGAATAACGCTGCCCGGCAGGGCGGTGGCACCGCCCTGCCCCGTTCCCCAGTCGATTCCCCCTGTCAGCCGGAGGCCCCGATGCTGAAGCGCACCCTCTATGACGAAGAACACGAGATCTTCCGCAAAACCGTGCGGGCCTGGGCCGAGCGCAACGTCTATCCGCATGCCGACAGCTGGCGCGAGGCCGGCTGTGTCAGCCGCGAGGTCTGGAAAAGCGCCGGTGCCGAGGGGTTCCTGTGCATGTTCGCCGATGAGAAATACGGCGGTCTGGGGCTGCAGGATTTCCGCTATGACATGGTGCTGGCCGAAGAGATCGGGCCGCGTGAACCGGGATTCTTCCTGGGGCTGCACAACCGCATTGTCGGACCCTATCTGCAACATGCCGCCTCGGAGGCGCAGCGCGACAGGTACATGCCCGGCGTGGTCTCGGGTGATACCATCCTGGCCATCGCCATGACCGAACCGGGCACCGGGTCGGACCTGGCCGGGATCGCCACACGCGCGGTCGAGATGGAGGATCACTGGGTGCTGAACGGTTCCAAGACCTATATCTCGAACGGGTTCCTGGCCGGGCTGGTATTGGTGGCCGCGCGCACCAATCCCGCGGCCAGCCACGAGATCGGGCTGTTCCTGGTCGAGGACGGCATGGAGGGCTTTGCCCGCGGCCGCAACCTGAAGAAGCTGGGACTGGAAAGCCAGGACACCGCCGAGTTGTTCTTCGACAACGTCAAGGTGCCCAAGGACAACGTGCTGGGCGATCCGCGCGGCGGCTTTCGCATCATGATGATGAACCTGGCCGAAGAGCGGCTGATCGGCGCGGTTGGCTTCGCGGCGAGGGCCGAACGCGCCTTTGACGTCACCATGGAATATATCCAGGAGCGGCGCGCCTTTGGCCGGCCAATCGGCACCTTTCAGAATTCACGGTTCAAGATGGCCTCGCTGCGCACCGAACTGGACGCGGCCTGGGCGCTGACCGACCATTGCGCGCGCGAACACCTGGCCGGGCGGCTGTCGGCGGAGATGGCCGCCGAGGCCAAGCTGTTCACCTCCGAGGTTGAGGGCCGCGTGGTCGACGAATGCCTGCAGCTGCATGGCGGCGCCGGCTATATGGACGAATACGAGATCAGCCGCCTGTACCGCGACGCCCGGATCAGCCGCATCTATGCCGGCACCAGCGAGATCATGCGCGAGATCATCGGCCGCGGCCTGGGCCTGGACGAGCGCAACCTGAACTGAGATGCGCCGCCCCGGCCCGGCGCTGCCTAGACCCGTTCGATGGCGATGGCGATGCCCTGCCCGACGCCGATGCACATGGTCGACAGCGCCCGCTTGCCATCCTTGACCATCAGTTCCAGCGCCGCGGTCCCGGTGATCCGCGCCCCCGACATGCCCAGCGGATGGCCCAGCGCAATGGCGCCGCCATTGGGGTTCACGCGGGGATCGTCATCGGCGATGCCCAGATCGCGCAGCGTCGCCAGCCCCTGCGAGGCAAAGGCTTCGTTTAATTCGATCACGTCGAAATCGGACGCCGTCAGCCCCAGCCGCTGCATCAGCTTTTTCGACGCGGGCGCCGGGCCGAAACCCATGATGCGCGGCGCCACCCCCACGGTCGCGCCGCCCAGGATACGGGCGATCGGGGTCAGGCCATTGGCCTTGGCCGCCGCTTCGGAGGCGATGATCAGCGCCGCGGCGCCGTCATTGACGCCCGAGGCGTTGCCGGCGGTGACGGTGCCACCGGCGCGGAAGGGCGCGGGCAGCTTGGCCAGTTTTTCCAAGGCGGTTTCGCGCGGATGTTCATCCCGCTCGACAATGATCGGGTCACCCTTGCGCTGCGGGATGGTGACCGGTGTGATCTCGCTGGCCAGGCGACCGCTGGCCTGGGCGGCGGCGGCCTTCTGCTGCGACCGCAGCGCGAAGGCGTCCTGGTCTTCGCGGCTGATGTTGAAATCCTCGGCCACGTTCTCGGCGGTCTCCGGCATCGAATCGACGCCGTATTGCGCCTTCATCAGCGGATTGACAAAGCGCCAGCCGATGGTGGTGTCGAACACCTCGTTGCTGCGGGAAAACGCGCTGGTGGCCTTCGGCATCACGAAGGGCGCGCGCGACATGCTTTCGACGCCGCCGGCGATGATCATCTGCGCCTCGCCGGCGCGGATCGCGCGGGCGGCGGTGATCACCGCATCCATCCCCGACCCGCACAGCCGGTTCATGGTGGTGCCCGGCACGCTGTCGGGCAGCCCGGCCAGCAGCACCGCCATACGCGCGACGTTGCGGTTGTCGTCGCCCGCCTGATTGGCGCAGCCCAGGATCACCTCGTCGATCTGCGCCGGGTCCAGCTCTGGATTGGCGGCCAGCAGCGCCCGCAGCGGGATCGCCGCCAGATCGTCGGCGCGCACCGAGGACAGGGCGCCGCCATAGCGGCCGATGGGGGTGCGGGTATAGCCGCAGATAAAGGCGTCGGTCATGTCAGAACTCCGTCACGTTATGCCTGGCCGCAGGGCCGTCTGTATTCAAGGGCTTGGCTTGGATATCGGCCCCCGCGGGCGAGGTATAGCCCCGCCTTGCATCGCCGGATGCGACCATCACCCTGGCCGAGCGGGGCAACCGATTTTCCATCGCGGTCGCCCCTGCAATCGTCGCCGCAGCCTAGCGCCGGACAGCGCGGTGAACAGCGCAATCGCGCACATATTGACTTTTGTTCAATAGACGCCACTAGTTGCGCGCATGGTGAACAAGACCGACCATATCGCCTCGCTTGCCAAGGGGTTGCGCGTGATCGAAGCCTTCGGCGCCGAGACCCCGCGCCTGTCGATCACCGCGGTGGCGACGGCAACCGGACTCGACCGCGCCACCGCGCGGCGCTGTCTGCTGACCCTGCATCACGAGGGCTATGCCGATTTCGACGGAAAATTCTTCACCCTGACACCGCGGATCCTGCGACTGGGCATCGGCGCGCTGGCGGCGCTGCCGCTGGCACAGGTGGTGCAGCCCTGGCTGGACCAGGCTTCGGAGAAGATCGGACAATCCACCTCGGTCAGTCTGCTGGACGAGACCGAGATCGTCTATATCGCCCGCGCGGCGCAGCGCCGGGTGATGTCGATCGGCCTGATGCCGGGCTCGCGCCTGCCGGCACATTGCACCTCGATGGGCCGGGTGCTGCTGGCGGCGCTGCCCGAGGCCGAGGCGCGCGCCCTGCTGGACCGATCGGATCTAAGCCCGCGCACCGCCTACAGCCTGACCAGCCCGGACGAAGTCATGGCCGAACTGGCGCGCATCCGCAGCCAGGGCTATGCGCTGATCGATCAGGAAGTGGAAATCGGCCTGCGCGCCATCGCGGTGCCGCTGATCTCGGTACGGGGACGGGTGGTGGCGGCACTGAACACCGGCGTCGCGGCGGTCCAGGCCGAGGCGTCGGACCTAACCGAGACTTTCCTGCCCGCCCTGCTGAAAGTGCAAGAAGGGCTGCGGCGGGTATTGACCTGAGCCACGCCAGCGGAAGCTGACCCCGACGCCCCATGGCAACGCGGAGCGACACTTGTGGTAAGCTGGCTTGCGGATGGGGGTCAAAGATGGTCAAACGCGACAACCCGGAGAAGCGGCGCCACGAGACCTGGCGCAAGTGCATTCTGGCCCGCGCCGAGGCGGCGCTTGCCGGGTACAGCCCGCAATACAAGGCGCAGATGCTGGCCCATTACCGGCGCAGCTTCGATCCGGGGCCAGAATATTTCCCCTACGGGCATTACCTCTACATCGCTACGCCGGTCAGGATACTGGCGGTGCGGAGCACTGGACTGAAAGCCGGCGCACAGATTTTCGACCCGGCCACCCAGTCGTTGAAATTCGCCAACAGCTACCTGTCGAAGATCGAATGGGATCGGGATTGCGAGACCGAGGAGATCACCGAAGCCGATTTCCTGGTGCTCTGCCTCGCCGCTGCCGCCAGAATGCGAGAACAACGGATCCGAAAGGCCACCAAGGCGTGAGGTACCGGGGTGCAATGGCGCACCCCGTTTGGACCCTGCGATCATTTCTTTGGCGGTGCACTTTTCGCCTCTCACGCGTGATCCAAGAAACGCCGAAAATCGAGGCATGACAGAAGCTTATGCATTTTCAGGGGCGCGCGCCGGGGCAAGACGCGGCGCCTGGCGCCATCATCGTTGCGGGGCCAGGCAGCGCGCGCCATGAATTGCGGGCAAGACGCAGAAAAGACCTATTTCACAAAGGATTGTACGTTGAAAAATACCAAGAAGACCCTTGCCGCGATCTGCCTGGCGGCAATTTCCGCGGAGCCCCTTTCGGCCCAGCACACCAATCTGGGACAGATCGATCCGGCCACGATGCTGGAGACCTATCCCGAGTTTGGCCAGAGCCTCCAGCGGGCGGTGGTCGGCGTGCCTGCTGCGCTGATCGAAGGTGACGCGGATTTCTTTGGCTATTACGAAGACCTCGCCAACCTTACCTTTGTCGAGGGCGCCACTGCGCCGGTCGTGGTCTACATGCACGGGTCCAGCTCTGCCTTCGAAGAGGTCGATGGCGTGCCGGGCCTGAAGTGGGACTATGCCTATGCCGACTGGCTGACCGAGGCGGGGTATGTCTTCGTCGCGCCCGATGCCCATGCCATCGGGGAGCGGCCGACCTATAGTTCGCCTGTGCCCAAGGACGTGTATGAAACCATCAGCGCCATCCGCCAGGCCGAAATCGCCCAGGCTGCCGCCGCGCTGTCACAGGCGGCGTTCCTCGCACCGGGCGAGATGTATCTGCTGGGCGTGTCCGAGGGCGGTCATGCCGCCGCGCGCTACAGTGGGCGCGAGTTCAAGGGCCGGATGATCCTGAGTTGGTCCTGCGAGCCCGGCTACATGACCGATTTCGCCAAAGTCGGGGCACGGTCCGGCGACCCGGTGCTGAATATCGTGGGCTACCGCGATTTCTATTACGGCAGGAACGCGCCGTTCAGCACCGGATATAACAATACCGGGAACTGTGCCAATTACCTGTCGGCCGGCAATTATGGCCATTCCAAAGTGGTCATCTACCCCACCGCCGACCACGGAATCTCTTATGACCAGTATATCGAAGGCGACCTGCTTGGGTTCATGACCTACTGGGTCGGTCGCACCCCCGAATGACGGGGCAAGCCGTCGATCCGCTGCTTTCGGCGGCGGTGTGAGGCGCCCCTAGCATGGCTTTCGCACCGGCGAAGGCCATGCAAAGCCCAGCGTTCGCGCGCATCGCCAACAGTCATCTTGGTGACACCGCGGACGCGCTCCCGGCGCTTGGCAGGGCAACGCACGCCTTCGTCCGTAAGGACATGATCGGCAAAGTGCGGCCCTTCAATTCCGCCGCACACAAACAGGCGCGCCGCCTGGCGTTGCCGCGACGCACAGTGATTTCGGTGCACCGTCAGCAATTCGATCCGGATGGGAGCAATGCGGATACCACCGGAAGACATCCGATTGTCCAGTGATTCCAGATTCTTAAACCGAGGTATTGGCGCACCCGAGAGGATTCGAACCTCTGGCCTCTGCCTTCGGAGGGCAGCGCTCTATCCAGCTGAGCTACGGGTGCCAGTGCGGGGCGTATAGGGCAAAGCCGGGCGCGCCGCAATGCAAAAACCGCCCGGTGCGGTGGCCGTTGCCGGACAGCGACGCCCGGCTTGGGTGGCGCTGTCCGGGCCCAGGCTTCAACCTGCCTTGCGGCCTTCGGCGAGCATGGTCATCTCGGGAATCATCGGGCCGACCTTGACCTGTTCGAAGCCGGCGGCGCCCAGGGCCTGGCCGAGCCAGGCATCGTCGAGCGAGCGGGCTTCGGGGGTGAAGGCGGTATGCTGCAACTGCCACAGCGCGGCCAGCTTGGGACCGGTGCGGTCGGCATCGACCACGAAATCGTGGATCAGCACCCGGCCGCCGGGATTGAGCACCTCATACGCCTGACGGATCAGGCGCTCGTGTTCCTCGCCCGGCACGCCGGAGAACAGGTAGGACATCAGCACCAGATCCTGTCCCTTGGGCCAGTCGGCTTCGAGCGCGTTGCCCTCCTGGTACTGGATGCGGTCGCCAAGGCCCGCCTTTTCGACATAGCTGCGCCCCAGCGCGGCGACATTGGGGAATTCCAGAATCGTCGCCGCCAGGTCCGGCTGCGCCTTGCAGAAGGTGATGGCAAAGGCACCGGTACCGCCGCCCACATCCAGCATCTTGCGGGCGCCGGAGAGATCCAGCGCGCGGGTCAGTTGCCGTGCCGGGCCCAGCGAGCCGGCGTGCTGGCTTTCGGAATAGAGTTTCGCCTCGGCCGGGTCCGAGAACCAGTCGGCATAGCTGGTGGTGGCGTCCTCGCCCAGATCCTCGGTCAGCACGTCCTCGATCTGGTCCAGCAGACCATACATCTGCTTGCCCACCTGCAGCCGCAGGTAATCGCCGAAATCGTATTTCGCCCCTTTCACCAAAAAGGCCGAGGCGGCGGGCGAGTTGGCGAACTTGCCGTCGCTGACCGTCACCAGCCCCAGCCCCGCCAGCGCCGTCAGCAGCGTGGTCATGCGATCGACATGCAGCCCCAGCTTTTGTGCCAGGGTGGCGGCATCGGCGGGCGCGCCTTCCAGCGCGGTGAAAACGCCCGATTGCAGCGCCGCGAACAGCGCTTTCGATCCCATGAACCCAAAGGCAATTTCGGATATCTGGTCGGCTTCGGTCAGGGCGTTCATACAGCTCTCCGGTCTCTGTGGCAGATGCCGCCGGGCATAACAGGTCCGGCCCGGAATGGACAGAAAGCGACACGGGCTTTGTCGTTTTCCGGCAAGTTTGCCCGGTGCCCGGTCAATCCTTGGGCAGTGCCGCCCTGCCCGGCCTAGGCAAACAGCTCGTGCGCCAGTTCCAGGGCCTCGACCAGACGGTCGACCTCGGCCTCGGTGTTGTAGAGCCCGAAGGACGCCCGGCAGGTCGCGGTCAGGCCCAGATGGTCCATCAGCGGCCCGGCGCAATGATGCCCGGCACGCACCGCAACGCCCTTCTTGTCGAGAATGGTCGAGATGTCATGGGCATGCGCGGCGCCTTCCAGCGTGAACGAGAAGATCGCCCCCTTGTCCGGCGTGGTGCCCTGCAGCTGCAGCCAGTTCAGCCCCGACAGCTTGGTCACCGCGTAATCGCGCAGCCGGTTCTCATGCGCGGCGATGTCCTGCATCCCCAGGCCCATCATATATTCCAGCGCGGCGCCAAGGCCGATGGTCTGGACGATTCCGGGGGTGCCGGCCTCGAACTTCATCGGCGGGTCGGCATAGGTCACATTGTCCTTGCTGACCTCCTTGATCATGTCGCCGCCGCCCATGAAGGGGCGCATCTCGGCCAGGCGTTCAGAGCGGATATAGATCGCGCCCGAGGCGGACGGCCCATACAGCTTGTGCCCGGTGATGGCGTAGAAATCGCAGCCGATCTCCTGCACGTCGACCGGCATGTGCACCGCGCCCTGGCTGCCATCGACCAGCACCGGCACGCCCTTGGCATGGGCGGCCTCGGTGATCGCCTTCACGTCGACACGGGTGCCCAGCACGTTGGACAGATGGGTGACGGCGACCAGCTTGGTGCGCGGGCCGATGGCGTCGATCACCGCCTGCGGATCCAGCGCGCCGGTGGCATCGACATCGACCCATTTCAGCACCACGCCCTGGCGTTCGCGCAGGAAATGCCAGGGCACGATATTGGCGTGATGTTCCATCACGCTGAGCACGATTTCATCGCCGGCGGTCATCCGTGGCATCGCCCAGCCATAGGCGACGGTATTGATGCCCTCGGTAGTGCCGGTGTTCATCACGATCTGGTCGGGATCGCCGGCGTTCAGGAACCGTGCGACGGTGCCGCGCACGGCTTCGTATTTCTCGGTCGCCAGATTAGACAGGAAGTGCAGCCCCCTGTGAACATTGGCATATTCCTCGGCATAGGCGGTGTTTACCGCGTCGATCACCGCGCGCGGTTTCTGCGCCGAGGCACCATTGTCGAGATAGGTCAGCGGCTTGCCGTTGACCTGGCGCGACAGAATCGGGAAATCCTTGCGGATGGTTTCGACGTCATACATATCCGGCATTTCCCATCGCGGGTACGCCCAGCAGGGCAAGAAGCAGTGACAGGCCGAACAGCAGCCCGACAAGCGCCACAGCCAGAACACCGACGGCGCGGGCAATCGAGTCGAGCCGGTGCGCCTGATTGATGAAGTGCAATAGAATATAGATCCCCAGCACGCTGGCCGCCAGCAGCAGCAGCACCGCCAGCAGCGGAATCACCATCGACAGCAGCAGCCCGGCCAGTTGCACCGCGACGCGCAGCGCCTGCAACCAGACCACCAGCGCCATCACGTCTTCCAGCGCGCCGCTGCCGCGCAGCGCCCGCCCGGCCCAGAAGATGGCATAGACGGTCAGCACCAGCATCAGCGCCGAAACGATCATGAAGCGGATCGGCGAGCCGAACAGCGCCGGGAACGGCGTCGGCCCCGGCGTCATCAGGTCGGACAGGGCGAAGATCAGCGATTGCAGCACCGCCATCAGCAGCAGCGCCAGCCACAGCGCCTGCCGCGGCAGGTTCAGGTCGAGGATCTGGCGCGCGGCCTCGGCCGGGTCGCGCAGGGTCAGCACCGCCAGCCGAGACGGATCGGGCAGCATCACGCGGCCCCCCGCTCGGCCCGGATCAGACCGGCGATCCAGAACCAGGCGAACACACCCAGCCACAGCGCACCAACCAGGCTGAGCGCCGGGCTGTTGCCAATGAAGCCGGCGACCAGCCCGTGCAGCAGGATCAGTGGCGACGACGCCAGCAGCGCCCAGAACAGCGCCAGCCGTGCTCCGTACCAACTGCCCCTGGCGCCAAACAGCCGCGCCACCAGATGCGACAGCGCCGCCAGCAGGTACAGCGCCAGCGGCGCGATGAAGATCCAGCCCATCAGCGCGCCGCCCAGCAGCATGTTCAGATCACCGCCGCCCAGATGCGCCTCGCGCGCCAGGCGCGGCATTTGCGCGACGAACATCAGCACGCAGAAGGCCATCAGGATGACCAGCGCGCGATCCTCGCGCTGACCGGCCGCCAGCAGGCGGTCGATCACCCGGCCCGGCCCCCGGTAGGTGGCCGTGATGTCCGCGGTCACCGGCATTATCGCCGCCGTGCCAGCCAGTTTCTGAGCCGCGAGACCATATCTTCAGCCAGGTCCTTGTTCTCGATCTCGTCCACCGCCTCGGCCAGGAACGCCAGGGTCAGCAGGTCGGTGGCATCGGCCTTGGGCACCCCGCGCGACCGCAGGTAGAACAGCGCGTCCTCGTCGATGGCACCGCTGGTCGAGCCATGCGAACAGGCGACATCGTCGGCATAGATCTCCAGCTCGGGCTTGGCCAGGAACTGGCTGTCGCCATCCAGCAGCAGCGACTGGCTGATCTGGTAACCGTCGGTTTTCTGCGCGCCGTTCTTCACCAGGATCTTGCCCTGGAACACCCCGGTGGCGCCGTTGCGCAGCACCTTCTTGAACACCTGCCGGCTTTCGCAGCCGACCGCGTCATGGGTGATGAAAACGGTATCGTCATGGTGGAAATCGCCATCGCCGACGCAGGCGCCGGCGATATGGGCGATGCCGTTGTCACCGGTCAGTTCAACCACGCATTCATTGCGCGTCAGCACGCCATTGGCGGTCAGGGTAAAGGTTTTCAGCACCGATTCCGCGCCGAGACGGGCAAAGATATGGGTCACCGCGCGCCGTTCATGGTCGCGGCCCTGGCTGCGCACCACATGCAGTGCGCCGCCATCGGCGATGTCGACCTCGGTGCAATTGTTGAACCGCGCCGCCGCCGGGCCGCTTTCCAGGATGGTTGCCTCGGCGCCGGATTCGACCCGGATCACATTGTGCAGCATCGCGTCCGACGTGGTCGAGCGATGGGCGTAGACCAGGTTGATCGGCTTGCTGGGCTTGCCGGTGACATGGATCAGCACGCCATCGGTGGCAAAGGCGGTGTTCAGCGCGGCAAAGGGGCGCTGGACCGGGTTTTGACCGCGTTCCTCCAGCGTGCCGTACAGGTCGCGCGCCCAGTGGATATCGGCAGTGCCGACCTCGGCCAGGCGTTCGATCTTGACCCCTTCCAGCGCCAGGTCGTCCGAGGCCTCGGGGTCGAACACGCCGTCGACAAAGACGATGCACAGACGGTCGAGACCGCCAAAGACCGGACCCTCGTCGCTGTCGAACAGCTGCGCCGTGGGCGCTTCGGGCTGCACCAGCGTGTCGGGGCGGGTGAACTTCCAGTATTCGTCGCGCCGCTCGGGCAGGCCCATGGCGCGCAGCCGCGCCAGCGCAGCCTTGCGCGCCTCGCCGGTCCAGCCGGATTCGGGCAGGTGCAGCGGCGCCAGCCGGGCCTCGGTGGCCGTCAGTCTGCGTTCCGCCAGGGCCATCACGCCACCTCGTTCAGGATGTCGGCATAGCCGTTGGTCTCGACCTCGATCGCCAGTTCCGGGCCACCGGACTTCACGATGCGGCCATCCGCCATGATATGTACGACGTCGGGTTTGATGTGGTCCAGAAGCCGTTGATAATGCGTGATAACCAGGAAGCCGCGCCCCGAGTCGCGCAGCGCGTTCACGCCGTCGGAGACCAGTTTCATCGCATCGACATCCAGGCCGCTGTCGGTTTCGTCGAGGATGCACATCTTCGGCGCCAGCATCGCCATCTGCAGGATCTCGTTGCGTTTTTTCTCGCCGCCGGAAAAGCCCACATTGACCGGGCGTTTCAGCATCTCGGCGTCGATCTTCAGATCCTTGGCCCTGGCGCGGACGGCTTTCAGGAAATCCGTCGCGCTCATCTCTTCTTCGCCGCGCGCCTTTCGCTGGGCGTTCACCGCGGTGCGCAGGAAGGTCATGTTGCCGACACCGGGAATCTCCACCGGGTATTGAAAGGCCAGGAACAGGCCGGCGGCGGCGCGTTCTTCCGGCTCCAGCTCCAGCAGGTCGACCCCTTCCAGCGCGGCGCTGCCCTCGGTCACCTCGTAACCGTCACGGCCTGACAGCACGTAGGACAGGGTCGACTTGCCCGAACCGTTGGGCCCCATGATGGCATGCACGCTGCCGGCCTCGACCGAGAGGTCGACGCCTTTCAGGATTTGCTTGTCCTCTTCCTCAAGTTTTACGTGCAGGTTCTTGATTTCCAGCATTATTCTCTCTTTCAAACAGATCGTCCCCGCGGGCCGGATCGCCAACGGGGCACATAGGTGGATGTCATTTGCGACGCCGCGGATGCGGCGGTGGTCAGAGCGGGACGACCGGCGGGGCGCGCAGCCCGGCCTGGATCAGCATGGTGTCGACGTGATCGGCCGAATACATCTGCACCCAGAGCTCCGGCGCCAGCCAGGCCAGGTAGGGTTCGCCGAAATACATCAGCGGCAGCCCCAGGGCCAGACCGATGACATGCGGCTTGTCGCGCATCCCCAGCCCGATCATCAGCACGAACAACATGGCGCCCGCGATCGGCAGCGGCCCGGCACTGGCCAGGGCGCGGGCGAAAAACCCGGTCGGCGCGTTGCCAGCCTGAAAGGCGGTGACATTGGCCCCCAGCAATATAGCCAGCCCGAGCACCAGCGCGAGGGTTCCGCCCAGCGGGATCCTGCGGCGCGGCTTCATCGCGGCCTTGGGCGCGGCGGGCATATGGGTCAGCCGGGTTGCCGGGCGCTGCTTGCCGGACTGCTCTTCCAGCAACCGGGTCTGGATGCGCTGAACCCGCGCCTGGAATTCCTGTTTCTGACGGTCCGAATCCAACATCGCGATCCTGCCCTGGCTGCCAAATCCGGCGCGAGGTTTGCGCGCGAACGTGGCCCCAATGCGGCAGAACCGGGGTAATCAGAGTACGGGCCGTGGCCCCTTTGACATGGCAAGGCGTCAACGCCATGAACCCCTGCTCCTGCGCTAGCCGATCACCACGGCGGTGCCCGAAGCCGATACCATCAGCATCGACTGGCCGACCACCTCGTAATCGAGATCGACCCCGACCACCGCATTGGCGCCCATTTCGCCGGCGCGCTGTTCCAGCTCGCGCAGCGCGGTGTCGCGGGCATCCTGCAGCTTGCTTTCATAGGCGCCCGAGCGGCCGCCGACGATATCGGTGATCTGCGCGAAGACATCGCGCACCACATTGGCACCCATGATCGCCTCGCCCACGACGATGCCCTTGTATTCGGCAATCTGATAGCCTTCGACCGAAGGCGTTGTGGTGATGATCATCCGTCATCCCCTTTGCGCGTGGAATGAGCAGATGCCTTTATCGCGTTGATCAAACGTATCAAAATCACTGTCAGCGCCGACCAGCACAGGATCAGGACAAGGCCGATGGCCAGTTCCGCGCTTTCCCGCGTATTTTCCCGGATCAACCCCGCCTCGGCCAGTTCGACTGCCAGCTCGTCCTGAAACAAAAGACCCAGCATGATCGCGAAATAGGCCACGAAGATCGAAGCGAATTCCACCGCGCCACGTTCCATCCGGCCCGGATGGCCGAGCACGGGGCGCGCACGGCGCCGGGGTCTGTCCGGTGCCGCCGACATTAGCCCACCGACCCCTCCAGCGAGATCGCCACCAGCTGCTGCGCCTCCATGGCGAATTCCATCGGCAGCGCCTGCAGCACGTCCTTGCAGAAACCGTTGACCACCAGGGCCACGGCCTCTTCCTCGTCCATGCCGCGCGAGCGGCAATAGAACAGCTGGTCGTCATCCACTTTCGAAGTGGTTGCCTCGTGTTCGACGCGGGCGGTGTTGTTCTTGACCTCGATGTAAGGCACCGTATGCGCGCCGCATTTGTCGCCGATCAGCAGGCTGTCGCACTGCGTGTAGTTGCGCGCGTTTTTCGCCTTGGGATGCATCGAGACCAGCCCGCGATAGGTGTTCTGCGCGTGGCCCGCGCTGATCCCCTTCGAGACGATCCGGCTTTTGGTGTTCTTGCCCAGGTGGATCATCTTGGTGCCGGTATCGGCCTGCTGCCAGTTGTTGGTGATGGCGATCGAATAGAATTCGCCCTGGCTGTCATTGCCGCGCAGGATGCAGGAAGGGTATTTCCAGGTCACGGCGCTGCCGGTTTCGACCTGTGTCCACATCACCTTGGAGCGGTCGCCTCGGCAATCGGCGCGCTTGGTGACAAAGTTGTAGATGCCACCCTTGCCGTTCTCGTCACCGGGGTACCAGTTCTGGACGGTGGAATATTTCACCTCGGCATCTTCCTCGGCGATGATTTCCACCACCGCGGCGTGCAGCTGAGAGGTGTCGCGCTGCGGTGCGGTGCAGCCTTCGAGGTAGGAGACGTAAGAGCCCTTGTCGGCGATGATCAGCGTGCGTTCAAATTGGCCGGTGTTTTCGGCATTGATGCGGAAATAGGTGCTCAGTTCCATCGGGCAGCGCACGCCGGGCGGCACATAGACAAACGAGCCGTCCGAGAACACGGCGCTGTTCAGCGTGGCATAGAAATTGTCCGACACCGGCACGACGCTGCCGAGGTATTTCTTGACCAGCTCGGGATGTTCGCGGATCGCCTCGGAGATCGAACAGAAGATCACCCCGGCCTTCTTCAGCTCCTTCTGGAAGGTGGTGCCGACCGAGACCGAATCGAACACCGCGTCCACCGCCACCTTGCGGCCTTCGCTGGGCGCATCCTCGGCGCCCTCGACGCCGGCCAGGATCATCTGTTCCTTCAGCGGGATACCCAGTTTTTCATAGGTGGCCAGCAGCTTGGGGTCGACCTCGTCCAGCGACTTCGGCTTGACCTCCATCGATTTCGGACGGGCATAGTAATACTGGTCCTGGAAATCGATCTGCGGATAGTCGACCATCGCCCAGTCGGGTTCTTCCTTGGTCAGCCAGCGATCATAGGCGGCCAGCCGCCATTCGGTCATCCATTCGGGTTCTTCGTTCTTCTCGGAAATCAGGCGGACGATATCCGGGGTCAGGCCCTTGGGGGCGAACTCCATCTCGATATCGGTATCCCAGCCGTATTTATAGGCGCCGCCGACCTCGCGCACCGCATCGACGGTCTCCTGGTCGACGCCTTCCTTAACTTCCGTGCGATCCAATGCAGGCATATCGCTCTCCTGAACTCACGCGGCGCGCGCGTGATGCTTTCTTTCTTTTTCCAGCCACGTTTCCGCGAAACGCAGCACATCCTCTTCCGTCGTCTGCGGACCCAGCGACACGCGGACCGCGCTTGCTGCCGCCGTCTCATCAAAGCCCATCGCCCGCAACACGCGCGACGCACGCACTTTACCGCTGGAACAGGCGGACCCGGCGCTGATTGCGAACCCGGACAGGTCCATCTGCATGACTTGCGTCTCCCCCTTCCAGCCCGGCACCACGAAGCACGAGGTGTTGGGCAAACGGGGTGAGTCTTTCCCGACGAAAATAATCTTCTTTGACCCAGCCTCAAGACATGATTCTAGAATATTTCTAAATTTCTCCACCCGGGTCCAGATTCCGGCGGCCAAATCGCGGGATGCCGCCTCGGCTGCGGCGCCGAAACCGGCGATGCCGATCACGTTCTCGGTGCCCGACCGGCGGCCCATCTCTTGCCCGCCGCCGCGGATCTGTGCCGCCAGGTCGGTGCCGCGCCGGATCACCAGCGCGCCGATTCCCTTGGGGCCTCCCAGCTTGTGCGCCGAGATCAGCGCCATGTCCGCGCCGCACCAGTTAAAGGCAACCGGCAGCTTGCCCAGGGCCTGGGTGGCATCAGTCACCGCCAACCCCTGCGGCAACTCCTGCAGCAGGCCGGTTTCCGAATTGGCCATTTGCAGCACCGAATGCGCCGGATCCGCTACGCCGACCCGGCCCGAAGGCTCGACCGGCAGGTCGGTCTCGACCCAGGCACGCACCGCGTCATGTTCGACCTCGGCGCCGTGCAGCCCGCGCCCGGCACAGGCCAGCGCCGCCGCCTCGGTTGCGCCGGAGGTGAAAATCACGTCGGCACCATCGGCGCCGAAGGCCGCCGCCACCTGCGCGCGTGCGCGCTCGATCAGCGCCTTGGCCGCCCGCCCCTCGGCATGGACCGAAGACGGGTTGCCGGCGACATCCATCGCCGCCGCCATCGCCGCCCGCGCCTCGGGGCGCAGCGGGGTGGTGGCGTTGTGATCCAGGTAAACCCGGTTCATTCATCTACCACGGCGAACAAGCCGGGCACGGCGGGGCATGGCGCCAGCGTGTTGCCGACCACATCCGCCAGGCTGGTCTGGTGCAGGAAGACGTAGACATGGGCGCTGAGTGATTCCCACAGCCGGTTGGTCAGCGATTGCGCCTTGCTGCCGGAAGAGCCGCCGGACGCGCCTGCCCCCTTGTGCATGGCGTCGACCTTTTCATCCACCGCGGCGAGGATATCGGCGATCCGAATCTCTGACGCCGGGCGCGACAGGCTATAGCCGCCGCCCGGCCCGCGCACCGATTTCACCAGATCGCCCCGGCGCAATTTTACAAACAACTGTTCGAGATAGGGCAAGGAAATCCGCTGACGCTGGGCGATATCGCCGAGTGTCACCAGGGAGTCTGCCGGCTGCAAGGCGATATCGGCCAGCGCAACCATCGCGTAGCGGCCTTTTGTCGAAAGCTTCATTTTTTGCCCTCCGCACCCGCCATCTTGGCGAGATCATTGACGTTTCCGCCGCCAATGCGTATCTGCACCAGACGAACGGCGATCGACGCCGTACAGTTTAGAACAGTTCTAAGGTGGCTGGGGAGAACCGTCAAGATTTTCGGTCTCTTCCTGGCCTTGCAGCGACAGGACCCAACGCAACATGCCCGAGGTCATTTTTCCCGGACCCGAAGGCCGCCTCGAGGGCCGCTACCACCCCCAAAAAGAAAAAGACGCCCCAATCGCCATCGTCCTGCATCCACATCCGCAGTTCGGCGGCACCATGAACAACAAGGTCGTCTATAACCTGCACTATGCCTTTTACAATATGGGCTTTACGGTTTTGCGGTTCAACTTCCGCGGAGTCGGGCGCAGCCAGGGGGAATACGATCAGGGCATCGGCGAATTGTCCGATGCCGCCTCGGCGCTCGACTATTTGCAGTCGATGAACAACAATTCCAAGCATTGCTGGGTTGCCGGGTTTTCCTTTGGCGCCTGGATCGGCATGCAGCTGCTGATGCGGCGGCCGGAGATCACCGGGTTCATCAGCGTGTCGCCGCCGGCGAACATGTATGATTTCTCGTTCCTGGCCCCCTGCCCGTCTTCGGGGCTGATCATCAATGGCAGCGCCGACCGCGTCGCGCCGCCCGCCGATACCACCGCGCTGGTCGGCAAACTGCATGATCAGCGGGGAATCACCATCACCCATCAGGAAGTTCCGGGCGCCGATCACTTCTTTCAGGACCAGCACATGACCACCCTGATCGACAATGTGACCGAATATGTGAAACGCCGACTGACGGAAAACACACGCTGATATGGGCACCATCGAGACATTGGCCGCCAAACTGGCCGAAGACACGATGAAGGCGATGGATGAAACCGGCAATGACCGGCTGTATGTCGAGGTGGGCAATGTGCTGGGCGCCTCGTCGCAGACGCTGGAAGAGGCGTTCCTGACCGAGATGCGCGTGCGGCTGTCCGAGGCCACCGCGCGGCGGTTCCTGAACGCCAAGCTGGCCGAGGCGCGCGGCGGCCCCAAGGCCGTGTCGCCCGCGGAGGAATGACCCAGCGGCTGGAGGCGCAGCTGGCCTTTCTGGCCGAGGCCGACCGGCTGAAATCGGTGCTGCGCGCGTCAAAGCTGATCGACAATTCCCGCCACGAGAATTCCGCCGAGCACAGCTGGCACATTATGCTGTATGCGCTGTTCCTGGCCGACCAGGCCGGACCGGAGGTCGATATCGGCCGAGTGCTGCGGATGCTGCTGATCCATGACATCGTCGAGATCGATGCCGGCGACGCGCCGATCCACGGCCAGGTTGACCATGCCGCCATGGCCGCGAAAGAGGCGGCGGCGGCTGACCGGCTGTTCGGATTGCTACCGCTGGACCAGGCCCGCGAGTTTCGCGCGCTGTGGGACGAGTTCGAAGCCGCCGAAACCGCGGATGCGCAATTTGCCAAGGCGATCGACCGGGTGCAGACGCCGCTGGCCAACCTGGCCAATGGCGGCGGCACCTGGCGCGAATATGGCGTGACACTGGATCAGCTGGAGGCGCGCGTGGGAAGCCCGATCCGGCGCGCCGCACCGGGGATCTGGGCGCATATCCGCCCGCGCATTGCCGCTTGGTTCAGCGCCAACAGCACGGACTAGCCGAACCGGGGTGGAAATACGGTATACCATGGCATACCCTCTTCCCTCGCGCGCCCCGTTGCGGTAGAGACGCGGCAAGTCGCAAGGCCGGATCGAAAGGGCGCAAAATGGCAGAAAACACCACTCCCGACATCATCTACACCAAGGTCGACGAAGCGCCGGAACTGGCCAGCGCCTCGCTTTTGCCGATCATCCAGCGCTTTGCCGCCGCGGCAGACGTGACGGTGGGCACCAAGGACATCTCGCTGGCGGGCCGCATCCTGGCCACCTTCCCCGAGGCGCTGACCGAGGCACAGCGGATCTCGGACGACCTGGCCGAACTGGGCGAGCTGGTGAAGACGCCCGAGGCCAATGTCATCAAGCTGCCCAATATCTCGGCCTCGGAACCGCAGCTGGTGGCGGCGGTGAAAGAGCTGCAGGCGCAGGGCTATGCCCTGCCCGATTATCCCTATGAACCGACGACCGATGCGGAAAAGGCGGTGCGCGCCAAGTATGACAGCATCAAGGGGTCGGCGGTGAACCCGGTGCTGCGCGAGGGCAACTCGGACCGCCGCGCCGCCGTCGCGGTGAAGAAATTCGCCCAGGCCAACCCGCATCGCATGGGCGACTGGACCGGCGACAGCAAGACCGTGGTGTCCTCGATGTCCGGCGGCGATTTCTTCTCGAACGAGAAATCGGCAACGCTGGGTTCTGCCGCCACCGCCAAGATCGTGCTGGAAACCGCCGATGGCGAAACCGTACTGAAAGACGGCATCAAATATCCCGCCGGCACCGTGGTCGATGCCACGTTCATGTCGGCGGCGGCTCTGGATGCCTTCCTGGCCGAACAGATCGAGGCGACCAAGGCGGAAGGCACGCTGTTCTCGCTGCACATGAAGGCAACGATGATGAAGGTCTCGGACCCGATCATCTTCGGCCACGCGGTCAAGGCCTGGCTGGCGCCGGTCTTCGAGGCCCATGGCAACAAGATGAGGGAACTTGGGGTGAATCCCAATGGCGGGCTCGGCGCGCTGCTGGAACGGGTCAAGGACGATGCCGAGATCATGGCCGCAATCGAGGCCTGCATGGCCGAACGCCCGCCGATGTACATGGTGAATTCCGATCGCGGCATCACCAACCTGCATGTGCCTTCCGACGTGATCATCGACGCCTCGATGCCGGCGCTGATCCGCGCCGGCGGCAAGGGCTGGGGCCCGGACGGCAAGGAACACGACACCAACTGCGTGATCCCCGACAATTCCTATGCGCCGGTCTATGACGCCACCATCAAGTTCTTCAAGCAACATGGCAAGCTGAACCCGGCCACCGCCGGCACGGTGCAGAACCTGGGCCTGATGGCGCAGAAGGCCGAGGAATACGGCAGCCACCCCACCACCTTCGAGATCCCGGCGGCGGGCACGGTCAAGATGATCCTGGACGATGGCACCGTCCTGCATGAACACGCGGTCGATGCCGGCGATATCTGGCGGTCGGCCTCGACCCGCAAGGCGCCGATCGAGGACTGGGTCAACCTGGCCATCGACCGCCAGCGGCTGACCGGCTATCGCGCGATCTTCTGGCTGGACGCGAACCGCGCCCATGATGCCGAGTTGATCAACTACGTGAAGCCGATCCTGCAAGCCAAGGGTGTGGAAGACAAATTCGAGATCATGGCGCCCCGAGAGGCGACCATTGCCTCACTGGAAACCATCACCAAGGGCGAGAACACCATCGCCATCACCGGCAACGTGCTGCGCGACTATCTGACCGACCTGTTCCCGATCCTGGAACTGGCAACCAGCGCCAAGATGCTGTCCATCGTCAAGCTGATGAATGGCGGCGGGCTGTTCGAAACCGGCGCCGGCGGCTCGGCCCCCAAACATGTGCAGCAGCTGCAGGAGGAAAACCACCTGCGCTGGGACAGCCTGGGCGAATTCTGCGCCCTGGGCGAAAGCTTCAAGTTCCTGGCCGAGGCCAAGGGCAACAAGAAGGCGCAGGTGCTGGGCGACGCGGTGGATGCGGCGACCCAGGGCATCCTGGACCATGACCGCAGCCCCAGCCGCAAGGTGGGCGAGCCCGACAACCGCGACAGCCATTACTGGTTTGCACGCTATTGGGCCGAGGCGCTGGCCGCGCAGAGCGACGATGCCGAGCTGGCCGCCGAATTCGCCCCGATCGCCAAGGCGCTGGCCGAGAACGAGGCGAAGATCACCGGCGAACTGGCCGCGGTGCAGGGTGCCCCGGCCGATACCGGCGGCTATTACCACGCCGATCCGGCCAAGATGGCCGCGGTGATGCGCCCCAGCGCCACGCTGAACGGCATCATCGGCTGATCGACAGACCGGGCGGTGCGGGCGACCTGCGCCCGCGCCGCCCCCAACTGGAAGAATGGAACCGGCAGATTGCCGGGCACGTCACGGAGTTGAAACCAAAACGGGCCATGCGCCCCCGCCAAGGAGAGCCGGGATGAGCAGAATCAAGGTGGACAACCCCGTCGTCGAACTCGACGGTGACGAGATGACCCGGATCATCTGGGATTTCATCAAACAAAAGCTGATCCTGCCCTACCTGGACATCGATCTGCTCTATTACGACCTGGGCATCGAGGAGCGCGACCGCACCGAGGACCAGATCACCATCGACGCAGCCGAGAAGATCAAGGAGGTCGGCGTCGGCATCAAATGCGCCACCATCACCCCCGACGAGGCAAGGGTCGAGGAATTCGGCCTCAAGAAGATGTGGCGTTCGCCCAATGGCACCATCCGCAACATCCTGGGCGGCGTTGTCTTCCGCCAGCCGATCATCTGCAAGAACGTGCCGCGCCTGGTGCCGGGTTGGACCAAGCCGATCGTGATCGGCCGCCACGCCTTTGGCGATCAGTACAAGGCAACCGATCTCAAGTTTCCCGGCGCCGGCACGCTGTCGATGAAATTTGTCGGCGAGGACGGCACGGTGATCGAGGAAGAGGTGTACAAGGCGCCTTCGGCCGGCGTGTACATGGGGATGTACAATCTCGACCAGTCGATCCTGGATTTTGCCCGCGCCTCGATGAATTACGCGCTGGAGCTGGGCTGGCCTTTGTACCTGTCGACCAAGAACACCATTCTGAAACAGTATGACGGGCAATTCATGCTGCTGTTCCAGAAGGTGTTCGACGAGGAATTCGCCGACCGGTTCAAGGAAAAGGGCATCTGGTACGAACACCGGCTGATCGACGACATGGTCGCCTGCTGCATGAAATGGAATGGCGGCTTTGTCTGGGCCTGCAAGAACTATGACGGCGACGTGCAATCCGACACCGTCGCGCAGGGGTTCGGCTCGCTCGGGCTGATGACCTCGCAGCTGATGACGCCGGATGGCAAGATCGTCGAGGCTGAGGCGGCGCATGGTACCGTCACCCGCCATTACCGCCAGCATCAGAAGGGCGAGGCGACCTCGACCAATTCCATCGCCTCGATCTATGCCTGGACCGGCGGGCTGAAACACCGCGCCAAGCTGGATGGCAACGCACCGCTGAAACATTTTGCCGAGACGCTGGAACAGGTGGTGGTGCAGACCGTCGAAAGCGGTTTCATGACCAAGGACCTGGCGCTGCTGGTCGGCCCTGACCAGGGCTGGCTGACCACGATGGGCTTCCTGGAGAAGATCGACGAGAACCTGAACAAGGCGCTGGCCGGTTAGGCGGCGCGCGGGTTGCGCAGCGTTTGATCGCAACAAAAAAACGGGGGCTCGCGCCCCCGTTTTTGGTTTCAGCGGTTCAGCATTTCAGCTGAACAGGAAATCGATATCGGCCTTGGCCAGGGTCACATCCTGCAGCGTCACCGAGGCCGAACCGAAGCTGACCACCGTGTCGCCGCCCGAGGCTTCGACCTCCACCTGCGCGGCCTTTCCGCCGCGCAGATTGATCGACAGGATGTCCTCGGCGGCGTCGAAATCCTGTACCGTGTCGGTGCCGGACCGGCCCCGCACGAAATGGAAAGTGTCGCTGCCGCCGCCGCCTTTCATCAGGTCATTGCCGGCGCCGCCCTTCAGCCAATCGTCGCCGGCGCCGCCGATCAGCCGGTCATTGCCGGCGCCGCCGCCCAGGATGTCGCGCCCGGCGCCGCCTTCCAGCCGGTCGCGCCCGGCGCCGCCGCCCAGCCCGTCATGACCGGAGCCGCCCAGCAGGGTGTCATTGCCCCCGCCCCCGCGCAGCGCATCCTTGCCATTGCCGCCCAGCAGCTGGTCATTGCCATCCTCGCCGAACAAACGGTCATTGCCATTGCGGCCGCGGATGGTGTCGTCGCCGTCACCGCCAAGAATGCGGTCGTTTCCACCCACCCCGGCCAGCACGTCGTCGCCAGCGGTGCCGAACAGCTTGGCGGTGCCGCCGGTCACCTCGAAGAAAGACAGGCGCAGCGGCGTCGCGGCACCGGCGGTGCCGGTGTCGGACAGGTCGGTATAGGCCAGCGCGATGCGGCCATCCGCCAATTCGGTCAGCGCCGGGTTGGCCTGGTCGCCTGCATCGCTGGTGCTGGCCATCAACGTTGTCTTCAGCTCGCCATTGGCATCAAACAGCAGAATATCGACCCCGGTGCCGGTGGCGCCGGTATCCGGCCGCGACACCGCCATGGCCAGACCGCCGCCCGACAGGCCGATCATGTCGAATTCGGCCTTTTCGCTGTCGAAGGAATAATCACGCGTTAGCTCCGGGCGGTCGGATTGTTTCAGCGCCTCGTCGCTCAGGATTGCCAACCGGATGGTGGATTTGTCGTCATCCACCTGTTCGACATAGGCCAGCGCGAAGCCGCCGCCGCCAAGCGCGGCCAGTTCCAGGTTGTCCGCCGCCTTCAACGTGTCGCGGGTGCCGTTGATATAGAATTTCAGCGAGGAATAGACCCCGTCGATATCGTCGGGTGCGCGGAACCGGTCGCTGAACATCTCCAGGCGGATCCGGTCGTAATTTGCCGCCGCGTTTTCCACCCCGGCGACCACGATATTGCCATTGGCCAGCTGGGCGACATCGTCGATCGAGCCGGACAGGCCAAAGGTGACGGTGGCACCGGAATCAAAGATATAGGCCGAAGCGCCCTCGCTGTCGGCCTGTGAGCGTACCATCGCAAAACGATCTTCGCTGAGCGGCACGATCTCTTGCACCACGTCGGTCACCAGATCGGTGCCGGGAGAATCCTCCTGCACATCGAGAAACAGGTTCTCGATCTCACTGCCATCGGCGAAGAAGAACTTCATGAAGATGTCGGAATCGGCGGGATCGTCGCCATAGGTGGCGGTGTTGGTCCAGCTGATGCCGAACCCGCCGCCGGCAATGGCCACAACCTGCGGGCCGTGCTGGTCATGCGGCGTGTAATCGTTGATCTGAATGATTTCGCTGATCGCGGTGCCGTCGCTGTCCAGGACCTGCGCGAAGACCGCGCCGTCGGTATCGTCGAACAGATCCGTGGGCTGCGACAAATATTCCGTCCACGAGACCAGGATATTGCCGTTGGTCAGGGTGGTGATGTCGGGGTCGGCCACGCCCCCGTCGATCCCCGCGGCCTCGATCACGGCCCGGCTGCCGACAAGCTCCAGTTTCATCGCTCTGCCTCGCTTTTTACGTTCTGCGCTCGATTGCCGGTATAGGGCCTTTCGCGCCTAAACTCGTCAATTGAAACGGCCGCACCCGGTTCCAGAACACCGGGTGTCGCTGCAATTTCCACACACCGCCGCACCATCGCGGCTGTAAAACCAAACCCGCAGAATGCGGCGACAACCGGGGCAAATCACGACGTTTCAAAGACCGGCGGCATCGGCTTTATCCGCACCAATGGCACCGCTGGACAGGGTGCGCCCCGGCTGCGGCCGCCAATTCTCCACGTCAGCAACAGGATTTCCCCCATGCCCCCGCAATACCTGTACCTTGTTCTTGCGCTGGTGGCCTAAACCGTTGGCACCTTGGCGCTGGAGGCCAGCCAGCATCGCGGTTGCAGACGGGGGCGCTTGGCCCCCGATTTTTTTGACGGAAAAGCGCCGCAATGTAGCGACGGAATGTCAAATCGGCCGCGTTTAAGGCGGGTACGACAGCAACGCGAGAGCAGTATGAGTATAAAAAAACGACACGGCGGCCCCCTCGCCCGGGCGGGAGTTCGACCGTCATGAAGCTCGAACGCCGGTTCATGCCCGTCTGGCATGTCGCCTCTTATCCGCGCAGCGGCAATCACTTGGTCAGGGCGCTGCTGGAATATGCCACGCAAAGGCCAACCATGGGCTGCCCCGGGGCCAGCCGAGACACCCCCATTCACAGCCGCAACCCGAATCAGCAGGCGCGGCTGATCGTGATCAGCGAAGCGGAACCAATCGCTTACAAGTCGCACTTCACCAATCAGATCCAGCAGCACGAGCACGATCACCGGATCGACCGATTCCTGCTGATCACCCGCGATCCGGTGGAAGCCATTGCCTCGCATCTGGCGAGGGATTTCGGCAAACGGCTGATCGTGACCGAACGGCATATCCGCATCGCGGTCGAGCGCGAACTGAATGCCTATCTGTCACTGCTTTACGCCTATCGCGCCTATCCAGACGAGCGCCGGTATCACATCCGGTTTGAGGATCTGACCGGTGCAGACGACAGGTCGCTGGAGGCGGCCAACAGCCTGCTGCGCGCCGCGCGCGTTCCGCTCATGCAACTCGATGAGGCGGAATGGCAGCGGGTGCGCGCCATCGCCAAGAACAGCCAGTCCTCGCTGTCGCCCAGCAAGCAGGTCGTTCGCGACCGCATCCGCGCCGCCGTGGCCGAGCGGATCAGCCTGGCGGAGGCAGCGCATTTCCTGACAACCGGGCTGTGGCCCGCCGAATAGCGGCGGACCCCGGTCAGCGGAGGGGCGCATCAGTCTCCATTCCGGCCGGTCCGGGCTTGCTGCGGCACGGATCGACCGACACGAGATCGCGCCCCGGTGCAAGGGCCGGGGCGCGGCAGAGATACGAAACGCGGCGAAACGCAGCAATTCGAAGACAGCGTGCGGCGCCGCTTTACCTTGCCGAGGGGCGTCAGTAGACAGGACGTGGCCTGCGACCGCCGGACAGCAGGCAGTCCCGCAATTTCCGAGGCCCTGTCCATGCCGCTTCATTTTGTCTATCTTCTGCTTGCGGTCGTGGCCGAGACGGTCGGCACGACCGCACTGCAGGCCAGCCAGCAATTCACCCGTCTGTGGCCCTCGATTGTGGTGGTGCTGGCCTATGGCGTGGCCTTCTACCTGCTGTCGCTGGCGCTGAAATTCATCCCGGTCGGCGTGCTGTATGCCGTCTGGTCGGGGGTTGGGATCGTCTGCATCGCGCTGATCGGCTGGGTGGTGTTCCGCCAGGCGCTGGACCTGCCGGCGGTGCTGGGCATCGCGCTGATCATTGCCGGCATCGCGGTGATCCAGCTGTTTTCGGGCACCGCCACCCACTAGGCCTGCGGGCGGCCGCCCGCGCATTCCGGCCGGATTGCACCGCCGCGATCCCGCTGGTCGGGCCGGTTCCGGCCCATGCGCTCTGGCCTTCTGCATCGCAGCAGGATAAGTCCGGCGCGGAATCACCAAAGGCACCGGAAATGGATCTGCGAAACATCGCCATCATCGCCCATGTCGACCATGGCAAAACCACCCTGGTTGACGAGCTTCTGAAACAGTCGGGCGCCTTCCGCGCCAACCAGGCCGTGGCCGAGCGGGCAATGGATTCCAACGACCTGGAACGCGAACGCGGCATCACCATCCTGGCCAAGGCCACCTCGGTCGAGTGGAAGGGGACGCGGATCAACATCGTCGACACCCCCGGCCACGCCGATTTCGGTGGCGAGGTCGAGCGCATCCTGTCGATGGTCGATGGCGTCGTGCTGCTGGTCGATGCCGCCGAAGGGCCGATGCCGCAGACCAAATTCGTCACCGCCAAGGCGCTGGCGCTAGGGCTGCGCCCGATCGTGGTGCTGAACAAGGTCGACAAGCCCGATGCCGAGCCGGACCGGGCGCTGGATGAATGTTTCGACCTGTTCGCCAATCTCGGCGCCGATGACGACCAGCTGGATTTCCCGCATCTTTATGCCTCGGGCCGTTCGGGCTGGGCCGATGCCGAGCTGGACGGGGCGCGCAAGGATCTGTCGGCGCTGTTCAACCTGGTGGTCAATCACGTGCCGAAACCGCGGCAGATCGCCCATCAGGACGAAGATTTCCGCATGTTGGCCACCACCCTGGGTTCGGACCCGTTTGTCGGGCGCATCCTGACCGGCCGGGTTGAATCCGGTCGGCTGAAGGTGGGCCAGACGGTGCAGGCCCTGTCGCGTATCGGCCAGAAGATCGAACAGTTCCGCGTCACCCGCATCCAGGCCTTCCGCGGGTTGCAGCAGCAGGACATCGACGAGGCGGTGGCCGGCGATATCGTGTCGCTGGCCGGGATGGCCAAGGCCACCGTGGCCGACACCATCTGCGCGCTGGCGGTGGAAACGCCGCTGCCCGCCCAGCCGATCGACCCGCCGACCATCTCGGTCACCTTCGGCATCAACGATTCACCGCTGGCCGGCCGCGACGGCAAGAAGGTGCAGTCGCGGGTGATCCGCGAGCGGCTGATGAAAGAGGCCGAATCCAACGTCGCTATCCGCATCACCGACACGCCGGGCGGCGAAGCCTTCGACGTGGCCGGGCGCGGCGAATTGCAGATGGGCGTTCTGATCGAGAACATGCGCCGCGAGGGGTTCGAACTGTCGATCTCGCGGCCGCGCGTGCTGTTCCGCGAGGAAGATGGCCAGACGCTGGAGCCGGTCGAGGAAGTCACCATCGATGTCGATGATGAATATTCCGGCGCGGTGATCGAGAAGATCACCGGCGCCCGCAAGGGCGAGATGACCGAGATGAAACCCTCGGGCACCGGCAAGACCCGGATCGTCGCCCTGGTGCCGTCGCGCGGGCTGATCGGCTATCACGGCGAATTCCTGACCGATACCCGCGGCACCGGTGTGCTGAACCGGGTGTTCCATTCCTGGGCGCCGCATAAGGGGCCGATTCCCGGCCGCCGCGCCGGCGTGCTGATCTCGATGGAAAACGGCCAGTCGGTGGCATATGCGCTGTGGAACCTGGAAGAACGCGGGCGGCTGTTCATCGGTGCGCAGGCCGATGTCTATCAGGGCATGATCATCGGCGAACACAGCCGCGACAACGACCTGGAAGTGAACCCGCTTAAAGGCAAGAAACTGACCAATGTCCGTGCCTCGGGTTCGGACGAGGCGGTGCGGCTGACCACGCCGATCACCTTGTCGCTGGAAGAAGCCATCGCCTATATCGACGATGACGAACTGGTCGAGGTGACGCCGAACGCGATCCGCCTGCGCAAGCGCTATCTCGATCCGCACGAGCGCAAGCGGATGGCCAAATCGGCGTAATCTGCCTGCTGGCGGAGCTGACTGCGCGGGCGGCCCAGTGCCGCCCGCCCGACCCGGCCACCAGGCCCCGGCCAATTCCCTAGACCACCTTGCACCACCCGCGTGCCCGGTGCCCTTGTCAGGGCCGGGCGTTATTCTGTCAGGGCCGGGCGTTACTCGCTGGTCTCGACGATCATCAGCTCGCGTTCCGACGCGTCGCGGGCATGGCTCAGCGCGCGCTGGTAGACCTCGGAATTGTAGCAGGCTTCTGCCGCCTCAACCGAAGGGAAACGCGCCACCACGTTGCGCGGCCGCGCCTGGCCTTCCAGTTGTACAAAACGGCCGCCGCGGGCGATGAAGGTTCCGCCATGGGCGGCAATCGCCTCGGTCGCCAGCGCGGCGTATTTGCCATAGGCCTCTTCGTCAGTCACCGTCACATGGGCGATCCAGAGTGCAGGCATGTCCTATCCTCCCAACACCGCCTCGGCGGCTCCGATTGCATCCTGCGCGCGGGCGATATCCGCGCCACCGCCCTGCGCCATGTCGGGGCGGCCACCGCCGCCCTTGCCGCCCAGCTGCGCCACCGCGGCGCGGACAAGATCGACCGCCGACAGCTTTTCGGTCAAGTCGGCGGTCACGCCCGCCGCCACCGCCGCCTTGCCGCCGGTATCGGCGATCAGCAGCACCGCGCCCGACCCCAGCCGCGCCTTGTGTTCGTCGATCAGCGTCGGCAAATCCTTGCCCGACACGCCCGACAGCACCTGCGCCAGGAACTTGGTGCCGGCGATCTCGCGCGCCTCGGC
>NZ_PGTB01000199.1 GCF_002786325.1 Pseudooceanicola lipolyticus | reverse complement strand
CCGAACCGCCGGCGGCGCCGGTGCCGCCGCCCGCCGAAGCGCAGGAGGTCGACACCAGCGCCGAGGCGGCGCTGGAGCGCATCGTCACCTCCGAACGCGCCAGCCAGCGCCAGGAAGACCTGCTCGACCGCGACGCCCCCGAGGAATAGCCGCATTTTTTTTGCCTTTTATCCCCTTGCACAGCCCGCCCGACCAGCTTAATTAGCCGCTCACCGTTGGGGTGTAGCCAAGTGGTAAGGCAGCGGTTTTTGGTACCGTGTACCGTAGGTTCGAATCCTACCACCCCAGCCATTAGCCTTCCGATCAGAGTCGTATGGGTGCTTGTGATCCCAAAGGGCCAGGAATGCCCCATTGGGTGCCCCTGTTGGCCGGGACGCTGTGCGAGGGGCGCCGGGACACCCGATAACAGCTTATACATGCGGAGTGAGGTTGCCCCACCCGAGGAACGGGTGAGGCGGGTTCTCTGATAGGTTCGCGGAGTGGGCATAGCCACAGAGGCGTCAAAGCATAGCGTAGTCGACCCCGTTCGCCCGCCGCTCCCGCTCGTCCCGCAGGTTATCGAGCCTGTCCCCTAGTTCCAGGTGCCGGGGGTTGACGCAGCGACGGTCATGGCAGCGGTGGCGGACGATCTGGTCCCGGGTGGCGGCTAGCCCAGTAGTCACGCAGAAGACGAACCGGTACGCCCGATCCTGCCCCCCTCGGAACCGGACCTTTCTCGGCTGGGTGGTCGGGGTCACCAGGCAGCCATGCTCGTCCGCTGTGGTGTCAGCCAGAATCCGCGCTACTAACTGCTGAGCCTCTTCCGGGTGATTAGCCAGGACGTCCTCGTACCAGCCCTGAAACCCTTCACGAACAATGAATAACTGTGGAGCTCTCATATGATTTCGACCGCCTCCTCGACTGCGCTGACCAGTTCGTCATAGCCATCCGGCCCACGTACCCTTCCGCCCGACACTTGATAGTCAGGATGCACCCAGATCGAGCGAGCATAGTCAAACCCTCCCCATTTAGCTTTCTCTTGGTGCCACCCAAGCTCGTGCATGAAGTGAGGAATGCGATTGGGGTTTGCCTTTAGCTTCTCAGCAAACCACTTCCTCAGTGTGGTCTGCGGGATCGCAAAGACGCCTTGAGCAGCAATGCTTTCCTCGAGCTCCTGCTGTAGCACCTCTCCAGAAGCCGCGTGCAGTTGCGCCATCAGAGGGGTTGTGACGGACTCAGCACCCAGAGACCAAGGGTTGAAGCTATTGGCCTGTTTCCGGACCATCAGCGCATTGTATAGCCGAGCGATGTTTCTTGGCTCATTCATCCAAGCATTGATCTCGGCCATAAAGCTCTGAAACTCAGCGGCATTTGGGCTCATGGCATGGAATTCGTGGTTTGCATCGACCACTAGGAATCTCCTGTCGCCCTCCTCGATCCAGTGCGGGTAGCCGTTAGTCGTCATGAAGTAGGTACCGACGTTCGGCGCGCTCGTTACCTCCTTGCCCTTGCCTTCGATCGCCACCGTAGGTTCCGTGATAAGTGACTTCAGGGCATTGGCTGCTTCGGTGCCGGGCCTCATTTGCACTTCATCAGCGACGACGAACTTCTTCGTCATCACCGTCTGATTGAACTTCGCGGTCAGCTTCCCGCTGTTGATCAGGTTCAGACTGTTTTCCTCGCCGAAGAGCTTCGCCAGCAACCGGCTTACCGTGGTCTTGCCCGTCCCTTTCCGCCTTGAGAAGAGTAAGACAACCCAGCCACACTTCTGCCCCTCGTTTTGAAGGTTCCAGGAAAGCCAGTCCGCAAAGCGCTCACGATCAGCGGGTTGAACAAATACCCGATTGAGCAGTTCCGTGAACATTCCGAAATCAGCTTCAGTTTCGCCGAGGCGGCGATAGGCAGGCTCGCTCCAAGCGTTGACTGTCACCGATCCATCGCGCGGGACTAGTTTCCCCGGCACCGTAGGGTGGCACTCGACGCGCCCATTCCAGACCTGAACCGACTGCTTCTGATCTGTGTGAACCTTTTCAACGCCGAATTGGATCACATCTTTCCACAGTTCGTCTGAGAGCTCGACGTGTGGGAACCGCGCTCGAATTCGAAGCAATGCAATGCGCTTCAAGTCCGAAAGCGAGAACGAAGCACTGGTGTCGTCGCAGCTGTAGAATTTGCCGTCTCTCCTAACGAAGGTGTTGGCAAGATACTGACACAGGGTGGTCTTGGTGCAAGCCTGCTCGTCCTTCGATCGGTCCTCCGCGTCTTTAGCTGTCGAAACAGCATCAAACGCCAGGCTGTCGTTTCGGCCCTGCGAACTTTCCCCTGATGGATGAGCCGTCTCAGATGGAGCCGAGCTATCTGCGACGACCTTAAGAAAGAACGGCTCGGAAGCATGTCCTGCCATTTCAGAGTTCGCGAGAAATTCTACCCTTTCACGCTCGCGGCGTGTCGTCTTTTCATTCGTATTCATCTATTTATTCCATATAAAAAATCGCCATCCCGAAGATCAATAACCGGGAGACTTTTAGAGTTCGCTATGAAAATATGCAGCGAATCTCGTTGTAAGTGATTAGTGTTAAAAGCTAGATATCTTCTCCTTCTGTTTGATCGGCACTTGAGCAACTGAGCCGATTATTTCCTTCCCAGGACCAAACAAGATAGCGCTAACACCTGGTTGCGTCAAGTTGTCCACAGAAGAAAGTTGCTTATCCACAGTCATGGCGCCGAGATCGTCCGCCACCGCTGCCATAACCGTCGCTGCGTCAACCCCCGGCACCTGGAACTAGGGGACAGGCTCGATAACCTGCGGGACGAGCGGGAGCGGCGGGCGAACGGGGTCGACTACGCTATGCTTTGACGCCTCTGTGGCTATGCCCACTCCGCGAACCTATCAGAGAACCCGCCTCACCCGTTCCTCGGGTGGGGCAACCTCACTCCGCATGTATAAGCTGTTATCGGGTGTCCCGGCGCCCCTCGCACAGCGTCCCGGCCAACAGGGGCACCCAATGGGGCATTCCTGGCCCTTTGGGATCACAAGCACCCATACGACTCTGATCGGAAGGCTGATGGCTGGGGTGGTAGGAGACTTTGTCCTCTGAACCGGTTCTTCGACTTACCGCTGGCCTCGACCGAACTGGGGCGGTTCTGGGGGCAAAAACGTAAGCCTGGAGCGAAGAGAAGGTGACCGGGGAGTGGCGGGAGCGGCCTAATCCGGGGGAGCTGAGACACTGCCACGGAGGAGACATCTCAGCCGGGGACTGGGCGTGGTGACGACTGGTCCTGTGTGAAGGCCGCTGACACCTTCGCTGCTGCGGACAGGCTGGCGAGAATTATTCAACCAAAGTGCAGCTGGGCGACCGTTGGTATTAGCGCTCCGTCCTGTCTAACCTTCGCCATGATAATCTGACCGCAAAGGCTTACGACCTCAAAAGAGAACTTTCCCAGTTCATGTGGCTCCCACTCGCGCGTTCCATGAATCAGTCCACTTCTTATCGAATATAGACGATCCCATTCATTCTTTAAGCCGTCCAGATTTAGTCGGCTGAGAACTCGAAGTACCCCTTGTCGCAATCCGACTCGGTGTGTACCGCGCCGGATAGCTTCTGCGACCTCCAAATCTTCATGTCCCGGAGTTGTTGGGTTCGCTTCGAGCTCGCGGGCACACTTTTCGAGAATTGATTTTTGATATGGAGACCAGGTCTCGTTCTGGCCGAGCGCCTCCACAGAAGAGAATGCTAGCGCAATTGTCGCTAGAGGGTCCGGATTTATTATCGCGAGATTAAGCAAGCGAAGGCTTTTAGTATCTCCAAGATGCCAAGCTGACGTGTGGTGGAATACCTCAGAAAGCGCCATCGTAAATTGATCCGGATCCGAAGTCACTTTCATTTCGCCTCCAGATACGAAAGGTATTTTGGTTCGGCCATCGTTTGGTATGATCATCAGACCGTGAATATCTGGCCTAAGTACGTACCTTTCGCCGAGCAAGCCGGATTCGCGAGCCCAATCCTCATTGACGGTACTGATCGGCTTGTCCCGGCCTGTATCGATACCTACGCGAGCCCCCAACGCAGCCAATTCAATGCTTGAGCGTAGCCTTTCTCCGTATTCTGTTGCTTCCGCCTCAGATGCGAATCCTTTCACACTTGCAATAATCCACTTGGATTCCTTCAGTGTCTTCCCCGGGTTATCGGGCTTCAGCGCTACTTCCCTCCCTTTTAAACTCAACTGGATGATCTTTTCATCACTCGTCAAAGGCTTGCCAAGAACAGCCTTCAATCTAACTAAATAACTCTTGTTCTCGACCATCGAATCTCCTTTCTCACGTTTACCTTGCTGAAGTGCGTCGGACAGTTCCAAAAGACGAAGCAGCATTGACTTCTCAACGAATATGGATTCCATATAAGGAATAAAATGTCACATCAAGGAAGGCTAGTGCTGCCCATGCATGCACTCGCAAACTGCGCGGAAAGTTCTGCCGTGCATACACGGCTTGATGATACGGCTACCAGTGGTGGGGTCAATCAGTGCGATACGAGCGTTACCTTAGGACCTGAATAGTGTCACACGAGAGGTAATGCTGTCGACTGGGGTCAGACATGCAGCGAGTCCTTTGTCCCTTTGAACACAAATAATATGCAGTTTTAGGAGTTTAAACCTTGAAAATATCGCGCACTGACATGGCATTTGGTCTTAGAGCTGGGTTTGCTGAACCTCAGGATGGCTTCTCCTTCACTAAAGGCCCTATTCCTGAAGCGCCCGACACGCTTTGGCAAGGAACTCTCTCGATTCTAAGTCAACCTATAGTTTTCTCTGAAGAGATCACCAAGGTATATGAAAGCGATAAGTACAGGATATATCCGCCGATCAAGTATAGGCTGGACTCAGATAGAATGGACAAAAATAAATCAGACAAGAGCACGTTCCTATTGCCGATCTATGGTAAAGATCCGATAGAGATCACAAGGGGCCTTACGATCGATGCCCACGTGAAATTGACGCCGAATAAAGGCGTTGAATACGATGCCCTTCGCGTTGACTATGCGATACATGGCGACCTTCATAGGCCGGAAACCGCACGTCTCATACATCTTATAAAGAATCATAGCGGGCAATGGTGGATAACAGAGCGAAATGCTTCGCTGCCACTTGAAAAGTTCATGAGGTTCTCAATTCTAAAAGACTCAAGGCCCACCCCATTTATAAGGCATCCAGACGGGGGATTTATTTCCGCATGGGAATCTGAAAGCTCAATTTACAAAGAGGTGGGCCTTGAGAGGCCAATAAATAGCAGCATCTGGCAGAGCGTCTGCGAGGCATTCGCCAATGGAGAAGAGCCCGATGTCGCAATGAATTCAGTACATGATACGCTCGCGGCTTTTGTATCCTTTCGAGACAATATTTTTGTTGTTTCATGTGCGATTTCTATGGAAATGCTGGAGCACAGCGCGCGCTCTCTATCTGGAAGAAAATCAAAGGAATACGGCATAAAACTCCTCAGGAACTCAATTCTGTGGAACAAGAAGGACGAGGACGTACTAAAAAGGTTATTCACTGATCGAGGTCACTTGAGTCACGGAAAGTTGGCGCCGAGGCTGAATGCTAGCGAAAGAGAGCAGCATCTTTCAAGATACATGCAAGTTCTAGTTGAGACATCGGTCAGGTATTATAACGACCATTATTTGCCTAGACGCATTAAGTAGTTTTACCATCCAACTAGCGGCGGCCCGCGCGACGCATCCCAGTACGGCGAGTGACCTGCCCCCCTTCGGTCCCTCGTTCATAACGAGAGTCTGCGGGTTTGATCTTGATAATCATGGGTTTCGGTTTG
>NZ_PGTB01000198.1 GCF_002786325.1 Pseudooceanicola lipolyticus | reverse complement strand
TGTCAGGGTGCGGCTGACCGATACGGGGGAAATCGCGCCGCGGTCGGGCAGGGCGGTCCAGTCCTCGGGGGCAAAGCCGCTGATCTTGTAGGGCCGGGGGTTGATCCCGGTCGACAGGTCGATCCAGTCGCCGCGCGCGCCGCCCCAGCGGGCCACCGCCGCGTCCAGCCCGCCGCCATGGTCGCGTTCCCGGATGCTGTCGGCCATGGCTCCGCCCGTGTCAGTTGCGCCTTGCCGGCGTTTCAACCGGATTTGTCACGAAATCGCAAGGCGCACGGCCGGTGCACGGCGCCGCGACTTCGACGTTAAGGATTTATTAACCGATTAAGCGCATCACGGTGGCGGGAGGATGCACGGCCAAGGCACACTATGAGCAAAGCAACCGCTTACGGGGGCCGCGTGACACCTATGAACGTGCTCATTGTCGAAAGCAAGCCAGAGCTTGGGGCGCTATGGCGACGCCACCTGGAGCGTCAGGGCGTCACCGTGATCCTGGCGCAAGGGCAGGAGGGCGCCATCGAGGCGCTGCGCGACCATGATTTTCAGATCATGGTGCTGGATCTGGTGCTCGGCGACGGCAGCGCGCTGGCCGTTGCCGATTTTGCCAGCTACCGCCGCCCCGAGGCGCGGGTGATCTTCGTCACCAATACCAGCTTCTTCTCGGATGGCTCGATCTTTGCCCACAGCCCGAACGCCTGCGCCTATATCCAAAGCGAAACGCCGCCCGAAGACCTGGCGGCGATGATCGAACATTACGCCGCGCTGCGCTGATCGCGCCCATGCGGCGCGTCGTAATCCAGCACCGGGTTGATCGGGATGATCCGGTGCGGGTTAATCGTCTCGTGGCTATAGTGATAATGCCGCACGATATGGTCCAGGTTGACGGTGCCGGCAATGCCCGGCCACTGGTACAGCTCGCGGGTATAGGCCCAGAGGTTGGGATAATCGACAATCCGCCGCCGGTTGCATTTGAAATGCAGATGATAAACCGGGTCAAAGCGGATCAGCGTCGGAAACAGCCGCCAATCCGCCTCGGTCACCCGCGCCCCCATCAGATAGCGGCGCTGGGCCAGCCGCGCCTCCAGCCAGTCCAGCGAGTCGAACAGTTCGGCCACCGCCTCGTCATAGGCCTCCTGCGTGGTGGCAAAGCCGGCGCGGTACACGCCGTTATTGACCGTCCGGTAGATCCGGTCATTCACCGGCTCGATCTCGGCGCGCAGCGCCTGGGGCCAGTAATCCTCGTCATTGCCGGTCAGCCCGTCGAAGGCCGCATTGAACATGCGGATGATTTCCGAACTTTCATTCGAGACGATGGTGTTTTGTTGCTTGTCCCACAGGATCGGCACCGTTGCCCGCCCGGTCATCTGCGGGCTGGCCTTCTGATAGACCTGGTGCAGGTAATCCAGCCCGAACAGCGCGTCGCCGGTGGCGCCTTCAAATCCGGTGGCAAAGCTCCAGCCTTTGTCCAGCATGTCGGGATGAACCACGCTGACGGAAATATGCGGCGCCAGCCCCTTCAGCGCCCGGAAGATCAGCGTGCGATGCGCCCAGGGGCAGGCATAGCTGACATAGAGGTGATAACGCCCCGATTCGGCGGCAAAGCCGCCGCTTCCCGAGGGGCCGGCGCTGCCATCCGCGGTGACCCAGTTGCGAAACTCCGCATCGGCGCGCACAAATTTCCCGCCCGAGGCTTTGGTGTCATACCATTGGTCGTGCCAGACGCCGTCGATCAAAAGGCCCATGGTGTCAGTCTCCTTCGCTGGTTCACCTTGAAAACCTAGCACGCCGGCGGCCAGGTCCCATCCCCAGCCGCCGCGCAGGCCCTCCGCATCCCTGCACAACCGAACCGGCGCGCCCGGCTGGAAACAGGCTGTCACCAAGTCTTGTCTTGATTTTGCCCGGACTTACGCCATCGTCGAATTACTGCCTGGGAGAACTGCCATGACGACCTTTGTCTCCAAAGAGGTGCAGGACGGCCTTGCCGCCGCCCGCATCGCAAGTCTGCGCAAGGCCAGCCGCCTGCGGGTTCATGCCGATGGCGAGGTCTTTCCGGTGCTGTATTTATGGCATGACGGCTTCGCGGTCGAAGCCGACGCCGCCCAGCCGCTGCGCGGTCTGGTCGACCTCTATGATGGGGCGCGGCATCTCTATCAATGCCTGATCGTGGCCTCGGAATTCGACAATGGCGAGATGCGCTATGAATTCAAACGCTCGACCCAGGCCAGCGACCATGCGCCACTGGATTTCTACCGCGATCCGCAAAGCCCGATTGCGCTGTTGCCACGCTGAGCGTTCGCCCTGGTAACGGTCTGATAAATAATAGAAAAACGTGAATGTTTCGTGTGCGAAACATTCACGCCCTAAGCCGTTGATTTGCCGTCGCGCGCGATTCGTCAGCCGCGCGCGGGCAAATTCCATCGATGGAATTTGCCAAAATCTATTGATAGATTTTGCCCCGCTACTGCAGATCGCCAAAGGCGCGCTGCATCCGCGCGCAGGCCTCCTCGACCCGCGCCCGCGGCGTCGCCAGGTTGAATCGCATGAAGTCGCGGCCGCCCTCGCCGAAGGTCTGGCCGTAATTCACCGCGATCTGCGCCTCTTCCAGGATGCGCCGCTTGATCTCGGCCTCTTCCATGCCGGTGCCGGAAAAATCCACCCAGGCCAGGTAGGTACCCTCCAGCCGCATCGAGCGCAGCCCCGGGATCGCGTCGATCGCCGCGTCGAACAGCGCGCGATTGCCGTCCAGATAGGCCATCAGCGCATCGACCCAGGCCGCGCCCTCGGGCGAATAGGCGGCCGTCGCCATGTGCAGGCCGAAGGCGTTGGGCGAAATCCCCAGCCCGGCCATCACCTTGCCAAAGCGGTCGCGCAGCGCCGGATCGGGGATGATCACATTGCCCAGATGCGCCCCGGCGATGTTGAAGGTCTTGGTGGTCGCCGTCATCATCACCAGCCGGTCGCCGATCTCGGGTGCGGCACAGGCCATCGGGATATGGGTCTGACCGGGAAACACCAGGTCGCCATGGATCTCGTCCGAAACCAGGATCAGGTCGTGGCGCTTGGCAAAGGCGGCCAGCGCCGTCAGCTCTTCCTGCGTCCAGACCCGGCCGCCGGGATTATGCGGCGAACACAACACCAGCATTTTCTCGCTGCCGGTCATCATCGCGTCATAGGCGTCGAAATCCATTTCATACCGCCCGTCGCGATTGACCAGCGGGCATTGCACAACCTCGCGCCCCGAGGCCTCGATCACCCGGAAAAACGCGTGATAGACCGGGGTGAACAGTACCACGCCATCGCCCGGCGCGGTGAAGGCCTCGATGCACAGCGCGGTGCCATTGACCAGCCCGTGGGTGGTAAAGATCCAGGACGGGTCCACCTCCCAATTGTTGCGGGTGCGGTGCCACCAGGTGATCGCCTCCAGATAGGCGCGGTCATCGCCGAAATACCCGTAGATGCCGACATCCAGCATATCCTGCACCGCCTTGGTGACGCAGGCGGGCGGGCGGAAATCCATATCCGCCACCCACATCGGGAGGCCATCGGCGGGCGAGACGCCGTACAGCGCCTCCATCTTGTCCCACTTGGCGGAATGGGTGCCGCGCCGGTCGATCAGTTCGTCAAAATCGGGGAGGTTCGCTGTCAGTGTCATTCCAGATCCTTCGGTTGCGGGCAAGCTAGCCGGATCGCCAGCAGGGGCAAGGGGAACGTTGCGGTTGCTGGACGGATTGCTTAAATCGGATCCATGAAGCGAAACATTGTCATCCATCCCGATCCGCGGCTCAGAAAGCTGTGCCCGCCCGTCCCGGATATCACCGATGAATTGCGGGCGCTGGCAAGCGACATGCTGGAAACCATGTATGACGCGCCGGGCATCGGCCTGGCGGCGCCGCAGGTCGGGGTGCTGCAACGGCTGATCGTGCTGGATTGCGAAAAGGATGACGGCGCCACGCCGCGCCCAATGGTGATGTTCAACCCCGAGGTCACCGCCGCCTCGGAAGAAACCGGCAGCTACGAGGAAGGCTGCCTGTCGATCCCGGAACATTATGCCGAGGTGACCCGCCCGAAACAGGTCGAGGTCAGCTGGCTGGACGAAAACGGCAAGCTGCACAGCGAAGGCTTTGACGGGCTTTGGGCCACCTGCGTGCAGCACGAGATCGACCATCTGAACGGCAAGCTGTTCATCGACTATCTCGGCCCGATGAAGCGGCAGATGATCACCCGCAAGATGCAGAAGCTCAAGCGCGAAAAGGCGCGCGCCTGAGTGGCGGTTCTTCCCATCGTCACCTGGCCCGACCCGCGCCTGTCGCAGCGCTGCGACCCGGTCGAGTCGGTTGCGGCGGTGCAAACTCTGATCGGCGATATGTTCGACACCATGTATGCCGCACCGGGCCGCGGCCTGGCCGCGCCGCAGGTGGGGGCGATGCTGCGGCTGTTCGTGATGGATTGCACCTGGAAAGAGGGCGAAAACAGCCCCTTCGCGATGATCAACCCGGTAATCATGGCGGCCGAGAAACGCTATGAGGTGATGGAGGAGGGCTGCCTGTCGATCCCCGGACTCATGGTTCCGGTGGAACGCCCCGTGGCGGTCACGCTGCAATGGACCTCGGAAACCGGCGAGATTCACATGAACGATTTTGACGGTTTCGAGGCGCGCTGCATCCAGCATGAATTCGACCACCTCAATGGGGTGGTGACGCTGGACCATGTCGCGCCCGACCAGCGCGCCGGGTTTGAGACCGCCTATCGCGGTGCCGCAACATGACCGTGCGGCCCTGCCTGCCCTGGCCCGACAAACGCCTGCGCAGCCCGGCCGCCCCGGTCGAGGTGATCACCGACGAGATCCGCACGATCTGGCAGGACATGATCGACACCATGGAGGCGATGCCCGGCGTCGGCCTGGCCGCACCGCAGATCGGCGTGATGCTGCGCCTGGCGGTGGTCGATGCCTCGACGGAACGCGGCAAGGCGATCCGGCTGGCCAATCCCGAGATCCTGCACGCCTCGGTCGAGCCGCGTCAGCATGAAGAGGCCAGCCCCAACCTGCCCGGCGTCTCGGCCAAGATCACCCGCCCGCGCGCGGTGACGGTGCGCTATCTCGATGCCGACGGCGCCCTGACGGAACGCGATTTCGTCGGGCTGGCAGCCACCAGCGTGCAGCACCAGATCGACCATCTGAACGGGCGGATGTATTTCGACCGCCTGTCCAAGGTCAAACGCGACATGCTGTTGCGCCGCGCGCGCAAGTTCAACTGACCGGGCAGGACCCAGCCATGACCACCGATACCGCCGTTTCCGATTTCATCCGCTTCGAACAGCACGAGGTCGGGCAGGTGCGCGAATTCGGCGCCTATCAGGTGACCGAGGCGGAGATCATCGAATTCGCCGGCAAATACGACCCGCAATTTTTCCATCTCGACCGCGAGGCGGCCAAGGAATCGCTGTTCGGCGGGCTCTGTGCCAGCGGCTGGCATACCTGCGCCATGACCATGGCGATGCTGGTCGAGGACATGAAGCCGCGCGGCCGCTCGCTGGGTTCGCCCGGAATCGACGCGCTGCGCTGGCGCAAGCCGGTCTATCCCGGCGATGTGCTCTCGGTGCGGACCGAGGTGGTCGAACTGCGCGCCTCGAAAAGCCGCCCGGAGATCGGCATCGTGGTCAGCCAGGTCGCGGTGCGCAACCAGGACGGGGTGACGGTGATGGAGTTCCTCTCCAACGGCATCTTCCCGCGCCAGGCCGGCTGAGGCGGCGGCGATGCGGGTTGTTTTCATGGGCACGCCCGAGTTCTCGGTGCCGGTGCTGGACGCGCTGGTCGAGGCCGGGCACGAGGTCGCCTGCGTGTATTGCCAGCCGCCGCGCCCCGCCGGACGCGGCAAGAAGGACCGCCCGTCGCCGGTGCAGGCCCGCGCCG
>NZ_PGTB01000197.1:2500-5946 GCF_002786325.1 Pseudooceanicola lipolyticus | reverse complement strand
TCGAGCCGGTTGAACACGGGCGCCATGGTGATCGCGATAAAGGCGAGGAAGATTTGCGATTTGGTGTCCAGCGCCCGAATCGCGCCCTCGTATAACTTGATCACGGCGTCGGATGCATGTGCCATCGGGCTGTCCGCAGGTCGATTCGGGTCTCAACTTTCATTCCGCTCGGACCACTCTGCCCGGCCTGGGGTTTTGGTCAAGCCCTCACGTAGAGCCGGCCGCAGCCGCAGGGGGTGCCGGCGGCGCAGACAGCGCGCACACGCGAACGCAAACGCAAACGCAAAAACGGCCGGCCCGGTCAGGCCTGCTTGCAACAGCAATTGATTGGGGGGAACATCGCAGAGAGATACAATCAGGACCTTGCTAGGTTTGGCGATGACCTACTCTCCCACGTCTTAAGACGCAGTACCATCGGCGCTAAGGCACTTAACGGCCGGGTTCGGAATGGAGCCGGGTGTTTTGCTCTCGCTATGATCACCAAACCAAGAAAAGTCCTGAGATGTCCAAGTCGTACACTGCGGTGTATGCTTTCGATCGCGTAACGCCAGAACCTGGCTATTACTGGATCAAATCAAGCCTATCGGGCAATTAGTACCGGTCAACTGAACGCGTTACCGCGCTTACATCTCCGGCCTATCGACGTGGTGGTCTACCACGGCCCTCAGGGATACCTTGTTTTGAGGGGGGCTTCCCGCTTAGATGCCTTCAGCGGTTATCCTGTCCGATCATAGCTACCCTGCACTGCCGTTGGCACGACAACAGGTCCACCAGTGGATCGTTCACCCCGGTCCTCTCGTACTAGGGGCAACTCCTCTCAAGTATCCTACACCCACGGCAGATAGGGACCGAACTGTCTCACGACGTTCTAAACCCAGCTCACGTACCTCTTTAAACGGCGAACAGCCGTACCCTTGGGACCTGCTCCAGCCCCAGGATGAGATGAGCCGACATCGAGGTGCCAAACACTGCCGTCGATATGGACTCTTGGGCAGTATCAGCCTGTTATCCCCGGCGTACCTTTTATCCGTTGAGCGATGGCCCTCCCACTTGGGACCACCGGATCACTATGGCCGTCTTTCGACTCTGCTCGACTTGTCAGTCTCGCAGTCAGGCTGGCTTCTGCCATTGCACTCAACGAGCGATTTCCGACCGCTCTGAGCCAACCTTCGCGCGCCTCCGTTACGCTTTAGGAGGCGACCGCCCCAGTCAAACTACCCGCCACGCAGGGTCCCGGATCCGGATAACGGACCGCGGTTAGACATCAAGAGTGCGAAGGGTGGTATCTCAAGGGTGGCTCCACCGAAACTGGCGTTCCGGTTTCAAAGCCTACCACCTATCCTGCACATCACAATCCTGATGCCAGTGCGAAGCTGTAGTAAAGGTGCACGGGGTCTTTCCGTCTAACCGCGGGAAGCCTGCATCTTGACAGGCAATTCAATTTCGCTGAGTCGATGTTGGAGACAGCGGGGAAGTCGTTACGCCATTCGTGCAGGTCGGAACTTACCCGACAAGGAATTTCGCTACCTTAGGACCGTTATAGTTACGGCCGCCGTTTACCTGGGCTTCAATTCAGAGCTTGCACCCCTCCTTTTAACCTTCAGGCACCGGGCAGGCGTCAGACCCTATACGTCGTCTTGCGACTTCGCAGAGCCCTGTGTTTTTAGTAAACAGTCGCCACCCCCTGGTTTGTGCCCCCAGCCAATACTTGCGTAGAAACTGGGCCTCCTTCTCGCGAACTTACGGAGGTATTTTGCCGAGTTCCTTCAACATCGTTCTCTCAAGCGCCTTGGTATTCTCTACCAGTCCACCTGTGTCGGTTTAGGGTACGGTCTGGTGTGGGGCTATTTCCAGGAACTGATCAGCGGCCCACCCAATCCGATAAGGGTGAACAACCTTCACAATCCGTCACATCCCACTGGCCCAGGAATATTAACCTGGTTCCCATCGACTACGCATTTCTGCCTCGCCTTAGGGGCCGGCTTACCCTGCTCAGATTAGCTTTAAGCAGGAACCCTTGGACTTTCGGCGACAGTGTCTCTCACACTGTTTGTCGCTACTCATGTCATCATTCTCGCTAGTGATCTCTCCACCGGATCGCTCACGCGCCGGCTTCACAGAAAGCTCCGCGTCTCCAACACGCCCGAAGGCGCTAAGGAGACATGGAACTATGTCACACTACGCTCCGCTACCATGCCTTACGGCATCCTCAGCTTCGGCTCATGGCTTGAGCCCCGTTACATCTTCGCCGCAGGACAACTTGATTAGACCAGTGAGCTGTTACGCTATCTTTAAAGGATGGCTGCTTCTAAGCCAACCTCCTGGTTGTTTTGGTCGTCCCACCTGCTTTCCCACTTAGCCATGAATTGGGGGCCTTAGCTGGAGGTCAGGGTTGTTTCCCTCTCCACTACGGGCGTTAGCACCCGCAGTGTGTCTGCCATCTAGTACTCCCGGGTATTCGGAGTTTGGTTAGGATCAGTAAGCCTGTGGGGCCCCATTACCCATCCAGTGCTCTACCCCCCGGGGTATTCGGATGACGCTCTACCTAAATAGATTTCGCGGAGAACCAGCTATCTCCGAGTTTGATTGGCCTTTCACCCCTAGGCACAGCTCATCCCGATCCTTTTCAACGGATGTGGGTTCGGCCCTCCAGTAAGTGTTACCTTACCTTCAGCCTGGCCATGCCTAGATCACTCGGTTTCGGGTCTGATCCATCTAACTCAACGCCCTATTAAGACTCGCTTTCGCTGCGCCTACACCTATCGGCTTAAGCTTGCTAGATAGACCAAGTCGATGACCCATTATACAAAAGGTACGCCGTCAGGACGCGAGGTCCCTCCGACTGATTGTAGGCGTTCGGTTTCAGGTACTGTTTCACTCCCCTCGTCGGGGTGCTTTTCACCTTTCCCTCACGGTACTGGTTCGCTATCGGTCAGTAAGGAGTACTTAGCCTTCGGGGGTGGTCCCCCGATCTTCAGACAGGATTTCACGTGTCCCGCCCTACTTAATACGTCCTATCATGCTTCATATACGGGACTGTCACCCACTATGGTTGGCCTTTCCAGACCATTCTATTCACACTCAAGGCTCGGCTGGTCCCCGTTCGCTCGCCGCTACTAGGGGAGTCTCTATTGATGTCCTTTCCTCCGGGTACTTAGATGTTTCAGTTCCCCGGGTTTGCTCTTAAAACCCTATGTATTCAGGTTAAAAGTACCTGTTTCAGCTCATTATTAGCTGCCCGAAGGCAATAATAACAAACTGTCAGGTGGGTTGCCCCATTCGGAGATCCGGGGATCAAAGCCTATTCTCGGCTCCCCCCAGCTTATCGCAGAGTATCACGTCCTTCATCGCCTCTTACTGCCAAGGCATCCACCAAACGCCCTTCTCGCGCTTGATTTGATCCAGAAAAAGCAAGGCTCGCGCCCAGCGCGGCCCCGGGCTGGTTC
>NZ_PGTB01000196.1 GCF_002786325.1 Pseudooceanicola lipolyticus | reverse complement strand
CGCGCCCGGCCGCTGCGCCAATGCGGTGACCGACCCGGTCGGGGCGGCGGGGGTTTCCGGGCGGCTGTCTTGCAGCGCCGGGGGCTGCATATCGGGCACGCTGGCAACCGTGGTCTCGGCCTCGTCCGCGCGGAACAAGCCGGTCACGCCATCGTCCAGCATCAGGCTGGCCCAGGCGGCGATGGCGGCGAAGAGGACCAGCAGACCGGCGGTCAGGATCACCCCCAACCGCCGTGGCGTACCCCCGGCCTCGCCGCGATTGCGGGCGCCGAACACGGTCATGCGCGCGGCCTCGTCGCGCGGCACCTGGCGGTCGGGCAGGGTGATGGTGACGGCCTTGGCCGGTTTCGCCGAGCGGGCGGGCTTCGCCGGTTTTGCGGTTTTCTTGCGCCGGCTGAGGAAGGCGCCGAAGGCGGCGGGTGGCGCCGCCTCGTCCGGGCGCTCATCCGGCCACATGTCCTGCGGCAGATCGGGCACGTCCAGCACCGGGGCGGTCACCGACAGGTTGCCGGCCTGCGTCGGTTCCGGGGCCTCTTCGGCGGTGTCTGCGGGCGGGTCGTTGCGCGGAGCCGCTTCCGCCTCCGACGCGTCGTCACCGTCAGGCGACGGCGGGGCCGATTCCGCCATCTTGCCGCGGCGGCTGACAAAGGCGCCGGAAGGCGCGTTGGTGTCAGCCGACTCTGTCGGGTCCGGTGGCGACTCGGGTTCTGGTTCAGCTTCCGGTTGGGGCTCGGGCGCCGGTTCGGGCGTTTCCACCTGTGGCGGTTCCGGGATCTCGGCCTCGCCGATCACCACGACGGCGATGCCGTCCGGTTCGACCTCGGCGCCGTCCAGATATGCCGCCGCGTCTTGCGCCGGGCCGAAAAACGGCTCGCCCAGGAACGGTTCCTCGCCCGGCACCGCGACGAAGCTGACCGGGCCGAACCCGTGTTCGGCGGCGAAGGATTCGGCCTCTTCCAGGGTGTCCAGCGCGACGGCGGCCAGATGGGTGGTTGCCCCGTCCGGCGAGATGTCAAAGGCCAGTTCGTCCAGCCCATAGGGCGTGGCCTGTTCCAGTTCCGGCCGCACGATGTCCAGCAGCGCCTCGCCCTCGGCATCGCCGGTTTCCACGCTCATATAACGGATCTGGTCATTGGGCAGGATGACCTTGGTGGTCACGCCTTCGGGGTGCAGCAACAGCCCCTTGGCCCGCAGCGCTGCCAGTTCCTCGCGCAGATCGGCGGAATTTGGCGACACGGAGCCAACACGGCGCCAGCCACCCGCCGCGCGGTGCAGCAGGGTGATCCCTTCGAAAGTGAGGGAAAGCGCAAAATCCGGTTTCATTTTGCGACCGGTCCGTTCATTGGTTTCCGCCTGTGCCGCGCCGGAAGACCGCGGGCCCTTCCATGCCATGGCAGACAGCCTAAAGCAGGTATCTGCCGAGGGAAAGATCCACGGGGCCTCCCCGCTTGCGCCGGCTATAGCAAACGCACCATGTTAAGACAAAGTCTAAAGGATAGCTTTGCATGAGACGGACAATTCTTGGCGCAACTCTGCTGATGGTTGCGTTTGCTTCCCCTGTTCTGGCGCAGGACGCCGCGCCGCGCCAGATCACCGTGACCGGCACCGGCGAGGTCGCCGCCGCGCCCGACATGGCCACAATCCGGCTCGGCGTGACCCACCAGGCCGAGGTGGCGCAGGCGGCGATGGACGCGACTTCGGGTGCGGTGAGCCGGGTGCTGGAGCGGCTGGATGCGCTGGGGCTGGAGCCGCGCGACGTGCAGACCGCCAACCTGATCCTGAACCCGCTGTGGTCGGGGCAATACAGCAGCGGCGAGGCCGCGCCCGAGATCACCGGTTTTGTCGCTTCCAACACCATCGCGGTACGCGTGCGCGCGCTGGACACGCTGGGCGAGGTGCTGCAGGCGGTGCTGGAGGACGGCGCCAACACCTTTGACGGGCTGCAGTTTTCCATGCAGGAGCCGAAACCGCTGGAAGATGAGGCGCGCCGCAAGGCGGTAGAGGACGCGATGGAGAAGGCGGCGTTGCTGGCCGAGGCCGCCGGCGTGACGCTGGGCCCGGTCCAGTCGATTTCCGACCATGGCGGCGGCGGGCCGGTGATGATGGAGATGGCCTCGGCCCGGATGGGCAGCGGCGTGCCGGTCGCGGCGGGCGAGGTCACGGTCAGCGCCTCGGTATCGATGGTATTCGGAATTGCCGGGGAGTAGGCGCGGGTAGGGCGTCGTATCTACAGGACGTGAGCCCTATGCCCGGTTCCGTTAGGAACGGGGCCGCTTGTGCGGCCCCGTCTTGATTACCCGTGCGCCTGCGCCAGCGCCTGGTCCAGATCGGCGATCAGATCGTCCGCATCCTCGATCCCGATCGACAGCCGCACCACGTTCGGACTTGCGCCGGCGGCCTCCTGCTGTTCCGGGCTGAGCTGGCGGTGCGTGGTCGAAGCCGAGTGGATCACCAGCGACCGGGTGTCGCCCAGATTGGCGACATGGCTGAAGATCTCCAGCGCGTTGACGAATTTGACGCAGGCGTCATAGCCGCCCTTCAAGGCGCAGGTGAACAGCGCCCCGGCGCCTTTCGGGCAGATCGTCTTGGCCCGCTCGGCGTAAGGGGACGAGGCCAGTCCGGCATAGGTCACCTGCTCGATGCGGTCGTCCTGTTCCAGCCATTTCGCCAGCTTCTCGGCATTTTCCACGTGGCGCTGCATCCGCAGGCTCAGGGTTTCGATGCCCAGCAGGGTGTAATGCGCCGCCTGCGGGTTCATCGTCATGCCCAGATCGCGCAGGCCGACGGCGATGCCGTGGAAGGTGAAGGCCAGCGGCCCGAAGGTCTCGTGGAATTTCAGCCCGTGATAGGCCGGTTCCGGCGCGCTGAGCGACGGGAACTTGTCCGAGGCCGACCAGTCGAAACGCCCCGAATCGACAATTGCACCACCGGTGACGGTGCCGTTGCCGGTGAGGTACTTGGTGGTGGAATGTACCACCAGCGTCGCGCCCAGTTCGATCGGGCGGCACAGGTACGGGGTGGCCGAGGTGTTGTCGACGATCAGCGGCAGGCCCGCCTCGTCGGCGATTTTCGCCAGCGCCGGGATATCCGAGATATAGCCGCCCGGATTGGCGATGGATTCACAGAACACCGCGCGGGTACCGTCATTGATCGCCGCCTTGACCGCGTCCAGGTCGTCGGTGTCGACAAAGGTCGCCGACCAGCCGAAGCGTTTGATGGTCTGGCTCATCTGGGTGATGGTGCCGCCATACAGCCGGGTCGAGACCACCACATTCTTGCCCGGCGCCATCAGCGGGAACAGCGCCATGATCTGCGCCGCGTGGCCCGATGAACAGCAAACCGCCCCGGCGCCGCCTTCCAGCGTGGCGATACGCTCCTGCAGCACCGCGACGGTGGGGTTGGTCAGGCGGGAATAGATGTATCCCACCTCCTGCAGGTTGAACAGCGCCGCGGCGTGATCGGCATCGCGGAACACATAGGCGGTGGTCTGGTAGATTGGCGTCTGGCGCGCGCCGGTGGCCGGATCCGGGCGGGCTCCGGCGTGAATCTGCAACGTGTCAAAGCCGTAGGTCGGGCCGTCGCTCATGTCGTACTCTCTCCCTGAGTTGGATGTTCGAACACAGGCCTAGGGCATTGCCCCGGAACTGACAACAGCGGGAATCTGCCGGACGGCCCTCGGCACCTCCAACATAGTTTGCAACTATGTTGACACTTGCGCGGAAATCACATAGTTGGAAACTATGTTGAGTCATGGAGAACAAAATGGCAGCAACTGTTGAAACAGAAGTTTCCGAAGGCAAGAAACGCCGCGCCAAGAAGGCGCAGGCGGACAAGGCAGGCAAAACCGCGAAGGGCAAAGACGGCACCGCGTCCGACCGTCGCGCAGGCCGCCTGAAGCGCATGGCCGAGGCCAATACCGTCACCTTCGTGATGGAGACCGAGGTGCGCAAATATATCAATGGCGAGGCCAAGGCCGCCGGCATGGACCTGGCCCCCTTCATCCAGAAGCTGGTCGAGAATTACGTGCTCGACACCGCGCCGAGCGATCTGCCGCTGGCCCGCCGCATCGCCGCCAAGCGCGCGGTGCTGGACCGTGCGGTGCAGGCCGCCCGCGAACTGGAAGAGGCCGGCGGGTTCGACGAGCATTTCATCCTGAACGTGGTGAAAAAAGCCTCGTCCGATAAAGAGTTCCTGGACAGCTACGAAACCGCCGTGGACGCCAAGACCGCCAACGAGCGCCAGCTGGCGCGGGCGCAGGCGCCGATCAACCAGCAAATGGGCCGGCTGATCAAACGCGCCGCCGGCGCGCGCAGCAAACGTGACGACTCCGGCAAGATCCTGCGCGGCCAGGTCACGGGCGAGCTGATCTCGACCTATACGCTGCTGGAAAAGGCCTGATCCGAGGCCACCCACGCGATCCTTACGGGAAAGGCCGCCCTTCGGGGCGGTCTTTGCGTTTGGGGGCGGGGATAGGACGGGGTGTCGAGACGAAGGAACTTCGTACTTAGCGCGAGAACAGCGGCGAAGCCGCCGCACGGCTTGGGTGCCTGTTGTTTCGCAGACCACTGGGGGCCGGTTTTACCTGTCGTCCTCCTGCGCCACCCCCGGCGCAGCGGCGGCTAACGCATCCAGAACCCGTTGGCCTTGATCCGGTTGCGGATCGCCTGTTCCTTGCGCGGCAGGTTGTCCTGGTCGAACAGCGCCCGCACCTTGCGGCCGCGGCCCTGGAACACCATCCGCTTGATCGGCTCATACCCTTTCAGCACCTTCTTGATCCGGTTCGGTGCCGCGGCCTGTTCCAGCACTTCGACCACGCGGTCGCTTTCCCGCGCATAGAGCAGCGGGAACAGCCGGTAATGGCACGAGACATCGCCATCCAAATACCCCGTGGGCAGCGCGTCGCGGCCACCGCCAAAGGCATGGATCGCCAGCGGCAGGGCGACCTGGTCCAGCCAGGGGTCCAGGCTTTGCGACACCAGCTCGACCGGGGGATCGTCGCGGATCGAAACCGCGTAGTCCAGGAAGGTCTGCCCGAAACGGCGCGGGCAGGCGGCATAGAACCAGCCGGCATTGAAATAGAGATACCGCTCCCAGTATTCATCGGGCTGGTTGGGGTCGAGGCTGGTTTCGAATTCCAGCCCGAAGCGGTCGTATAGCGATTTCCAGATCGCCCCATAGCCGGGCCCGTACAGCGTCGGTTCGGGCCAGGTGCCTTCGCGCCGCAGCGAGGCGGCGGGACGCTCGAAATCGAACGGCACGCGGGCCAGATCGCCGGTGATCAGTGTGTCGCTGTCGAAAAACACGAAGGGCTCGCCCTCGGGCAACGCCAGCAGTGCCTCGATCTTGTTGCCATGCGGATAGGTCCCGCCAAAGGCGTGGCTGTCAAAGGGCAGGATCTCGGCCCCCAGCTCGGCCAGCGCCGCCAGCACCCCGGCATCCCGGATGCCGGGATCGCCTTGCCACAGCGGGCCGGGGCGGGGCACCGCCACGAACAGTCGGCCGGCAAAATCCGGGCTGCACAGCCGCAGCGAGGCGGCGAACAGCAGGCATTCGTATTGCAGCCGACCGGACTGGCCGACAACGAGGATGTTGAACGCTTGGCGCTGTGCCCGGGTTTCTGCCATACTCGACCTCACCGGCGCGTGTTCCGCCGCGGTTATTGTAATTCTGCCGGCAGTATAGGGCGGTTTCCCGGCCCGAAAACCCCCCGGCAAGCGGGCGAGACAGGAGAGGGGAGATCATGCTGGAAGTGTTGCTGCTGATGCTGTCATCCATGGCGCAGGCCGGCGCGGCGGTGTCGGCGCCGCCCGCACAGGCGGAAGTGCAGGCGCAAGTGCAGGAGGAACCCGCCGCGCCGCAAGACGCGCAGACCGGGGCCGAGGCGGAACCGCTGCCCGAGTCGGTGATCGAAGCGCGTCCGCCCAGCATGGAGATCCTGCCGGCGCCGCAACCCGCGCCCGATGCGGCACC
>NZ_PGTB01000195.1 GCF_002786325.1 Pseudooceanicola lipolyticus | reverse complement strand
GTGTTGGGGATGCTGCTGCCGCCGCCCTCGGGCGGCCGCCAGTTGCCGGAGAATGTCAGCCTGGCCGCCGATGCGACGGCGCTGCGCAGCGTGCTGGCGCGGGCCGGTCTGACCCCGGCGGAAAGCACCGAGCGCGGCGCGATCAGCCCCGACGAGATGAACCGCCTCGCCGACGGGATGACCGTGCTGGTCAGCTGCTGGGACTGAGCCTGTCCCGGCCGGGACAGGCGCTCAACCCATCGTAAACATTAAGGTTAGCGGAAACAAATCCGGGGGCGCATCCGCCCCCGGCAGCAGGCCCTAGGCCAGCGCGCTGTCGCAGCGGGCGCAGACACCTTCATGTGCATGTGTGCCGACGTCCGGCAGGATCTTCCAGCAGCGCATGCACTTGCTGCCCTCGGCCTTTTCGAACACCACGCCGATGCCCTCCACCTCGGGCAGGCGGAACGCCTCGGAGGGGCTGGGATCGCCGGTCAGCGCGATATGCGAGGTGATGCAGATATCGTCGAAATTCACCGATTTCAGCGCCTTCAGAAGCGCCGCATCCTCGACATGCACCACCGGCGCCGCCTCCAGCGAGGCCCCGATCACCTTGTCGCTGCGCTGCACTTCCAGCGCCGCGGTCACCACCCGGCGGGCGCGGCGGATGCCGGCCCATTTCTGCGCCAGATCGGCATCGCGCCAGGCGGCCGGTGTTTCGGGGATGTCGACCAGGTGCACCGAGCTGTCCTCGCCCGGGAAGCGTTCCAGCCAGACCTCTTCCATGGTGAAGACCAGGATCGGCGCCAGCCAGGTGGTTAGCCGGTGGAACAGCAGGTCCAGCACCGTGCGCGCCGCGCGCCGGCGCGGCGTGTCGCCGTCGCAATAAAGCGCGTCCTTGCGGATATCGAAATAGAAGGCCGACAGGTCGACGGTGGCAAAGTTGAACACCGCCGCGAAGACGCCCTGGAAATCGAAGGCGGCATAGCCCTGGCGCACCACCTCGTCCAGCTCGGCCAGGCGGTGCAGGATCCAGCGCTCCAGTTCGGGCATCTCGGCCGGGTCGATCCGGTCGGCTTCGGAAAAATCGCCCAGCGAGCCCAGCATGAAACGCATAGTGTTGCGCAGGCGGCGATAGCTGTCGGCGACACCTTTCAGGATCTCGGGGCCGATGCGCTGATCGGCGGTGTAATCCACCTGCGCCACCCACAGCCGCAGGATATCGGCGCCGTATTGCTTGACCACTTCCTCGGGCAGGATGGTGTTGCCGAGCGATTTGGACATCTTGTTGCCCTTCTCGTCCAGCGTGAAACCATGGGTCACCACGTTGCGATACGGCGCGCGGCCCAGGGTGCCGCAGGCCTGCAACATCGAGGAATGGAACCAGCCGCGATGCTGGTCGGTGCCCTCCATATAGACATCGGCGATGCCGTCCGGGGTGCCATCGGCGCGGTCGCGCAGCACGAAGGCATGGGTGGAGCCGGAATCGAACCACACGTCCAGAATGTCGAAGACCTGCTCATAGTCCTCGGGCGCGTAATCGCCGCCCAGGAACCGGGCTTTCGCGCCGTCCTGATACCAGGCATCGGCGCCTTCGGCCTCGAACGCCTCGAGGATGCGCGCATTGACCTTGGGATCGCGCAGCAGGAAATCCGCATCGCCGGGCAATGCGCCCTTCTTCACGAAACAGGTCAGCGGCACGCCCCAGGCGCGCTGGCGGCTCAGCACCCAGTCGGGCCGCGCCTCGATCATCGAATAGAGCCGGTTGCGCCCGGTTTTCGGCGTCCATTTCACCAGTTGGTCGATCGAGTTCAGCGCGCGTTCGCGGATGGTGGTCCCATGGGTGTCCTGACCGTCGCCGACGGCGCGGTCGATGGCGGCAAACCATTGCGGCGTGTTGCGGTAGATCACCGGCGCTTTTGAGCGCCAGGAATGCGGGTAGGAATGTTTGATCTTGCCGCGCGCTAAAAGGCCGCCGACCTCGATCAGCTTGTCGATCACCGCCTTGTTGGCATTGCCCTCCTTGCCGTTGGGCTTGAGGATCGCGGTGCCGCCGAAAAACGGCAGATCGGCGCGGAAGCTGCCGTCTTCCAGCACGTTATAGGTGATGACCTGTTCCAGCATTCCGAGATCGCGGTAGAGCTCGAACTCTTCCATCCCGTGGCTGGGCGCACAATGCACGAAGCCGGTGCCTTCCTCGTCGGTGACGAAATCGGCGGCGCGGAAATCGCGCGGCGCGTCCCATTCGCCGTTGGCCCCTTCGGCGCCGGCCAGCGGGTGGGTCAGGCGCAGGGTCGACAATTCCTGCGTGGTGACATCGCGCAGGCGGCGATACATGCCGTCGTCCAGCCGCGCCCGGCCCAGAACGTCGGCGGCCAGCTTGTCGGCCAGGATATAGCGGTCACCGATCCGCGCCCAGCATTCCTCGGGCCGGCCGGTCACCTCGTAGAGGCCATAGGAGATGTCCTCGCCAAACACGACCGCCTTGTTCGACGGCATGGTCCAGGGCGTGGTGGTCCAGATCACCACGAAGGCGCCTTTCAGATCCTTGGCCAGCAGCGCCTGGTTGGCGGTGTCGAAATCGCCGCCCTCGCGGCCCTCCGGCATCTCGGCGGCGCCGCCCTCGATCACCCGGAACTTGACCCAGACGGTAAAGCTTTCCTTGTCGTGATATTCGACCTCGGCCTCGGCCAGGGCGGTCTGTTCCACCGGCGACCACATCACCGGTTTCGAGCCCTGGTACAGCGTGCCGTTCATCAGGAATTTCATGAATTCCCCGGCAATCACCGCCTCGGCATGGAAATCCATCGTCAGGTAGGGATCGGCCCAGTTGCCGGTCACGCCCAGGCGCTGGAATTCCTGGCGCTGGATATCCACCCAGCCCTCGGCGAATTTGCGGCATTCCTGGCGAAAATCGATCACCGGCACCGCGTCCTTGTCCTGCCCCTTGGCGCGGTACTGTTCCTCGATCTTCCATTCGATCGGCAGCCCGTGGCAATCCCAGCCGGGCACATAGCGCGCGTCGAACCCCATCATCTGGTGGCTGCGCACGATCATGTCCTTGATCGTCTTGTTCAGCGCGTGGCCGATATGCAGGTGCCCGTTGGCATAGGGCGGCCCGTCATGCAGGATGAAGCTCTGCCGTCCCGGTTTCTCGCGCAGCCGGTCATAGACCCCGATCCGCTCCCAGCGGGCCAGCCAGTCGGGCTCGCGCTTGGGCAGGCCGGCGCGCATCGGGAAATCGGTTTTAGGAAGGTTCAGGGTGTCTTTGTAATCGGGGCTGTCCGCGCACATGTCGGCGTCCTTCGGATACGGGAATTGCGGGCTGGGTCTAATCGGGTCGGTGCCGGGTCACAACACCTTTGTCCGGCGTCTGAAGGGTTCAGACCGCCGGGCCGGTAATTCGGATCGGTATGACGCGCAGAACGGGCATGGCTCGGCTTATATCGCCGTGACCGCGCAGGGTAAAGCGCCGCTTGCGAGGTGTTTTCCGCGGCAAAGGCCCGGCGCCGCGCACCTTGGCACCGCCGCCTCTTGCCCCGCTGACGGTGCTGGCCTAGAACCGGGAGCGCAACGCGACAAGAGGCCGACAACATGCTGGATCTGACCTACGAGGCACCCAAGCCAAAGATCATCGCCGGAGCCAAACACGATTGGGAACTGGTGATCGGCATGGAGGTGCATGCGCAGGTCAGCTCGAAGGCAAAACTGTTTTCCGGCGCCTCGACCGAGTTCGGCGCCGAGCCGAATTCCAACGTCGCCTTCGTGGATGCGGCGATGCCCGGCATGTTGCCGGTGATCAACGAGTTCTGCGTCGCGCAGGCGGTGCGCACCGGGCTGGGTCTGAAGGCGCAGATCAACCTGAACTCGGCCTTCGACCGCAAGAATTACTTCTATCCCGACCTGCCGCAGGGCTATCAGATTTCCCAGCTGTATCATCCGATTGTCGGTGAGGGCGAGGTTCTGGTCGAGATGGGCGCCGGGATCGCCCGCCTGGTGCGGATCGAGCGCATTCACCTGGAACAGGATGCCGGCAAGTCGATCCACGACATGGATCCCAACATGTCTTTTGTCGATCTCAACCGCACCGGCGTGGCGCTGATGGAGATCGTCAGCCGCCCGGATATTCGCGGCCCCGAGGAGGCGGCGGCCTATATCGCCAAGCTGCGCCAGATCCTGCGCTATCTCGGCACCTGCGACGGCAACATGCAGAACGGCAACCTGCGCGCCGATGTCAACGTGTCGATCTGCCGGCCGGGCGCCTATGAGAAATACCAGGAAACGCAGGATTTCTCGCATCTGGGCACCCGCTGCGAGATCAAGAACATGAACTCGATGCGTTTCATCCAGGCCGCCATCGACTACGAGGCAAAGCGCCAGATCGCCATCGTCGAAGCCGGCGGCGAGATCGAGCAGGAAACCCGCCTCTACGACCCCGACAAGGGCGAGACCCGGTCGATGCGGTCGAAGGAAGAGGCGCATGACTACCGCTATTTCCCCGATCCCGACCTGCTGCCGCTGGAGATCGAGCAGGGCTGGGTCGACGACATCGCCGCAAGCCTGCCGGAGCTGCCCGACCAGAAAAAGGCCCGGTTCATGGCCGATTACGGCCTGTCGGATTACGATGCCGACGTGCTGACCGCCGAACATGAAAATGCCGCCTATTTCGAGGAGGTGGCCAATGCCTCGGACGGCAAGCTGGCCGCCAACTGGGTGATCAACGACCTGTTCGGCCGGCTGAAGAAGGATGGCGACAAGGGCATCGGCGACAGCCCGGTCAGCCCGGCGCAGCTGGGCGGGATCATCAACTTGATCCAGAAGGGTGACATTTCCGGCAAGATCGCCAAGGACCTGTTCGAGATCGTCTATGCCGAGGGCGGCGACCCCAGCCAGATCGTCGCCGAACGCGGCATGAAGCAGGTCACCGATACCGGCGCCATCGAGGCGGCGGTGGACGAGGTGATCGCCGCCAATCCCGGCCAGGTGGACAAGGCCAAGCAGAACCCCAAGCTTGCCGGCTGGTTCGTCGGCCAGGTGATGAAGGCAACCGGTGGCAAGGCCAATCCCAAGGCGGTGAACGAGATCGTGACCGCCAAGCTGGGCCTGTAAGCCGCCGAGAGGATCCGTGATGACGCAGCTGTTCCGGTCATCCCCGATGCAAGTCGAAGCCGACTGGATCGACTATAACGGCCATCTGAACATGGCCTTCTACTCGGTGCTGTTCGACCGCGGCATCGACCAGCTGTGGGAGGCATTCGGCCTGGGCCCGGATTACCGCGAGGCCCGCGGCATGACCACCTATACCGCCGAGTTCCACATCCGCTATCTGCGCGAGCTGCACGAGGGCGACGCGGCAATCGCCACCTGCCAGATCCTCGATTACGACGCCAAGCGCATCCATACCTATCAGGAACTGTTCCATGCCGATGGCTGGCTGGCGGCCACGGGGGAATCGCTGTTCCTGTCGATCGACCAGTCCGGCCCGCGGGTGGCCCCCTTCCCCGAGGACGTCGCCGCGCGCATTGCCGCGATGGGGCGCGATCACGCCGCCCTGCCCCGCCCCGAGGCGGCGGGCGGCGCCATCGCGATCCGGCGCAAGACCGCCTGAGACGGGCATTGCCCTTTTCTGCGCCTGCAAAGCTGCTAGATTGCCCCCGGATTCCTGACTGAAAAGGCCCTTTATGCCCCGCTACGAATACAAGGTGGTTCCCGCCCCGGCCAAGGGCCAGAAGGCCAAGGGGGTGAAAACCCCGCAGGACCGGTTCGCCCATTCTATCGAAACGACGCTGAACATCCTGGCGGCCGAGGGCTGGGAATATCTGCGCGCCGACATGCTGCCCAGCGAAGAGCGCAGCGGGCTGACCGGCACCACCACGAACTGGCGCAACGTGCTGGTGTTCCGCCGCGAGGTCGGCGGCGACGAGGCGGCCGTGGTTTCGGATGGCGGCGCGGCCGAGATCTCGCAAAGCGGCTTTCCACCGCTGGGCGGCAGCGGTCGCAGTTTTACCGCTGGCGCGCCGACGCGCCCGCTGGGCAGCGCCAATGCCG
>NZ_PGTB01000194.1 GCF_002786325.1 Pseudooceanicola lipolyticus | reverse complement strand
CGCCCGCTCCGGCCCCGGTGGCCGCGCCGGCTCCGGCCCCCGCGCCGACGCCGCAGCCGACCGAACAGGTGCCGGTGACGGCCCGGTCGGATACCGCGACGTTGCCGTCCTTCACCTTCGGCCAGACCGACCGTTCGGTGAACGAGCATTGCAACGAGATCAACGTGCTGACCGCGGCCAATGGCGGCGTGACCACGCCGGGCCGGGTGTCGGACAAGGAATTCGCGCTCAACGAGCAGTTCTGCCTGGCCCGCACCCATGCGATGGCCGAAAGCACCTCGATCACCGCGACCATTCCCAACCTGACCGACGCGCAGATCGAACAGCAGTGCCAGGGCCTGGCCCAGGTCATTGCCCCGCAGATCGACGGTCTGGGCACCGCGCGCCCCGACATGGTGATCAGCGATGCCTCGGCCGTGCTGCAGGAATCGGGCCAGCCGATGCCGCAGCTGATCTCGGGCGGCAAGGTCTGTCTGGGGGTCGGCTATCGCATCGACGATGCGCAGATGGCGCTGGCCTCGGCAATCCTGCTGACCGCCGCCGGACAGCTGGGCTATGGCGAGGCGGTCAGCCACCACATGCGCGAAGGCTTCGGCACCGCCAAGGTGGATGCGCAGAAGGCCGGCGCCTGGATGAAACTGGGGCTGGACTCGGTCAAATCGACCGCCGGTGCCGCGGTGATGGGCCAGTCGCCTGATCGCGTGGCCGTTCTGGAAGAGGCCAGCGGCGGCGCCAGCGCCAGTGCGACGCTGCCGGTCTTCGGCTCCAGCAACAACTGACCGGTCGTTTTCAATGACTTGCGCAAGGCCCGCCCATCCGGCGGGCCTTGCTGCCTTTGCGGCGGATGTTCCGTGCCCCTCGGCCGCGCTAAAGAGGCGGCACACCGGTTGAACCGGCGCCCGCCGGAGCCCATTTCAAAAACAGACGAATTTCCCCCGGTTTTCGCAGCGCCTTGCTTGACTCCGTTTTTCCATGTCCCTATCTACGCGCCGTTAGCACTCGACCTAGGTGAGTGCTAATGGTCGCCTCATCCGAGGGACCGGAGGTAAAAAACTTTGAGCCTTAAGGAGCTGCAAAGATGGCATTCAAACCCCTGCATGACCGGGTGCTCGTGCGCCGTGTCGAAAGCGACGAGAAAACCAAGGGCGGTCTGATCATTCCCGACAGCGCGAAAGAAAAGCCCAGCGAAGGCGAAGTTGTCGCCTGCGGCGACGGCGCGCGCAAGGACAGCGGCGAACTGATCGAAATGGCCGTGAAAGCGGGCGACCGCATCCTGTTTGGCAAGTGGTCGGGCACCGAAGTGACCGTCGACGGCGAGGAACTGCTCATCATGAAAGAGAGCGACATCCTCGGCATCATCGAAGGTTCGGCTGCGGCCAAAGCCGCCTGAACGCCACGGGTTTTCACGAACTCAAACGCAAGTTTCTGAGGAGTAGAAAAATATGTCTGCAAAAGACGTCAAATTCGATACCGACGCGCGCAATCGGATGCTCAAGGGTGTGAACATCCTGGCCGACGCGGTCAAGGTGACCCTGGGCCCCAAAGGCCGCAACGTGGTTCTGGACAAATCCTTCGGCGCGCCCCGCATCACCAAGGACGGTGTGTCGGTTGCCAAGGAAATCGAACTGGAAGACAAGTTCGAGAACATGGGCGCGCAAATGGTCAAGGAAGTGGCCCAGCGCACCAACGACGAAGCCGGTGACGGCACCACCACCGCAACCGTGCTGGCCCAGGCCATCGTCAAGGAAGGCATGAAGTCGGTTGCAGCGGGCATGAACCCGATGGACCTGAAGCGCGGCATCGACCTGGCCACCACCAAAGTGGTTGACGCCATCAAATCCGCCGCTCGCGACGTGTCCGACAGCCACGAAGTGGCCCAGGTCGGCACCATCTCGGCCAACGGCGAAGAAGAAATCGGCCGCCAGATCGCAGACGCGATGCAGAAGGTCGGCAACGAGGGTGTGATCACCGTCGAAGAGAACAAGGGCCTCGAGACCGAAACCGACGTCGTCGAAGGCATGCAGTTCGACCGCGGCTACCTGTCGCCCTATTTCGTGACCAATGCCGACAAGATGACTGCAGAACTCGAAGACTGCATGATCCTGCTGCACGAGAAGAAACTGTCGAGCCTCCAGCCGATGGTTCCGCTGCTCGAGTCGGTGATCCAGTCGCAGAAGCCGCTGCTGATCATCGCCGAAGACGTCGAAGGCGAAGCGCTGGCCACCCTGGTGGTCAACAAGCTGCGCGGCGGTCTGAAGATCGCAGCCGTCAAGGCACCGGGCTTTGGTGATCGCCGCAAGGCCATGCTGCAGGACATCGCGATCCTGACCGGCGGCCAGGTGATCTCGGAAGACCTGGGCATGAAGCTGGAAAACGTCACCATCGACATGCTGGGTTCGGCCAAGAAAGTCTCGATCACCAAAGACGAGACCACCGTTGTCGACGGCGCAGGCGAGAAGGCGGAAATCGAAGCCCGCGTTTCGCAAATCCGTGGCCAGATCGAGGAAACCACCTCGGATTACGACCGCGAGAAGCTGCAGGAACGTGTTGCCAAGCTGGCCGGCGGCGTTGCCGTCATCCGCGTTGGCGGCATGACCGAAGTCGAAGTGAAAGAGCGCAAGGACCGCGTCGATGACGCCCTGAACGCAACCCGTGCCGCCGTTCAGGAAGGCATCGTGGTTGGCGGCGGTGTCGCCCTGGTGCAGGCCGCCAAGGCGCTCGACGGTCTGACCGGCATCAACAACGACCAGAATGTCGGCATCTCGATCGTCCGCAAGGCGCTGGAAGCGCCGCTGCGCCAGATCGCTGAAAACGCCGGCGTCGACGGTTCGGTTGTTGCAGGCAAGATCCGCGAAAGCGAAGACAAGACCTTCGGCTTCAACGCCCAGACCGAAGAATATGGCGACATGTTCAAGTTTGGCGTCATCGACCCGGCCAAAGTGGTGCGCACCGCACTGCAGGACGCCGCTTCGATCGCCGGTCTGCTGATCACCACCGAAGCCATGGTGGCTGACAAGCCCGAGCCGAAAGGCGCCGCACCCGCGGGCGGCATGCCCGACATGGGCGGCATGGGCGGCATGATGTAAGCCGTTCTGTCAGTTCTGACAGGGAAGGGGGGCTTCGGCTCCCCTTTCTTTTTGCGGTTTGGCAACACCGCCGCGCAGCTTGCCGTGACCGCCTGCACCTGTCACACCTGTGCGGGTCAATGGCGAGAGGGGCGCAGCGTGCTGGACGGGATCCGTATCATCGAAATCGAGGGGCTGGGGCCGGGGCCCTTTGCCGCCATGCTGCTGGCCGATCTGGGCGCCGATGTGATCGTCGTGCATCGCAAGGGCGGCACCGGTAGGGTCACCGCCACCGAGGCGCCGGTGCTGGACCGGGGCAAGCGCTCGATCGAACTCGACCTGAAAGACCCCGAGGACAAGGCGACGTTGCTGGCGCTGGTGCGCGGCGCCGATGCGCTGATCGAAGGGTTCCGCCCCGGCGTGATGGAGCGCCTGGGCCTCGGCCCCGATATCTGCCTGGCGGAAAACCCCCGGCTGGTGTTTGGCCGTATGACCGGATGGGGGCAGGACAGCGCGCTGTCCCATGCTGCCGGGCATGATTTCAACTATCTCTCGATGTCCGGCGCCGCCTGGTATACCGGCCTGGACGGCGATGCGCCGTTTCCACCGCCGACGCTGGTGGGCGATATCGGCGGCGGTTCGCTGTACCTGGTGGTCGGTCTGCTGTCGGGCCTGCTCAATGCCCGCGCCACCGGGCACGGCACCGTGGTCGACGCGGCGATCTATGACGGCTCGGCGCATATGATGAACCTGCTGATGACCCTGCGCCAGCGCGGCGGCCTGCCGCGCGACCGCGCCGGCTCGGCTCTGGGCGGGCCCTACTGGTCGCGCTGCTATCGCACCTCGGATGGCGGCTATATGTCGGTCCAATGTCTGGAACCGCAATTCTACGCCACCTTCGTCGATTTGCTGGGGCTGGCGGACGATCCCGATTTCCGTACCCAGCAGGGCCCCGACAGATGGCCGGAACTGGCCGCGCGGCTTGACGCCATCTTCGCCAGCAAAACCCGCGATGACTGGGCTTCGCTGTTCCTGGGCACCGATGCCTGCGTCGCCCCGGTGCTCGACCCGGTCGAGGCGATGCAGCACCCGATGAACCACAGCCGCGCCACCTGGCGCGAAATCGACGGCGCGCTGCAGGCCGCCCCGGCGCCACGCTTTTCCACCCGGCCGGACTGGACCCCGCGCCCCTCGCCAAAACGGGGCGCGGATACCGACGCGATCCTGGCCGAGCTGAAGCGGGGCTAAGCCAGCCGGCCCCCGGCGCGCCCGGCCTTGTGCCCCGCGCCGATCCGGGCCATGGTTCGGCCCCATCCGGATTCCCCGGTAAAGGCTGCCCCATTGCTGAACTTCAACCGCGACCCCGTCTACGACAGATTGCAATTCCCGTTCGAGACCGCGCCGGATTATGGCGCGGTGACGGAAATTGCGCCGGGCCTGATCTGGCTGCGCATCCCGCTGCCGTTCCGGCTGGATCACGTCAATATCTACTTGCTGGAAGATGGCGATGGCTGGGCGGTGATCGATACCGGCATCAGCACCAGCGCCGCCAAGGCGGTGTGGGACGGGCTGTTTGCCGGTCCGCTGCAGGGGGTGCGACTGACCCGGGTGATCGTGACCCATCATCACCCCGACCATATCGGCCTGGCGGGCTGGCTGTGCCAGCGCTTCGGCGCCGAGCTGCTGACCAGCCAGTCGTCTTTCATGTCCAGCCGGGTGATCTCGCTGGCGCCGCAGGATTTCGGCTCGCGGCATTACTTCGATTTCTATTCCAGCCACGGGATGAGCGCCGAGGCGGCCGGTCTGGTCGCGATTCAGGGCAACGAATATCTCAAGCTGATCGAACCGCTGCCGCGCAGCTTCCTGCGTTTGGTGATGGGCGACCAGCTGGTGATCGGCAGCCGAAGCTTCCGCGTCTTCTCGGGCGACGGCCACGCGCCGGAACAGATCATGCTCTATTGCGAGGATGAAAAGCTGCTTTTCGCGGCCGATCAGGTGCTGGAAAAGATCTCGCCCAATGTCAGCGTCTTCGCCGGCGAACCCAATGGCGATCCGCTGGGTCATTTCCTGCGCACCCTGCGCCTGATGCGCGCCGAACTGCCCGATGACGTGCTGGTGCTGCCGGGCCACCGCCGGCCGTTCCACGGGCTGCACATGCGCTGTGCCGAGCTTGAGGCGCATCACGAGGAACGCTGCGACCGGATCCGCGCCGCCTGTGCCCAGGGGCCGAAATCGGCGGCCGACCTGGTGCCGGTGCTGTTCACCCGCGAACTCGATCCGCACCAGATGAGCTTTGCCTTCACCGAGACCCTGGCCCATGCCAACCGGCTGGTCCGCCGCGGCGAGATCGCGCCGCAGACCCAGGCGGGCAAGGTGTTTTTCGTCCCGGCCTAGAGGCGGGTGTTTCGACCGCATTCGGTCTCAACCAGGAACGCGGCATCGGGTGCGGAACAATGGCGCGACGCGCCGCTGCGCCCCTCGGGGCGGCGATCTGGGTGAGGTAGCGCCTTGTGCCGGGGGCACGCGGATTTGGCCAGCAGAAACCCAGAGGCACAGGCCTAGCCTCGCCGGCGGCCCGGCGATGGCGCGGCGCCCTCACTTCCGGGGCTTCGCCCGCAAGGTTGGGTCGGCCTGGGTCGGATCCTCGGGCCAGGGGTGTTTGGGATAGGCCGCACGCATGTCCTTGCGCACATCGGCATAGGACCCGGCCCAGAAGCCGGGCAGGTCGCGCGTCACCTGCACCGGGCGCTGCGCCGGCGACAGCAGGGTGATCTTCAGCGGCGCGCCCGCCGCCTCGGGATGCGCTGTGACCCCGAACAGCTCTTGCAGGCGCAGGGCGATCTCCGGCCCCTCGGGGCCGTAATCCACCGGCACCTTGCGGCCCAGCGGCGTGACGAAATGTTCCGGTGCGCGGGCATCCAGCAACTGCACCTGATCCCAGCTCAGCGCCGCGCGCAGGGCGGGCAGGGGGTCGAACCGTTTCCACTCTTCCGCGGTGCGCAGGCCGCCCAACATCGGCAGCAGCCAGTGCTCCAGCGCGGCCATCAGCCCCTCGGGGGAGAAATCCGGCAGGTCCGCGCCCGCGGCCCGCACCAGTTCCACCCGCTGGGCCAGCCGCGCCGCGCCGCCGTCCAGCCG
>NZ_PGTB01000193.1 GCF_002786325.1 Pseudooceanicola lipolyticus | reverse complement strand
GTCGGCCCCGGCGCAGAGGTCACCGCATGGCCGGCTTCGGCCGCCGCGCGGCCCAGTTCAAAGCCCGGATCGGCGATCAGCGGCATCCCGGCTTCGGAGGCATAGGCCACCGAGGCGCCCTCGCCCAGCGCAGTCAAAAGCCGCTCCTGCACCGCCGGCCCGCTGTGATCGTGCAGCGCCAGCACCCGCCGGCCATCCAGCGGCACGCCATGGATCTCCAGCAGCCGCCGCAGGCTGCGGGTGTCTTCCGCCGCCAGCAGATCGGCCGAGGCCAGCACATCCAGCGCCCGCAGGGTGATGTCGCGGGCAGTGCCGATCGGCGTGCCGACGAAATACAGCCCCGGCGCCAGACTAACCTTTTGGAAATTCAACTCTGGACCCGTCCCGTTTGACGTTTATTATCCCGGCCCAACCCCAATGCGGTGCCAACCCGCCGGAAAAGGAAGCGACTGCCCCCATGTTTGCTGTTTTTGCCAGCGCCCGCAAGGCGGCGATCGCCTGCCTCGCCGTGGCCTCCGCACTCGTTCTTGCCGCCTGTGACACCGCCACCATTGGCGGCGGCGGGCCCAGCATCGACACTTCGCGCCCGGTGCCGGTGGCACTGCTGGTGCCGCGCAGTTCGGCCCAGCCGGGCGATGCGGTGCTGGCCCAGAGCCTTGAAAACGCGGCGCGGCTGGCGGTTTCGGATCTGCAGGGTGTGCAGGTCGACCTGCGGGTCTATGACACCGGCGGCAATGCCGCTTTGGCGGCGCAGGCCGCCTCGCAGGCGGTGGATGACGGCGCCGGCATCATCCTGGGCCCGGTCTATGCCGAGGCCGCCAATGCCGCCGGGCTGGCGGTGCGCAGCCGCAATGTCAACCTGCTGTCCTTCTCCAACAACGCCTCGATCGCCGGCGGCAACGTCTTCATCCTGGGGCCGACCTTTGCCAATACCGCCACCCGGTTGGCCAATTTCGCCGCCGGGCGCGGCAAACAAAGCATCGTCATCGTGCACAGCAATGACGTGGCCGGGCAGACCGGGCGCGATGCCTTCCAGTCGGCCCTGGTGCGTACCGGTTCGCGGGTGTCCGGAACCGTGCCCTATGACCTGTCGCAACAGGCGGTGATCGCCACGGTGCCGACGATCCGCGACACCGTCCAGTCCGCCGGGGCCGACGCGCTGTTCCTGACCGCCAACACCGCCGGGGCCCTGCCGCTGTTGACCCAGCTGCTGCCCGAGGCGGGCGTGTCGCCCGACTCGGTGCAGTATATCGGCCTCACCCGCTGGGACATCCCGCCGCAAACGCTGGAACTGCCCGGCGTCCAGGGCGGCTGGTTCGCCCTGCCCGATCCGGCCAAGGCGGCGCAGTTCCAGGCCCGCTATCAGGCCTCGTTCGGCGATCAGCCGCACCCGATCGGCGGGCTGGCCTATGACGGCATCGCCGCCATCGGCGCACTGGTTGGCGCCGGCAATGCCGACGCCCTGACCGGCGCCGCGCTGACCCAGGCGGCGGGCTTCCAGGGGGTTGGCGGTATCTTCCGGCTGCTGCCCGACGGCACCAATCAACGTGGCCTGGCGGTGGCCTCGATTCAGAACAGACAGGTGGTTGTGATTGACCCTGCCCCAACGAACTTTGCCGGCCCCGGGCTCTGACGCCGCCGGCCGCCCCGACTCGCTCCTGCCGCAACCCGGCCCGCTGCTCTGCGAGCCCTCCGAGATCTTCGATGCCGCCGCGGTTCGGGCGCGCATCGGCGAAGCGGCTGATGCCGGCATGGATGCGGCGGCGCTGCGGGCGGAAACCGTCCGCGTGCTGCGCGAGGCCAATGCCGCCGGACGCGCGGTGATCGCCCGCGCCTTTGCCGCGGCGCCGCTCGAGGCGCGGATGCTCACCCGCTCCTATACCTACCTGACCGACGGGCTGGTCACCACCGCGCTGTACGTGTCGCGCACCTGGCTGCATCCGCTGGCCAATCCGACCGCTGGCGAACGCATCTCGGTGATCGCCGTCGGCGGCTATGGCCGGGGTGAGATGGCGCCGTTCTCGGATGTCGACCTGCTGTTCTTGACCCCCTACAAGATCACCGCCTGGGCCGAAAGCTGCATCGAATCGATGCTGTACATGCTGTGGGATCTCAAGCTGAAGGTCGGCCATTCCAGCCGCACGGTGCGCGATTGCATCCGCCTGGGCCAGGACGATTTCACCATCCGCACCGCGTTGCTGGAACACCGCTTTCTTGCCGGCGACGCCCGGCTGGCCGCCGATCTCGACCGCCGGCTGAACGCCGATCTGTTTTCGGGCGGCGAGCGCGAATTTGTCGAGGCCAAGCTGGCGGAACGGGCCAAGCGGCACCGCAAGCAGGGCCAGCGCTATGTGGTCGAGCCCAACGTGAAAGAGGGCAAGGGCGGGCTGCGCGACCTGCAATCGCTGTTCTGGATCGCGAAATATATTCACCGGGTCCAGGACGCCGCCGAGCTGGTGCCGCTGGGTGTGTTCCGACCCAGCGAGTTCGAGCGCTTCGTCAAGGCCGAGGATTTCCTGTGGGCGGTGCGCGCCCATATGCACCTGGTCACCGGGCGCCCCACCGAACAGCTGACCTTCGACCTGCAGATCGAGGTGGCCGAGCGGCTGGGCTACAAGGACAAGGATGGCCGCCGCGACGTCGAATTCTTCATGCAGGACTATTTCCGCCAGGCCACCGCGGTGGGCGACCTGACCCGGATCGTGCTGACCAAGCTCGAAGCCATCCACGTCAAGTCCGAACCCCTGCTCGACCGCATCTTCCGACGCAAGCGCAAGGTCAAACCGGAATATGAAGAGGTCAACAACCGGCTCGCCATTGCCGATCCCGAGGAGTTCCTGAAGGACAAGCTGAACCTGCTGCGCCTGTTCGACGAGGGGCTGCGCACCGGGATGCTGATCCATCCCGACGCGATGCGCCTGGTCACCGCCAATCTCAGCCTGATCGACGAGAACATGCGCAACAACAAGGAGGCCCAGCAGATCTTCATGGGCCTCCTGCTGAAACACGGCAATCCCGAACGCGCCCTGCGCCGGATGAACGAACTGGGGGTGCTGTCGGCCTTCCTGCCGGAATTCGAACCCATCGTGGCGATGACGCAGTTCAACATGTACCACAGCTACACGGTGGACGAACACATCATCCAGTGCATCAAGACGCTGGCACAGATCGAAAACGGCGAGTTGAAGGAAACGCTGCCGGTGGCCTCGGGCATCCTGAAAGAGGGTGTGAACCGCAAGGTGCTGTATGTCGCGCTGCTGTTGCATGACATCGCCAAGGGCCGTCCCGAAGACCATTCGCAGCTGGGCGCCCAGATTGCCCGCAAGGTGGCGCCGCGGCTGGGTCTGAACAAGCAGGACAGCGAAACCGTCGAATGGCTGGTGCGCTATCACCTGCTCATGTCGGACATGGCGCAAAAACGCGACATCGCCGATCCGCGCACCGTGCGCGACTTTGCCAAGGCGGTGCAGACGGTCAAGCGGCTGGATTTGCTGACCGTGCTGACGGTCTGCGACATCCGCGGCGTCGGGCCGAATGTCTGGAACAACTGGAAAGCGGCGCTGCTGCGCGCGCTGTACCGGCAGACCAAGCGGGCGATGGAAGAAGGGATGGAGGCGCTGAACCGCGAGAACCGCGGCACCGAGGCCAAGCGGCTGCTGCGCCAGGCGCTGCCGGACTGGCCGCGCGCCGCGCTGAAAACCGAAACCTCGCGCCACTATGCCCCCTATTGGCAGGGGCTGCATGTCACCGCCCATATCGATTTCGCCCATATGCTGCGCGAATTGGACGAATCCGGCGATCCCGACCGCATGCTGGTCAAGCTGCACCCGGATGAGGACCGCGACGCCACCCGAGCCTGTTTCGTCATGCCCGATCATCCGGGCATCTTCGCCCGGCTGGCCGGGGCGCTGGCGCTGGTCGGGGCCAATGTGGTCGACGCCCGCAGCTATACCTCGAAGGACGGCTATGTCACCGATGCCTACTGGATCCAGGATGCCGATGGCCGGCCCTACGAGGCGTCGCGCCTGCCGCGCCTGACCCAGATGATCACCAAGACGCTGAAAGGCGAGGTGGTTGCGCGCGAGGCGCTGAAATCGCGCGACAAGATCAAGAAACGCGAGCGCGGATTCGAGGTGCCGACCCATATCAAGTTCGACAATGACGGCTCCGATATCTACACCATCATCGAGGTCGATACCCGCGACCGTCCCGGCCTACTATATGATCTGGCGCGGACGCTGGCGGCCAGCAATGTCTATATCGCCAACGCGGTGATCGCGACCTTTGGCGAACAGGTGGTCGACACCTTCTACGTCAAGGACATGTTCGGACTGAAATACCAGTCCGAATCCAAGCAGCGCTCGCTGGAGAAAAAGTTGCGCCAGGCGATCAGCGAAGGTGCCGAACGCGCCGCGACCTAGACCGTTCAGGCCGCCAGCCGCAGCAGACTGGTGCGCTTGTCCGAGATGCAGGGCCGCGCCATCGCTACGGTCTGGCGCCGGATCGGCGCCGGCAGTGTTATGCCCTGGCCTTGCATCAGCAATTCCGCCTCTTCCGGCAGATAGCTTTCGCTGGCCATGCCATCGGACCAGATCACCTCGTGCCGCTCCAGCAGCAGGTGGAAATAGGCCACGTCGGGCGCGCGGTCATCGCGCAGGATCGACGTGCCGTTCACCAGTTTCTTGACCGGAACGAAGACCTCGGGCTCGCCGAACAACAGCTGTGCCCGTTCGTCGCCGATCAGCACCCGGTGCTGCGGCGACAGCCGGATATCCCGGTCCGGGCAGCCGGGGCCCAGCGCATCCTTGCGCACCAGGATCGGGCGGAACTCGCAATGGTCGCGCAGCACCGCGCCGGTCAGGTGGCTGTGGGCGATCCAGCGGATCTCCTGGGTGCCGTGATCCGCCGTGCCCACCCGGTCGCCCGCGCGCAGCGCCTCTACCGGGACCAGCCCGTCAGGGGTGGCGATGCGGCATCCGGCGGTGAAACAGGCCGGAGTCGCCATGTCGGCATAGGCCTCGGAGGGGCCCTCATAGGCCTTGATCACCTTCAACGGCACCCCGGCCGGCGGGAAGGAGTCACCGACAAAGGCCAGCCCCTCGACCGTCGCGTAGGACGCGCCCTTGCCGCCTTCATTGATGTTGAAACCAAGGAGCGTGTAGGTGTTCCCGTCAGGGTCCTGCACCACCATGCCGTATTCAGCCTCGAACTTGCTGTCATCGGCATATTTCTTGCCGTCGAAGGCCTGGTCGCCATTCAACCGCTGGCTGCCGTCGTTGTCGGCGAAGCTGCCGTCATTGTCCCGGACGCTGATCGCTTCCCAGTCGGTCGAGTTCAGCGTGATGCTCTTGCCCAGCATGTGGCTGCCATCGCCCTGGCTATAGCCGGACAGCTCGCCGCCATCGGAAATGGTCAGATTGGACGCACCCAAAAGGTGCAGGGTCTCGGTGGTCTTGGACATAACGGCAACCTGTCACTCAATAAACGTTCAAGGCGATAAACGGGCGGTTCGGCAAAATTATGGAAAAATTCGAACCAGAATGCGGCTTGACTGCCTTCTGCCCGCCCGCTTGCCGCCCCACCACCTTTCCCAGCGCTGCGGAAACCGCTACTCCTGCCGCAAAAGCGACAAGAACACCGGGCAGGCCTTGCAGGAGCAGCCATGAAACCGATCCGCCTGATCTCCGGCTTCCTGACCGTTGGGGTCTGGACCATGCTCAGCCGCATACTGGGCTTCGTCCGCGACGCGATGATCCTGGCGCTGCTGGGCACCGGGCCGTTTTACGAGGCCTATGTCGTGGCCTTCCGCCTGCCCAACATGTTCCGCCGGTTTTTTGCCGAGGGCGCCTTCAACATGGCCTTCGTGCCGATGTTCTCGAAAAAGCTGCAGACCGGCGAAGACGCCCGCGGTTTTGCCGAAGAGGCGCTGGCGGCACTGACCACCGTGCTGATCGCGCTGACGCTGCTGGCGCAGCTGGCGATGCCCTGGCTGATCTTCGGGCTGGCCAGCGGCTTTGCCGGGCAGCAGGAATTCACCCTGTCGGTGGAATTCGGGCGCATCGCCTTTCCCTACGTGCTGTTCATCTCGCTGGCGGCGCTGTTTTCCGGCCTGCTGAACGCCACCGGCCGCTTTGCCGCCGCCGCCGCCGCGCCGGTGCTGCTGAACGTGCTGCTGGTCGGGTCGATGACCGTCGCCGCCGCGGTCGGCGGCGACGTCG
>NZ_PGTB01000192.1 GCF_002786325.1 Pseudooceanicola lipolyticus | reverse complement strand
AGCCGGTTCAGCCCGGCCATGGCAAGGAAGGTGCAGTCGGCGACGCCCTCGGCCAGCTTGCGCAGGCGGGTCTGCACATTGCCGCGGAACTCCACCACCCCAAGGTCGGGGCGGCGGTGCAGCACCTGCGCCTTGCGCCGCAGCGAGGAGGTGCCGACAACCGCGCCCTGCGGCAGCGCCGCGATCGAGGTCAGCGCCGGAGAGACGAAAGCGTCGCGCGGGTCCTCGCGCGGCAGGTAGGTGTCGAGCACCAGCCCGGCGGGTTGCTCCACCGGCATGTCCTTCATCGAATGCACCGCCAGGTCGATGGCGCCGGACAGCAGGTCGCGCTCGATCTCGCGGGTGAACAGACCCTTGCCGCCGATCTCTGAGAGCGGCCGGTCCTGCACCGCGTCGCCGGTGGTGGTGATGGCGACGATCTCGAAGGCCTCGCCCGGCAGGTCGAAGGCGGCGGCAAGGCGGTCGCGGGTTTCATAGGCCTGGGCCAGCGCCAGCGGCGAACCGCGGGTGCCGATGCGCAGCGGCGCGGCGGGAGAGGGCAGAGGCAGGGTCATGTGCCGTCTTTAGTCGCGTCTTTGTGGCCGTTCAACCGGCGCGCGGCGCTTGACATTCGGGGGCAGGGATCCGACCCATCGCCGGCAGCCATGCGGGGGAAGGTCATGACATCGCAAAAGACATTGCTGAGGGCGCTGGCGGGCGAGGTCCAGGCGGTGCCGCCGGTCTGGATGATGCGGCAGGCCGGCCGCTACCTGCCGGAATACCGCGCCACCCGCGAGAAGGCCGGCGATTTCCTGGCGCTGTGCTACACCCCGGACCTGGCCGCCGAGGTGACGCTGCAGCCGATCCGGCGCTATGGCTTTGACGCGGCGATCCTGTTTGCCGATATCCTGCTGGTGCCGCAGGCGCTGGGCGCCGATTTGTGGTTCGTGCCCGGCGAGGGGCCGCGCCTGTCGACGGTGACCGCACAGGGCGATTTCGACGCGCTGAAACCGGCGGAGGTGGTGCACGAGACCTTGGCGCCGGTCTATGAGACGCTGCGCATCCTGACGCGGGAACTGCCGGCCGAAACCGCGCTGATCGGCTTTGCCGGGGCGCCCTGGACCGTGGCGACCTATATGATCGCCGGGCAGGGCACGCCCGACCAGGCGCCGGCCCATGCGCTGATGGCGGCGCAACCGGCGCTGTTTGACGCGCTGATCGCACGGATCACCGCGGCGACCATCGAATACCTGTCGGCGCAGATTGCCGCCGGTGCCGAAGTGGTGAAGCTGTTCGACAGCTGGGCCGGGTCGCTGACCGGTGCCGCCTTCGACCGCTACGCGGTGGCGCCCACCGCCGAGATCATCGCGGCGCTGAAGGTCCGTCACCCGGACGTGCCGGTGATTGCCTTCCCGCGCGAGGCCGGGGCGCGCTATGACGGGTTTGCCCGTGCGACCGGGGCGGATTGCGTGGCGCTCGACAACGCGGTGGACCGGCAATGGGCGGTGGCGCATGTGCAGCGCGACGGCTGCGTGCAGGGCAATCTGGCGCCGTCGCATATGGTGACCGGCGGCGCGGAACTGGTGGCCGAGACCCGCGCGGTGGTGCAGGCCTTTGCCGGCGGGCCGCATATCTTCAACTTGGGCCACGGCATCACCCCGGATGCCGATCCGGCCAATGTGCAGCTGATGATCGACACACTGCGCGGCGGCTAGGGCAGATTCGCTCTTGACGCCCCGATGTGCCTGCCTTACGTGGCCTGCACTCGGGGCGGAGTAGCTCAGTTGGTTAGAGCAGCGGAATCATAATCCGCGTGTCGGGGGTTCAAGTCCCTCCTCCGCTACCAGAGTTTTCCCAATATCAATTCCCGGGCCAGCGCTCAGTCGCGGCGGGTTGTCGCTTGCAGGATGGTGACGAGGATCTGGCGGCGCTGCTGCGGGTCGTGGCCGGCCTGGGACAAGGCGCGCCAGACGGTGAAATCGGCCAGTGCCGCCGCGCGTTTGACGTTGGCGGACTGCGGCGCCTCCTGCAGCGCCTCAGCGACGAAAGCGGTGACGCCCTTGCCGATCTCGGCAAGGAAACCGGCCAGCGGCGCAACGCGGTCCTGATCGCGGACAGCGCTCCAGAGCGGCGCCTGGGCCCGCGTGTAAAAGGCATCGAGTGTGTCGGCGAGGCGGATCAGCCGGTCGGCCCGCGAGTCCAGCTCGGCAAAGGTTGCGGCGGCGCGGTCGGGCCGCGGCGGGTCGATTTCCTCCCAGACATGCGCGCCGCAGGCCTCGACCAGCGAATCCGGGGTCGGGAAATGCCGATAGACGGTGGCAGCGCCGACGCCGGCCCGCGCCGCGACATCGGGAAAGGAGGTGGTGGCCACCCCCTGTTCGACATGCAGTTCCATCGTCGCGGCCAGGATCCTGGCGCGGGTCTCGTCCTGGGCCGCGGCGCGGCGGGACTGTCGATAGCTGCGGGGCATGTCGGCTCCATATTGACGAAAAGATAATTTCGTGAAAAATTATTCTCACCAAATTAGGCGATTCCGCCTTTGGTGTAAAGTCGGAGTCTGAGATGACCTTGCAACAGACGATCCCGGCACCGGCCCTTGCCGTGCCGGTGCAGAAAGCGGCGGCACAGCCGCGGCGCTTTCTAAGCTTCACTGCCCGCATTCTCGGCAACGGAACCGATACCGGCGGGCTGCACGCGGTGGAACTGCAGCTGCCGCCAGGCGAAAGCTCGCCCTGGCACGTGCATCATGACGAGGACGAGTGGTTTCACCTGATCGAGGGAGAAGTCGAGGTGCTTGTCGGTGACAGCCGGACGGTGCTGGGCGCCGGTGGCTTTGCCTTCGGCCCGCGCGACGTGCCGCATGGCTTTCGTGTGATCAGCGCCACGCCGGCCCGGCTGGTGCTGTTGACCGTGGGCGGCCGCTTCTCGGACTTCGTGGTCGAAAACAGCGAGCCGATCGAGGACAGTGGCGCGGCGGATGCTGCGGCACCGGACATTGCGCGGCTTGTCGCCTCGGCGGCGCGATACGGGCAGGAAATTCTGGGCCCGTTGCCGGCGTGAACCGACAGGCCCGGACGGTTGGTGGCGGCCCCTGCCGCCACCGGCATTTTGCGGCGAGTTCATGATTTTGAATGATCTGCGCGCCCCACAGCGGATGCTGATCTGCCCGTTCAGAAATGCGTCGCCCATTTCGGGTGGCGGTCATCGATAACCAGGGGATGGCTGTGCCGCTTTTGCCCCAGGATATGGGGGTGGTCCGGCGGCAGGTTGTCATGGGTGTGTTCGACCTCTGGTGCTTCATGCGCCGGCCAGAGATGCCGGGCGGCGAGCAGGCCCAGAGCGGCGACACCGGCCAGCACGACCAGTGCCGGAGCCGCGCCGAAACGGGTTAGCAGCCAGCCGGCCAACGGATAGCTGCCCAGCCAGCAGGCATGGGACAGGGCGAATTGTGCGGCGAAAACCGCGGGTCGGTCCTCGGCATGGGCGGATCGCCGCAACAGCCGGCTTGAGGGGGTCAAGACGCTGGAATAGCCGATACCGATGAGCCCCCAGGCGCCCAGCAGGGCGGGCCAGCCAAGCCCGGTCCAGCCGATGACCGCGGCAAGGCCGGCCAGGCTTGCCACCATCAGCGCCGCGCCCGCCAACATCACTGGTCGGTCCGGCAGCCGGTCCAGCAGCCGGGGCAGCAACAGCGCCGCCGACATCGATCCGGCGCCAAAGGCGAACATCGTCCAGGCCAGGGCGCTGTCCGGCAGGCCCAAGGTGCCGCGCACCAGCACCACCGAGTTCACCAGAACCATCGCGCCCGCGGCGGACACCGCGAGGTTCAGGGCCAGCAGGCCGCGCAGCCGTGGGGTGGCAAGGTAGATGCGGATGCCGCGCGTGGTGCGGTCGTAGATCCCGCGCGGCTTTGACGGTTTCGGGCTGGGCAGGACGACGGACACCACCAGAAGGGCCGAGCCGAGGAAGCCTGCCACCGTGCCGAGGAATAGCGCGTTATAGGTCATCACCGCCAACAGCAGCGCGGCCAGCGCCGGGCTGGCGATGGTTTCAAGGTCATAGGCTAGCCGGGACAGCGACAGCGCCCGGGTATAACGATCCTCCTGCGGCAGAACATCGGGAATCGTCGCCTGGAAGGTCGGGGTGAAGGCGGCCGAGGCCGATTGCAGTAGGAAGATCAGCAGATAGACCTGCCAGATCTCGGTCACGAAGGGCAGCGCCAGGGCGCAGCCGGCCCGCAGCAGGTCAAGCGCGACAAGAAAGGCCCGCCGGTCGACCCGGTCGGCCAAAGCGCCGGCCAGCGGGGCGATGCCGACATAGGCCAGCATCTTGATGGTAAAGACCGTGCCCAGCACCATTGCCGCGCCGTCCCCGGCCAGGTCATAGGCCAGCAGACCAAGCGCCACGGTGGCCAGCCCGGTGCCCAGCAGAGCGACCACCTGGGCCAGGAACAGGTGGCGATAGGTGCGGTTGGCGAGAATGGTCCACATGGGGCCTCACACGGCGCGGGACAGGCTCTCGTCTTCCGCATGGGCGGCGAGGCGATCCCGATCTGACATGCGAAAAGCCTAGCCGCGCCCTGGCGCGCTCTCAAGCCGGAGGCCGAGGGCGGCGCGGGCGATCACCGGCTGCCGGACGCCGCCTTGGTCCCGGATCCGTTCAACAGCTCTTCGGCTGTGGGCGTCGGCCGGTCGAAATAGTCCAGGGTGCCGGCATAGCCGTTTCCACCCATGCGGCCGATCGCGTCCAGCTTGGTGTGGTCCGAATAACAGGTCGCGGGGTCGATGATGTCCTCGCGGATATGGGCCATCACGATGCGGCCCAGGATGATTTCGCGGGCGGAACTGACCGCGATGCCCAGATAGCGTTCGCACTCGAAGGCTACCGGCGCCTCGGCGATGCGGGGGCAGGCAACCTTTTCGCCGGGCACTGCGGACAGGCCGGCGATGTCAAGCTCGTCCACCCCCGGTTCGAAACCGGCGGCGGTGACCGACATCGCCTCGACATTGGCGCGGTCGACGATGTTGACGGTGAAACATTCGGTCATGCGGATGTTGTAGGCGGTGTCCTTGAAGCTGCGGTCGGGCTTGTTTTCGACCCCCAGCGCCAGGATCGGCGGGTCGGCGGACAGGCAGTTGAAAAAGGAATAGGGCGCGGCGTTGACCACGCCCTCGGGCGAGACCGTGGTCACCCAGGCGATCGGGCGCGGCACGATGGTGCCGATCATCACCTTATAGGCATCGCGCGGTGTCAGGGCCGAGAAATCGAAACAGTGGTGCGCGCTGGACCGGGTCATGATTTTCCTTCCGTCGAATTTCTGCGGCATGATTTTGAAATCGTGTCTAAGTGCGAGGAATCTAGAATACAATCGTCGCAGGAATGGGCCTCAACCCTGCGAGCGAGAGTGCCGATCGGACCTTGGAACGGGGTGCCTCGACCAGGCTGGCCAGCATCGGCCGATGGTCACGTTCAGCCGGCGATCGCCACCAGGTGGTTGTCCCACGCGCGCTCGGCCGTGCTGAGCGGCGCAAGCGCCGCCGCGGTGCCCTGCAGCACGCCGCCCAGGCCATCGGTTGCAACGAAGCCGGCCGGGCCGGCTGCAAGCCCGCAGATATCCGCGCGCCGAAACGCGGCGATGAATCCGCCGTCGCGGTCGAACAGATGCAATCGCCCGCCGCGCGGCGAGGTGATGCCGACAGTAGACCCATCCGCCGCAAAGGCGATGCTGCCGGCATAGCCCTGCATCGCCAATTGCTCGGCCAGATCAGCCGCCGCCAGGACCGGCGCTGCGCCGCGTCGGTGCAGGCCAAGCAGCGGCGTCGCGGCGCCGGGTTCGCCCTCCCATTGCATCGCAAAGGCCACCTGGCCATCCGGGGCAAGGGCAAGGTGGCGGATCGAGTTCTGCCTAAGGTCGGCTGGCAGCTGCACCTGGTCCAGAACCTCGCCCGAGAGCGTGACATAGGACAGGTTCGGCTGCATCGTCGCCAGGTTGAGCTTGGCCCGGCCGCTGTCCGGATGGGTGCGGATGCCGCCATTGGCCACCACCAGCACCTCGTCCGACCATGCCCGGATATCGTGCGGGCCGATCCCGCCCGAGGCGATTTCGCCGATCCGGGCATAATTGCGCGAACGTGTCCACAGCCCGATGCGGCCGGCGCCGGATTCGAAATCGCTTTCGCTGGTTGCCAGGATCTCGCCCCCATGCAGAAAGGCGCCGTGGCCGTAGAAGTGCCGCCCCGCCGGTGCATCGAGCCGGTGGGCCAGCCGCCCGTCCAGGCAATCGATCACCAGTGCAAAACGCCCGGGGCGCCGGGCAAAGGCGACGGCCTCGGGCGCCACCGGATGCGCGGCCGCCGCATGGCCGCGATCGGGCAGGGCGATGCGGAACAGGTCGCG
>NZ_PGTB01000191.1 GCF_002786325.1 Pseudooceanicola lipolyticus | reverse complement strand
GACCCAGCGCCAGCCCGCGCGCGGCCGAGACGGCGATGCGGATGCCGGTGAAGTTTCCCGGCCCGGTGCCGACGCCGATGGCATCCAGGTCACGCCAGCCCAGACCGGCCCGGTCCAGCATGTCCTCGAGCAGCGGCAGCAGCCGCTCGGCCTGGCCGCGGCTCATCGCCTCGGCATGGCTCGCCAGCAGGCGGTCGCCCGACAGCAAAGCGGCCGCGCAATGCGCGGCCGATGTGTCAAATGCCAGGATCGTGGGGTCAGACGCCAACCGGCCGCACCTCGGTCACTTCCGGGATGTAATGGCGCAGCAGGTTCTCGATGCCCATTTTCAGCGTCAGCGTCGAGGAGGGGCAGCCGGCGCAGGCGCCCTGCATGTGCAGGTAGACCACCCCGCGTTCAAAGCCGTGGAAGGTGATGTCGCCCCCATCCTGCGCCACGGCCGGGCGCACGCGGGTGTCCAGCAGCTCTTTGATCTGGCCGACGATCTCGGCATCCTCGCCCTCGTGGGCCGCATGGCCCGAGGTGGCCGAGTCGCCTTCCATCACCGGCAGGCCGGACTGGTAATGTTCCATCACCGCGCCCAGGATGGCGGGCTTGATATGGTCCCAGTCGACGCTGTCAGACTTGGTCACGGTCACGAAGTCATTGCCGAAGAACACGCCCTCGACACCGTCCACCCCGAAGATGCGCGAGGCGAGCGGCGATTTCTCGGCGGTGTCGGCCGAGGGGAAATCCGCGGTGCCGGCCTCCAGCACGGTCTGGCCGGGCAGGAATTTCAGGGTTGCGGGATTCGGCGTCGATTCGGTCTGGATAAACATGGTGCGCACCTCCGGGTGTCAGTAGGGCTGATATGCGGGCAGGGGGCTGGCAAGTCAAGGTTTAGAACAGTTCTAATCCGGGATCCATCATCTTTTGATCGGCAGAGGCGGCATGGCCAAAGGGGCAAGAATTATGGATAATTCTTGGCAAATTTGATCGATCAAATTTGTGCCGCGCCGGTGGTCAGGTGATCGCCTCCAGCTTCTCCTTGGACAGATCCCCCGGCACGATGGTGATCGGCACCGGCAGCGACCCGGCCGAGCGGCTGAGCTGGGTCACCAGCGGGCCCGGCCCCTTCTTGTCGGTTCCGGCGCCCAGCACCAGCACGCCGATTTCCGGGTCCGCCTTGATCTGCGCGATGATCTCGGGCACCGCGTCGCCTTCGCGGATGATCAGTTCCGGGTCGATCCCCTGCCGGTCGCGCATCCACTTGGCGAAGACCTCGAAATGCGCCTGGATCCGTTCGCGCGATTCCTCGCGCATGATGTCGCCGACGCCGATCCAGTGGTTGAATTCTTCCGGCGCGATGATCGACAGGATCGACACCCCGCCGCCGGTATGCGCGGCGCGCATCGCGGCAAAACGCATCGCGTTCAGGCATTCGCGGCTGTCGTCCAGCACGACGAGAAACTTGCGCATGGTGCGGCTCTCCCTGTTCTGCGGGATCATGCGTGATGGTCAGAAGGCGCACAATAGTTTGCTTTGCATCGCGCAGGCAAGGTCAGACTCTGTGTGCAAGGGTCTTGACGGCAGGGCGAAAGATCATGTTTCCGATCCAGCCGGCGACGGAAAGGACAAGTTGCAGGATTGCCGCGTAGATGATGGCGGCGGTGGCAAGGGCGGCGTCCGACAACCGCACCAGAGCGCGAAACACCCGTTGTTTTCCCAGGATGTCGAAGGTCGCCTGCGTCCGTGTTCCGGTGACGTCGGAAACGCGTGCAAGCCGTGCCGCATCCGCCGCGTCGTCGACATGGTTCAGCAGCAGCACACTGTCGGTCATGGAGGTGTTGCGCACCACTCTGCTGAGATCACCGGTGACCTTCTGCAGGCGGTCAAGCCGCGCGGTATCAACCAGCGCGCCGGTCGGCACCCGGCCCAGCAGCCACGGCCCGATCAACGACGGTTTCAAACCGATATTCAGCATCTGCAACAGGCCCGGCTTCACCCTCTTCAGACGATGGCCCATCCGCAGCAATGTCGTTCCGGCCTTGATCGTGATCGAGGTGCCGCCCGTCGCCACCACGGCACCGGTCGCGGCCAGTCCGACCACGGCCAGGGTCGCATCCAGCCGGTCTACCTCGTCTCCGGCCCACATCGCCATGCCGGCACGCCGCAGCGCGTTCACATCGCCCAGGGGCGTCAGTTCGAAGGGGATGCCGCAGGCCGCCATCAGACGTGGAGACTGGCATGTCCCGATATCGGCCATGCAGGCAACGCAGATGCCCGCCGTTGTCCCGATATCGGAATGTTCGGCGGTCAGCGCCTCGATCCGGGCCTGTTGATCGGCGGCCGGGGCGAGGCCCTGATCCTGCGCTATCAGAACCAGGGTTTCGACCCGGTCCAGATCGCCGGCCCCCAAGGCAAGGTCAAGTTCCTGCGCAACCCATTCCGGAGTGACTTGCAGCGCCAGCGCGCGTTCGATCGCGCGTTGCACCTGGGTATTCGTCGCCGCGACAAAGGGATGGGCAAACGGATTGTGCGACAGAGCCCAGAGCATGAGCGCCACGGTCGCCAGAAAGGGCGCGGCGCCAAGCGCCGCGCGCAGGACGGCCCGTACCGGGCCGCGCCGCCGGCTACTCTGCCGCTTCGGCATAGTCCTCCATCGGCGGGCAGATGCAGACCAGGTTGCGGTCGCCATAGACATTGTCGACCCGGTTCACCGGCGGCCAGTACTTGTCGACCCGGAAGGCGCCGGGGGGGAAACAGCCCTGTTCGCGGGAATAGGGGCGGTCCCAGTCGCGCACCAGGTCTTCCATCGTGTGCGGCGCATTCTTCAGCGGGTTGTTGTCGCGGTCGATGCGGCCCTCTTCGATGGCGCGGATCTCGTCCCGGATCGCCAGCATCGCATCGCAGAAGCGGTCCAGCTCGGCCTTGGTTTCGCTTTCGGTCGGCTCCACCATCAGGGTGCCGGCCACCGGCCAGCTCATCGTCGGGGCATGAAAGCCGCAATCGATCAGCCGCTTGGCGATGTCATCCACCGTCACCCCGGCGCTGTCGGCAAAGGGGCGGGTGTCGAGGATACATTCATGCGCCACCCGGCCCTGCTTGCCGCGGTACAGCACCTTATAGGCGCCTTCCAGCCGCTGGGCGATGTAATTGGCGTTCAGGATCGCCACGCGGGTGGCCTGGGTCAGCCCGGCGCCGCCCATCATCTGCACATAGGCCCAGGAGATCGGCAGCAGCGAGGGCGAGCCATAGGGCGCGCCCGAAACCGGCCCTTCCGCGCCGCCGGTCTGCGGGTGGCCGGGCAGATGCGGCACCAGGTGTTCCTTGACCCCGATCGGCCCCATGCCGGGGCCGCCGCCGCCATGCGGGATGCAGAAGGTCTTGTGCAGGTTCAGGTGGCTGACATCGCCGCCCAGGTCGCCGGGGCGCGACAGGCCGACCATGGCGTTCATATTGGCGCCGTCGATATAGACCTGGCCGCCGTGATCATGGGTGATCTGGCAGATCTCGCGCACGGTTTCCTCGAACACGCCGTGGGTCGAGGGATAGGTGATCATGCAGCCGGCCAGATCGGCGCTGTGCTTCTCGGCCTTGGCGCGGAAATCGGCGAGATCGATATCGCCGTTTTCGGCCGATTTGACCGCCACCACCTTCCAGCCGACCATCTGCGCGCTGGCCGGGTTGGTGCCATGTGCCGACATCGGGATCAGGCAGATATTGCGATGCCCCTGACCCTGCGCCCGATGCCAGGCGGCGATGGTCAGCAGCCCGGCATATTCGCCCTGGGCGCCGGAATTGGGCTGCATCGAAAACGCGGCATAGCCGGTGATGTCGCACAGCTTGGCGGAGAGGTCGGCGATGATCTCGGCATAGCCCTGGGCCTGGTCGGCCGGGGCGAAGGGATGCATCCGGGCAAAGTCGCGCCAGCTGATCGGTTCCATCTCGGCCGCGGCGTTCAGTTTCATCGTGCAGGATCCCAGCGGGATCATCGCCCGGTCCAGCGCCAGGTCGCGGTCGGCCAGGCGGCGCATATAGCGCATCATCTCGGTTTCGGCCCGGTTCATGTGGAAGATCGGGTGGTCGAGATATTTGCTGCTGCGGATCAGGGCGTCGGGCAGGCAGTATTCATGGGTGAAATCGGTGTCCTTCTTGTCGATGCCGAAGGCGGCCCAGACCTTTTCGATGGTGGCCGGACGGGTGCATTCATCCAGCGTGATGCCGACCTTGGTGTCGCCGACCCGGCGCAGGTTGATGCCCTCGCGCACCGCCGATTGCAGCACGCCGCGCTGTAGCAGGCCGACATCGACGGTGATGGTGTCGAAGAACTGCTCCGGCTCGACCTTGAAGCCCGCCGCCTGCAGCCCCTTGGCCAGGCGCACGGTCTTGCGGTGGATGCGCTGGGCGATGGCGCGCAGCCCCTCGGGCCCGTGGAAGACGGCATAGAACCCGGCCATCACTGCCAGCAGCGCCTGCGCGGTGCAGACATTCGAGGTGGCCTTCTCGCGGCGGATATGCTGTTCGCGCGTCTGCAGCGCCAGCCGGTAGGCGCGGTTGCCGTGGCTGTCGACACTGACCCCGACCAGCCGGCCGGGCATGGCGCGGGCATGGGCTTGTTTGGTCGCCATATAGGCCGCGTGCGGCCCGCCATAGCCCAGCGGCACGCCAAAGCGCTGGGTGGTGCCGACGGCGATATCGGCGCCCATCGCACCGGGTTCCTTCAGCAGGCACAGCGATAGCGGGTCGGCGGCGATCACGCCCACCGCCTTGGCCTCGTGCAGGGCGGCGATTTCCGGGGTGAAGTCGCGCAGATGCCCGTACGTGCCGGGATATTGGAAGATGGCGCCGAACACCTTGTCGGCCTCCAGCGCGTCGGGTGCGGCCACGATCACCTCGATCCCCAGCGGCGCGGCACGGGTCTGGATCAGCGCGATGTTCTGCGGATGGCAGTTCTCGTCGACGAAAAACGCCGTGGCCTTCGATTTCGCCACCCGCTGGGCCATGGTCATCGCCTCGGCGCAGGCGGTGGCCTCGTCCAGAAGCGAGGCATTGGCGATCTCCAGCCCGGTCAGATCGCTGACCATGGTCTGATAGTTCAGCAGCGCCTCCAGCCGGCCCTGGCTGATCTCGGGCTGATAGGGGGTATAGGCGGTGTACCAGGCCGGGTTTTCCAGGATGTTGCGCTGGATCGCCGGCGGGGTGACGGTGCCGTGATAGCCCTGGCCGATCAGCGAGGTCAGCACCTTGTTCTTCTCTGCCGTCTTGCGCATCAGGTAGAGCAGTTCGCGTTCCGACTTGGGTTTGCCGAAATCCAGCGGCTGCTCCTGCCGGATCGCCTGGGGCACGGTCTGGTCGATCAGCGCGTCCAGGCTGTCGACGCCCAGCACCTCCAGCATGTCCTCCATCTCGGCCGGCGAAGGGCCGATATGGCGGCGGTTGGCAAAGTCATAGGGCAGATAGTCGGTCGGTTTATAGCTCATGTCGGCTCCTGATCTCAGGGCTGTAGGTGGGCGAGCACGTTGATCAGCGTGCCCGCGGGGTCGCGGAGATAGAACCGCCGCGCCCCCCAGGGTTCGTCGGTCGGGCCGTATTCGGGGGCGTGGCCCAGGCTGCGGGCACGCGCGAGCGTGGCATCGAGGTCATCCACCTCGATCGACAGCGCCGGCACCGGCGTGTCCGAGCCGCCGTGGCGCATCGCCGAAATCTGCACCGGCTGGTCGCCACCGGCTAGGGTGACGATCCAGCCCATGTCCATCGCGGTGTCCAGCCCGAAGACCTGGCGATAGAAGCAGGCAACCCCGGCCGGGTCGTCGGCGCGGATATTGCTGACGATGCGGCGGACGGCCACGCCATCAGTCCCCGATAAAGTCCTTATAGGCGGCCTCGTCCATGTAATCGGCCATCGGCGACAGGTCCGAGGGCTTGATCTTGAAGAACCAGGCGTCGCCGGTCGGATCCTCGTTCACCAGTCCGGGGTTGTCGGTCAGCGCCGAATTGACCTCGACGATCTCGCCGTCAAGCGGGGCGAGGATGTCGGAGGCGGCCTTGACGCTTTCGATCACCACCACCTCGTCGTCCTTCGACACCTCGGTGCCTTCCTCGGGCAATTCGACAAAGACGATATCGCCCAGTTGTTCGGCGGCGTATTCGGTGATGCCCACGGTGATCAGTTCGCCGTCTTCCAACAGCCATTCATGTTCTTCAGTGTATTTCATCTGGGACTTTCCCTGTTGATTACCTTTTGAAATTCGCGGCCACGAAGGGCAGGGGCGCTACCGCCAGCGGCAGGCGCTTGCCGCGCAGCTCGCCGAACACGCGGGTGCCTTCGCTGGCCATCTCGGCGGGCAGATAGCCCATGGCGACGGGGCCGCCAACGGTGGGGCCGAAACTGCCCGAGGTGATCTGGCCGATCGGTTCACCGCCGGTTTCGGCGGCGAACAGCGGCACGCCCTCGCGCATCGGCGCGCGGCCCTCG
>NZ_PGTB01000190.1 GCF_002786325.1 Pseudooceanicola lipolyticus | reverse complement strand
GCAGCGCCGCCGGCGGCAGCGCGGTGATCTCGGCCGGCGCCGTCCCGCCCAGCCGGATCGAGCCGCCGGTAATGCGCCCGCCCTCGCGCTCGATCAGGCGCAGGATCGACAGCGCCGTGGCCGATTTGCCCGATCCGCTTTCGCCCACCAGTGCCAGGGTTTCGCCGGCATGGATATCGAAGGACAGGCCGCGCACCGCCTCGTGGCGGCCAAAGGCCACCCGCAGGTTCTTGACCGACAGGATTGGCGTGTCGGGAAGCATGACGGTCACTCTGCGGCAAGCGCGCGGGTGAACGGGGCCAGTGGCGGCGTCCAGCGGCGCGCGGTCGGGGTCAGCCGCGCCTGGAACGGATCATCGCCGAACACCTGCCAGTCCACCGTGTCGCCCAGTTCGATCATGCCCCAGGCGCGGGCCGGTTCACCACCGGTGGTGAAGCTTTCGGTCAGGCTCTGCTGGGTCATATGCGGGATGCCGTCAACCGTGGTCACGGTGTTCCAATGCACATGGCCGGCCAGGCAGGCCACCGGCACCTGTGCCTGCGCCAGGGCCTGGCGGGCACGATCGGCCTGCGGATAGGTGGAAATCGCGGCGTTGCGCTGGAAATAGTAGTTGCCAATCTGGCTGTGGCCCGACACCGGCACATGGCTGGCCACCAGTGTTGGTTTGTCGGCATTCTGCATCAGCCGCGACAGCCACAGCAGGTCGGGCTCGGGCAGGTCAAAGCCGATATGCGGCGGCGTCCGGTGGATCACGCTGTCGGCGCGCCACAGCGCCAGCTGCCAGGCGCCCAGGTCGATCACGTGGTGATCCAGCGCGCAGCCGAGGATCTCTTCATTCTCGGCCACGCTCAGATGGTCGCGGTCGTGATTGCCGCAGATGTGATAGACCGGCGCGTCGATGGTCGAGAACACCTCGGCGACCTCGCCTTCCAGCCGCGCGTCGGTCTGGCTGTCGACATCCGAGATCCGGTCGCCCAGATCCAGCACCAGATCGGGCGCCTCGGCGTTGCAGAAGGCGACAAAGCCGGCCAGCAGGTCGAGCGCGGTGTCGCCGCGTTTGGTATGCGAAGGCTTGCCGTGATGAATATCGGCGACGATGGCGATGCGGGTCATATCAGGTCTCCGGGGTGAGGAATATGCCCGGGCGGCATGGGGGAACCGCCCGGGCAGAGGGCGATCAACTGTCGGCGAGCGAGATGCTGCCGGCGCGGAAGTCGAGCACATAAGGAATGTGTCCCGGCATCGGCGCCCAGTTGACCGACTTGTTCATGCCCCAGCTTTCAAACGGGCGGTACAGCGGCAGAACCGGCGGATCCTGCGCGATTTCCTCCATCAGCTCGGCATAGGCCGCCTTGCGCGCCTCGACATCGGTCGAAAAGCGGAAGCGTTCCCATTTTTCGGCATATTCGGCATCGGTGTTGAAGCGGCCTTCGCTTTCCGACGGGCCGCCAGGCGCCCACATCACGCCGAAGGATCCGAACGGGTCGGCGAAATACATCGGGTTGGACCAGTTGCGCGCCATCATCTCGGGGTCGCTGCCGCTCCACTGGTCCTGCACATTGACGCGGCCATTGATGCCGACGGCGGCCCACATCTCCATGATCGCCTGCGCGGCCAGCAGACCGTTGGTGTAATAGGTCGGCGCGGTGTCGAAGGTGATTTCGAACCCATCATAGCCGGCTTCGGCCAACAGTGCCTTGGCGCGGTCGGGATCAAATTCGAAGGTCACCAGGTCGGGCTGATGCAGCGCGCCCATCTCTTTCATCGTATGGGTCGACGGCACCACCGCCTTGCCCAGCCACAGCGCCTCGTTCAGCACGTCGCGGTCGATGGCCAGGCTCATCGCCTGGCGGATGCGCGGGTCCTGCAGCTTGGGATGGTTCATGTTCATGATCATGACGTGGAACAGCGCGGTGGCCGAGCCCGCGGTCTTCAGCTCGGGGTCGTTTTCGATCAGCATCAGCTGATCGGGCGCGATGTTGGTCACGATATCGGCCTCGCCGGTCTTCAGCGCGGTCAGCCGCGACGCGGTTTCCGCGATCTGAACCACCGTGGCGGTTTGCAGCGGCGCGGCATCGCCCCAGAAGGCGTCGAAGCGTTCGTAAACGATCTTTTCGCCCGGCTGGAACGCGGCGATCTTGTAGGGCCCGGTGCCGACCGGTGCCAGCGAGAAGGCCTCGTAATCGCCATCCTCGGCCACGTGCGGATCTCCCGACAGCGCCTTGGTGTAGTCTTCGGGGATGATCATCACCTGCTGCAGGCTGATCAGCGTTTCCCACAGCGGCTCTTCACGGGCGGCGTGGATGCGCACGGTATAGTCGTCGATCTTTTCCGCCTTGGTGAAATTGCCCAGCCGGTCCTTGGCCCGCACCACGTAGGGCGGGAAGGTGGCCTGGATCATCCGGTTCAGCGAAAACACCACGTCATCGGCATTCATCGGCTCGCCATTGTGAAAGGTCACGCCCTCGCGCAGCTTCAGCTCCATGACCGTCGGCGCCACCAGATTCCATTCGGTGGCCAGCGCCGGCACCCATTCCGGCTCCAGCTTGGAATGGTCGCGATCGATCAGCGTGTCGAAGGCGTTGTAGTAGAACTGCGAGCCGACATTGGAATGGTCGCGGCCGGGGTCGAGATAGGACGACACGTTGGCCGCGCCCACGGTGATCGACTGGGCAAAGGCGGCCGGGGCAAGCCCGGCGGCAAGGGCGGTGGTCAGGAGCAGTCTGAGCATCGGTGGTCTCCGTTTGGTTTCAGGTCTTCGTCAGGGGCCGGTGATCCGGCCGTCTTGGGGTTATCTTTCCCGCAGCCGCACATCGGCGCGGTCGCGGATCCAGTCGCCGAGGATCTGCACGGCAAAGGTCAGCAGGATGATCAGCGCCGCCGGAGCCAGCACGATCCACGGCGCCGTCGGCATATAGTCGCGCCCCAGTCCCACCATCGATCCCAGCGAGGGCTGCGGCGGTTGCACCCCCAGGCCCAGGAAGGACAGCGTGCTTTCCAGGATGACGATATTGGACAGTGCCAGGGTGAACTGCACCACCAGCGGCGAGACGATATTGGGCAGCAGGTGGTGCCGCGCGATATAAATGGTGCCGCCACCGGCGGCGCGCGCCGCCTCGATAAACGGCTGTGCCGCCAGGCGCCGCACCTCGGCCCGGACGATGCGGGCATATTGTTCCCAGCCGGCAATGCCCAGCACGAAGACCAGCACCGTCATCGACGACCCCAGCAGCGCCAGGATCAGCAGCGCGATCAGGGTGAATGGCACCGCGATCTGCATGTCGACCAGCCCCATGATGGTGTCTTCCGCCCAGCCCCGGCGCAGTCCGGCGACCAGGCCCAACGTGCCGCCGACCAACAGCCCGATCAGCGCCCCCGCCAGCGCCAGCGACATGGTCAGGCGCAGCCCGTACAGCGCGCGCGACAGCACATCGCGGCCCAGTTCATCGGTGCCCAGCAGGTGCCCGGCGCTGTAGCGCTCAAAGCCCAGCGGCGGGCGCAGCCGCGCGATCAGGCTTTGACCCAGCGGATCGAAGGGCGCGATCAGCGGCGCCAGCAGCGCCGCCGCCGCCAGCAGCACCGCCAGCACCAGCGCCGCCTTCTGGATCACATCGGTGCCCGCACCGGCGGCGCGGCGACGGCGTCTGAGCGGGAGGTCTGCAAAACTTGCCATCGGTCAACTCCGGGCCAGGCGAATGCGCGGATCGGCCAGCGCATAGGCGATGTCGGTGATGGCGTTGATTACCACCACGGCCACCGCCACGGTGATGACGCCGAATTGCAGCAACGGGTAGTCGCGCACGATGGCCGAGGTGACCAGCAATTCGCCGATGCCCGGCCAGGAAAAGATGCTTTCCACCACCACGCTGCCCGCCGCGGCCAGCCCGGCGATCTGCAGCCCGATCACCGAGATCACGGTGATCGAGGCATTGCCCAGCCCGTGTTTCAGCACCACCCACAGTTCCGGCAGACCCTTGGCGCGGGCGGTGCGGATGAAATCCTGCCCCAGCACGTCCAACATGGCGTTGCGGGTGAACCGTGTCAGCGCCGCGATCAGCACCCCCGACATGGCGATGGTCGGCATGATGAAATGCGCCGCGCTGCCGTTGCCCACCACCGGCAGCCAGTTCAACGTGTAGGAAAACACCAGGATCATGAAGATCGCGAGGACAAAGGCCGGCACCGCATAGCCGGTAAAGGCCAGCACCATCACCGCCGAACCGATCCAGTGCTTGCGATACACCGCCGCGATCACCCCCAGCGGGATGGAGACCGCCAGGGTCAGCCCGATCGAGGCCAGCAACAGCTGTAACGACGGCCAAATCCGGTCGGCGACGATCTCGGTCACCGGCCGCCGCTCGACAAAGCCCAGGCCGAATTCGCCCGACAGCACCCCGCGCAGATAGGCCAGGTATTGATGCCACAGCGAACGGTCGAGTTCGAAATAATCGATCAGCGCCTGCCGTCCCTCGGCCGTCAGACCTTCACCCAGGAAGGTTTCCAGCGGGCTGCCCGACAGCCGGGTGGCGAGGAAGGTGGCCGAGACGATCACGAACAGGGTGATCGCCATCTTGACCAGAACGCGCAGGACATAAACCGTCATCGCGCCAGGCTCCGGTCGATCTGCAGGAAGGGCACGCCGGCCCGCCGGGCGGCGCGGCCGTCGGTGTCGGGATTGTCACCCAGGAATATCGCCGCTTCCGGCGCGATCCCGGCCGCGTCGAGCGCGTGGTGCAGCATATAGGGATGGGGTTTGCCGACGGTATGCCAGCCCAGTTGCGGTCGGATCGCCCGGAGCGCGGCCAGCAGGGCGCCGGTTTCGGCCACGACGCGCCCGTCTAGGCCGGGATGCGACAGATCCTCGTTGGCGATCCACAGCGGAATGTCGCGGTCCAGATCGTTCAGCAGCGAGCCGAACCCATCAACCGTCAGCTTGGGATCGCGGCACAGCAGCACCGCCTGCGGCAGCGGGTGGTTCAGTTCGAACCCCATCTCGACCGCCAGCTTGCGCAGCGGTTCCGCCGCCTGCAGCCGCAGCCGGTTCAGCCCGGTTTCCGCCAGGTGGGACAGCGCGCATTCCCCGGCCAGCAGGATACGGTCGCGCGGGATGTCCAGCTGCAACCGCGCCAGCTGCTGCGCCAGCGCGGCGGCGGTCATGTCCGACCGGTTCGACACGATCCACAACCGGTCACCGCAGCCCGCCACGAAATCCGGCGCCTCGTCAAAGGCGCGGCCCTCGGAAATCAGGCAGCCGTCCAGATCGCACAGCACGATCCGGGCCTGTGCCACATGCCTGGCATCCAGCACCGGGTGGCAGGTGGGGGGATCGCCGATCCGCTTGTCCAAGGTCCAAACTCCATTCCTCGCGCGGGCACGGGCCGCGCGGCATCGCTTGTCAGTGTCGGGGGCGGGTCAACGCGGCCCTTGGCGCGACCATGGCGCCAGGCTGTGACGTGGCTGTAACAAACCAAAGCTAGGGTTTGCTCCGTTCAAACCTTTGATTGGAGCCGTGCATGACTTTGACCATTTCACGCCTCGAAGCGGTGCGCTGCGTGGCCGATTCCGGGTCTTACGCGGCGGCGGCGCGGCAGCTGGGCGTGTCGCAGCCCAACGTCTCGAAACAGATTCGGACCCTGGAATCGGATTACGGCATTCGACTGTTCCGGCGCGAAGGCGGGCGGCTGGTGCCGACGCTGCTGTGCCTGGACCTGTGCAACGCCGCCGAACGCATGGCCGAGGCGCGCGGCGATGCGGAACGCATGTTGCGCCGCCGCTCGTCGCTGGCGCGGGGCGAGATTGCCATCGGCCTTGGCAACGCGATGCCCGGCATGGCGCTGGTCGCCGATTTCCACCGCGCCTATCCGGGGGTGGAGATCCGGATCGAGACCGGTTCGCATGAAAAGATCACCCGTGCGGTGCTGACCCACGAGGTGGATATCGGCGTGCTGCCCGACGTGCCGCCCGACCGCCGGTTTCGCCGCGCCGGGCTGGCGCGCAACGCGGTGGTGGCGATTGCCCCCTTGGGCCATCCCCTGGCCGCGGGCGACAGCGTCAGCGCCGAGCAGCTGCGGCGCGAGCCGTTGATCTTCCGCGCCCGCGGGTCGTCGACGCAGCGGGTGGTGGACCGCATGTTCGCCCGGACCGGCGAGGTGCCGGTGCCGTTCCTGACGCTGGATGCCCGTGACGGGCTGTACGAGGCGGTGGTAAACGGGCTGGGCATCGGGTTTCTGTGGCGATACGGCACCAGCCGCGCCGACGGGGTCAAACGCCTGCCCATCGACGAAATGAAGGCCGAAACCGACGAGACCGCCTTCAGCCTGGCCGAAGCGCGGGGCGATATTGTCGAGGCGTTTTTCGACACCGCGCAGGCGTTCTCGAACCGCGCCGCCACCGGCGTGGCATAGGGAAAAAGACGCGGCCCCGGCCGATCAGCCGGGGCCGCGCCGGGCCGGTCCCGAGATCCCGGGGCAAGCCCGGGACTGCGCTGCGGATACCGCGCTCAGGCGGCCGCGTCG
>NZ_PGTB01000018.1 GCF_002786325.1 Pseudooceanicola lipolyticus | reverse complement strand
GCAGCCCGAGACGCCGCGCGCCGATACCCGCGACGCGGTCAACGATGCGCTGGCCCAGGCCCTGGGCGGCGGCGAAGAGGTCGCGGCCGAACCCGCCGGTCCGCCCCTGTCGGCCGGCGAGAAAGAGTCGTTGCGCGTGGCGGTGTCGCGGTGCTGGAACGTCGGGTCGCTGTCCTCGGCGGCGCTGAACACCACGGTGGTGGTCAGCGTGGCGATGCAGCAGGACGGCCGGCCCGATACCGGCTCGATCCGGATGCTGTCCAGTTCCGGCGGTGACAGTTCTTCGGCCAGGCAGGCCTTCGAAGCGGCCCGCCGCGCGATTATTCGCTGTGGTGGCTCGGGATTTGACCTGCCGACCGAGAAATATGCACATTGGCGTGATATCGAGATGACGTTTAATCCCGAAAGGATGCGGATCAGATGATACGAGTACTCCTGGGCCTGATTGCCGGAGCCTGTCTGTTTGCAGCGCCGCTTTCGGCCCAGACCGGGCCGCTGCGGATCCAGATCGACGAGGGCGTGATCGAACCGCTGCCCTTCGCGGTGCCCGATTTCGTCCCGGCCAACGCGGCGGCGGCGCAGGTGGCGCGTGATCTGGCTCGGGTGATCGCCGCCGATCTGGCCGGCACCGGGCTGTTCCGCGAGGTGCCCAACACCGCCTATATCAGCCAGGTCAGCGATTTTGCCGCCCCGGTCAACTATGCCGATTGGAAGGCGATCAACGCGCAGGCGCTGATCACCGGCTCGGTCAGTGCCGCGGGCGACCAACTGACGGTGCAGTTTCGGGTTTATGACGTGTTTTCCGATGCCGAACTGGGCAACGGTCTGCAATTTACCGGCTCGACCGCCGGCTGGCGGCGCATGGCGCATAAGGTGGCCGATGCGGTCTATAGCCGGATCACCGGCGAGGGCGGCTACTTCGACAGCCGCGTGGTCTTCGTGTCCGAGACCGGGCCCAAGGACCAGCGGCTGAAGCGGCTGGCGATCATGGATTACGACGGTGCCAACCTGCAATACCTGACCGATTCCAGCGCCCTGGTGCTGGCGCCGCGCTTTTCCCCTACCGGCGACCGGGTACTGTATACCAGCTATGAAAGCGGTGCGCCGCGCATCTATGTGCTGGATGTGGGCCGGGTGGAACGGCGGGTGCTGGAAAGCCAGGAGGGCACGATGAGCTTTGCGCCGCGTTTTGCCCCCGACGGCCAGACCGTGGTGTTCTCGATCACCCAGGGCGGCAATACCGATCTCTATGCCATGGGCATCGCCAATGGCCAGCTGTCGCGCCTGACCAATGCGCCCTCGATCGAAACCGCGCCCAGCTATTCGCCCGATGGCAGCCGCATCGTGTTCGAAAGCGACCGGTCCGGCACCCAGCAGCTTTATGTCATGCCGGCCGGGGGCGGCGAGGCGACCCGGATCAGCTTTGGCCCCGGCCGCTATGGCACCCCGGTCTGGTCGCCGCGCGGCGACATGATCGCCTTTACCAAGCAGAACCAGGGCCGGTTCCATATTGGCGTGATGCGCACCGACGGCAGCGAGGAACGGCTGTTGACCGCCTCGTTCCTGGACGAAGGGCCAACCTGGGCGCCGAACGGGCGGGTGATCATGTTCGCCCGTGAAACCCAGGGCGCGCAGGGCCGGTCATCGTTGTGGTCGGTCGATATCACCGGCCGCAATCTCAAGCCGGTGCGCACTCCCGATGGCGCGTCCGACCCGGCCTGGTCCCCTTTGCAGAATTGATCGCCGGCCCGATGGCCCGCGTTCACAAGCGTGCGGGCCTGTGGTAGAAACGGATCAAGAACGATAAACCGAGAGGCATTTAAATGAGTACCCTCACAAAGTTTCTGACAATCGGCGCAGTGCTGGTTGTATCTGCCTGCAGCAATGGCGGCCTGTTCGGCGGCCGTGACGCGCTGTCTTCGGCCGGAACGGCCGGGGCGGTGGTGCCCGGTTCGGTCAGCGATCCGACCTCGCCGGCTTATTTCAACCAGACCATCGGCGACCGGGTGCTTTTTGCCGTGGACCAGTCCACGCTGAGCCCGCAGGCGCAGACGGTGCTGGACGGTCAGGCACAATGGCTGCTGACCAACACCGACTATATCGCGGTGATCGAGGGTCACGCGGACGAGCAGGGCACCCGCGAATACAACCTGGCGCTGGGTGCGCGCCGGGCCAATGCGGCTCGCGAATACCTGATTTCGCGCGGGGTGGCCGGCAACCGGCTGCAGGTGATCAGCTATGGCAAGGAACGCCCGATCGAGATCTGCAGCGAAGAAGCCTGCTATCAGCAGAACCGCCGCGCGGTGACGGTGCTGTCCAGCGCGCTGACAGGGTAACGGGCCATGCGCGTCCTATGTGCGGTTCTCACGGCCCTGGCCCTTGCGGCGCCGCTGCCGCTGGCGGCGCAGACGCGGGACGAGACGCTGGCGGATATCCGTCAGGAGTTGAACATCCTGTTTGTCGAGATCCAGAAGCTCAAGCGCGAGCTGTCGACCACCGGATCGCCGCAGGTCAACCTGGCCGGCTCCTCCGTGCTGGACCGTGTTGCCGCCATGGAGGCCGAACTTCAGCGCCTGACCTCGGAGACCGAGCAGCTTGAAAACCGGGTGAACCGAGTGGTGACCGATGGCACCAACCGGATCGGCGACCTGGAATTCCGGCTGGTCGAGCTGGAAGGCGGTGATGTCAGCAAGCTGAGCGACACCACCACGCTGGGCGGGGTGGAACCGACCGCCGCCGCCCCGCTGCCCGGCACCCAGGCGCCCACCAGCAGCCAGCCGCAGCTGGCGGTGGGGGAAGAGGCCGATTACCAGGCCGCGATGGCTGCGCTGGACGAGGGCAATTACCGCAAGGCCGCCGATCTTCTGGCGACCTTCAACCAGTCCTATCCCGGCAGCCCGCTGGCGGCCGAGGCCGATCTGAAACGCGGCCATGCGCTGGACCAGCTGGGCGACACCCGCGAGGCGGCGCGCGCCTATCTGTCCAGTTTCAACCTGAACGCCACCGGTCCGGTGGCGCCGGATGCGCTGTATCAACTCGGCGCGGCGCTGGGCCGGCTGGGCCAGACCCAGCAGGCCTGCATCACGCTGGGCGAGGTCGGGTCGCGCTTTCCGGCCGGCGAGGCGGCCCTGGAAGCCCGCAACGAGATGAGCAAACTGGGCTGCACTTGAACGAGGCCGACGCCCATATCCTTCAGGCGGTGCGCAACGGGTTTTCCGGCGCGCCGCCCGAGCGGCTGGGCATTGCGGTTTCAGGTGGGGGCGACTCGGTCGCCCTTTTGCATATTCTGAGCCGGTGTTTCGATCCCGACCGCCTTGCGGCGGCCACCGTCGATCACGGTCTGCGCCCCGAAGCGGCGCAGGAGGCCGAGGCGGTGGCAGCGCAGGCGGCGGCGCTGGGCATCGCCCATGCCACCCTGCGCTGGTCCGGCTGGGACGGCGAAGGCAACCTGCAGGACCAGGCACGGCGCGCGCGCTATCGCCTGTTGGCAGACTGGGCGCGCGCTGCGGGGCTGGGGGCGGTGGCGCTGGCCCACACCTCGGACGACCAGGCCGAAACCTTCGTGATGCGGCTGTCCCGCGCTGCCGGGGTCGATGGGCTGGCGGCGATGCAGCCGCGCCGGGTGGTGCTGGGCGTGCCCTTCCTGCGCCCGGCGCTCGGGCTGTCGCGTGCGGCGCTGCGCGCCTACCTCACCCGCAACGGGCTGAGCTGGGCCGAGGATCCCAGCAATCAGGACGACGCCTTTGGCCGGATCCGGGCGCGGCGGGCGTTGGAACTGCTGGAAGACACCGGCCTGACCGCCGAGGCGCTGGTGCGAGTGGCCGACAATATGGCCCGCGCGCGCGATGCGCTGGACCAATGCACCACCGACGCGGCGCAGGAGGTGGCAAAGATCCGCCACGGCGCCGTCCTGCTGGAGCCGGCGGGCTTTGCCGCGCTGCCGGAAGAGATCGCCCGCCGCATCCTGCTGCGCGCCATCGGCTGGGTCGCGGGGGCGGAATATCCGCCCCGCCGCGCACCGCTGGCCGAGCTGCTGGCGGCGATGCGCCAGGGCAATCCAGCGGGCACGCTGGGCGGCTGCCGCATCCTGCGCAACGGCGCGGGCCTGTGGATCTGCCGGGAATATGCGGCGGTGCGGGACGTTACCGCCCGGCCCGGCGATATCTGGGACAACCGCTGGCGGCTGACCGGTCCCAACGGGCATGGCTGCGAGATCCGCGCGATGGGCCGGTCCGGGCTGGAGCAATGCCCGGATTGGCGCGACATCGGCCTGCCGCGCCCGGCGTTGTTGGCCTCTCCGTCGGTCTGGGAGGGCGATCATCTGGTTGCCGCCCCGGCCGCGGGACGGCCCGAACAATGGTGCGCGACCCTGGCGGTTGCCGAAGACGGGTTCTTTGCCGCACCATTATCGCATTGAACCCTGGCCATTCCTGTCTATTTTAAGAAGGGAGCGGGGGTACGGACGTCGTACCCCTGATAGGTAGGAGACACCCTCTTGGGCAATGCACGTAACATCGCGTTCTGGGTCGTGCTTTTTCTGCTGATCCTTGCGCTGTTCAACCTGTTCAACGGATCCGGCGGCACGCTGCAAAGCCGCGAAATCAGCTATTCTGATTTCGTTTCGGCGGTAAAGGCCGACGAGGTCACACAGGCGACGCTGGATGGCGAACAGATCCGGTTCCGTGGAACCGACAACCAGGACTATGTGACGATCAAACCCGAGGATGCCTCGGTCACGCAATTGCTGATCGAAAACAACATCCCGATCCGGGCCGAGAAACAACAGCAGTCGCTGTTCCAGTCCTTCCTGATCACCCTTCTTCCCTTCCTGCTGCTGATCGGCGTCTGGGTCTATTTCATGAACCGGATGCAGGGCGGCGGCAAAGGCGGGGCGATGGGCTTTGGCAAATCCAAGGCCAAGATGCTGACCGAGAAACATGGCCGCGTCACCTTTGACGACGTCGCGGGCATCGACGAGGCCAAGGAAGAGCTGGAAGAGATCGTCGAATTCCTGCGCAACCCGCAGAAATTCTCGCGCCTGGGCGGCAAGATCCCGAAAGGCGCGCTGCTGGTCGGCCCTCCGGGCACCGGTAAGACCCTGCTGGCCCGCGCCATCGCGGGCGAGGCCGGCGTTCCGTTCTTCACCATCTCGGGTTCGGACTTTGTGGAAATGTTCGTCGGTGTCGGTGCGTCCCGCGTGCGCGACATGTTCGAGCAGGCCAAGAAGAACGCCCCCTGTATCGTGTTCATCGACGAAATCGACGCTGTCGGCCGCCATCGCGGCGCCGGCTATGGCGGCGGCAATGACGAACGCGAACAGACGCTGAACCAGCTGCTGGTCGAGATGGACGGTTTCGAGGCCAATGAAGGCGTGATCATCATCGCCGCCACCAACCGCAAGGACGTGCTGGACCCGGCGCTGCTGCGCCCCGGCCGGTTCGACCGCCAGGTGACCGTTGGCAACCCCGACATCAAGGGCCGCGAGAAGATCCTGGGCGTGCACGCCCGCAAGACCCCGCTGGGCCCGGATGTGGATCTGCGCGTGATCGCACGCGGCACGCCGGGCTTTTCCGGCGCCGATCTGGCCAACCTGGTAAACGAGGCGGCGCTGACCGCCGCGCGGCTGGGCCGACGGTTCGTGGCGATGATCGATTTCGAATCCGCCAAGGACAAGATCATGATGGGGGCCGAGCGGCGCTCGATGGTGCTGACCCAGGACCAGAAGGAAAAGACCGCCTATCATGAGGCCGGGCACGCCATCGTCGGTCTGAAGCTGCCGAAATGCGACCCGGTCTACAAGGCCACGATCATTCCGCGCGGCGGGGCCCTGGGCATGGTGATGAGCCTGCCGGAAATGGACAAGCTGCAGATGTTCAAGGACGAGGCCGAACAGCGCATCGCCATGACCATGGCGGGCAAGGCGGCCGAGATCTTCAAATACGGCGCCGAAAGCGTGTCTTCCGGCCCGGTGGGCGACATCCAGCAGGCCAGCCAGTTGGCCCGCGCCATGGTGATGCGCTACGGCATGTCCGACAAGGTCGGCAATATCGACTACCAGGAAGCCGCCGCCGGCTATACGCCCAATGGCGGCGCCGGGGGCTTCTCGGTCTCGGCCGCGACCAAGGAACTGATCGAGACCGAGGTCAAACGCTTTATCGACGAGGGCTATGCCACCGCCTATCGGCTGATCGAGGAGCACCAGGAAGAGTTCGAGCGCCTGGCGCAGGGCCTGCTGGAATACGAGACCCTGACCGGCGAAGAGATCCAGCGCGTGATCCGGGGCGAGCCGCCGCATGTCAACGAGGATGACGACAACTCGGATGCCGGCAGCGCGCCCAGCGTCACCGCCATCCCGAAGACGCGGCCCAAGCAGACCCCGCCCGATGGCGGCATGGAGCCTGAACCCTCGGCCTGATCGGCGCGGAGAGAAAACCAGAACGGCCAGGCAATCGCCTGGCCGTTTTTGCGTTTCGGGAAGGCGTGATCTCAGCCGCGCGGGATGTCGAATCCGGGCGCGGCAAGGGTGAACCCGTCAAAGCGGAAACCGGGTGAAACGGTGCAGCTGACCAGGGTGTAATCGCCGGTGCTCCGCGCGGATTGCCAATGCTGTTCCGGCACGATGACCTGCGGCGCGCCCTCGGTCAGGTCGGGGGTCAGCAGGTGGTCGGTGGCCGGGCCGGCATCGGTTGCGCTGAGCGACAGGATCAGCGACGCACCGGCATGCCACAGCCAGATCTCGGTGGCGTCGACCCGGTGCCAGTGGCTGCGCTCGCCTGCGCGCAGCAGGAAATAGATGCAGGTGCCGCAGGGCCGGCCCGCGTTCTCGGCGATCCAGGTCTGGCGGTAATGCCCGCCCTCGGGATGCGGTTGCAGGGCAAGGTGGGCGATGATCTCGTCAACGGTCATGGTGCCACGCTATCCGCGCCGCAGCACGAAGGCTATGGCATTTGCGCGCCACAGGCATATGTTCTGGGTATGAGTGTGATGATCCCCTTCGACAACAGTTATGCCCGCCTGCCGGACCAGTTCTATTCGCTGCAGCGGCCCGAACCGGTGCGCGCGCCGCGCCTGGTGGCGTGGAATGGCGAACTGGCGCGCATCCTTGGCCTTCCGGCCGAGGCGGGCGCGGATTTCGCCCAGGTTTTCGCCGGCAACGAGGTGCCCGAGGGCGCCGCACCGCTGGCACAGCTGTATTCCGGCCACCAGTTCGGCAGCTACAATCCGCAGCTGGGCGATGGCCGCGCGATCCTGCTGGGCGAGGTGGTGGGCACCGACGGGATCCGCCGCGATATCCAGCTGAAAGGCGCCGGCCGCACGCCCTACAGCCGGATGGGCGACGGGCGCGCCTGGCTGGGGCCGGTGCTGCGCGAATACGTGGTCAGCGAGGCGATGCACGCGCTAGGAATTCCCACCACGCGGGCGCTGGCCGCGGTGGAAACCGGCGAGAAGGTGATCCGCGAACGGGTGTTGCCCGGCGCGGTGCTGACCCGGGTGGCGCAAAGCCACCTGCGGGTCGGCACCTTCCAGGTCTTCGCCGCGCGCGGCCAGATCGACGCGCTGGCGCAGCTGACCGACTATGCCATCGCGCGCCATTACCCGCAGGCCGAGGGGCCGATGGGCCTGCTGACTGCGGTGCGCGACGCCCAGGCCGAACTGGTGGCCGCCTGGATGGCGGTGGGCTTTATCCACGGGGTGATGAACACCGACAACTGCGCGATCTCGGGCGAGACCATCGATTACGGCCCCTGCGCCTTTATGGACACGTTTCATCCCAACACGGTCTACAGCTCGATCGACCAGTTCGGGCGCTATGCCTATTCCAACCAGCCCGATATCCTGGTCTGGAACCTGGCCCAGCTGGCCACCGCGCTGATCCAGCAGATCGAAGATCGCGAGGCGGCGGCGGAACAGGCAACCGAGATCGTACATGCCATGCCCGACCGGATCCGCGCGGCCTGGCTGCGCCGTTTCGGCGCCAAGATCGGCCTCGCCGAGCCCCGTCCGGGTGACGAGGCGCTGGTCAACGGGTTGCTGCAACGCATGGCCGAGCAGCAGGCGGATTTCACCAACACCTTCCGGGCGCTGGCCGATGGCGCCGCGCGCGACCAGTTCACCGATCCCGAGGCCTTCGACCAGTGGGAGGGCGGCTGGCGGGCACGGATCGCGGATGAGGCCGACCCGGTTCGGGTCATGCGCGCGGCCAACCCGGCCGTCATCCCGCGCAACCACCGGGTCGAGCAGATGATCGAGGCGGCGGTTGCCGGCGATTATGCCCCGTTCGAGCGGCTGAACCGCGTGTTGGCCCATCCCTATGACGACCCGTCCGACGCGGCCGACCTGAAACGCCCCCCGGCCGAGTCCGAAGTGGTCCGGGCCACCTTCTGCGGCACCTGAGCCGCGCGGCCCGGCCGGGCAGGGGCGGGCAAATTTGGTCCTGACCTGGCAAATGGAATATGCAACTCTGTCGCATGTGGGATGGCGTTGAAAACGCCGTAGCGGGAGCGAGACAGATGAGCCTTATGGGAACGCTGGCCAAGGTGGCCATTGGATATGCCGCGGCACGCGGCGTGGACCGGATGAGCGGCGGACAGGGCCTGGGCGGCCTGTTCGGCGGCGCCCAGATCGAGCCGGACAAGGCGCAGGCCAGTCGCGCGCCGGGCGTGGACAGCCTGCAAGAGATGATGGCCGCCTTCACCGGTGGCAAGGGCGGCGATCTGGGGGACATGGTCAAGAAATTTACCAGCCAGTCGGGATTTGACCTGTCGTCGCTGATGGGTGGTGGCGGCACACCCGGCCGCGAGCGCGGGCTGCTCTCCTCGGCCCCCGGCGGCGGCACCGGCATCGCCGGTCTGCTGGCGGCCCTGGGCGGCGCGGCGGCGATGGGGGCCAAGGGCACCGGTGCCGCGTTTGATCAGATGGTCACCAAGGACACCGCGCCGCAGGTCGAAGAGTCGGCCGGCCTTTTGCTGCGGGCGATGATCCAGTCGGCCAAGGCGGATGGCCGCATCGACGACGACGAGCGCAAGAAGATCATGGAAACCGTGGGCGAGGATGCCGATGCCGAGGACATCGCCTTTCTCAAGGCACAGCTGGCCGCGCCGATCGATGTCGGGGCGCTGGCCAAGGACACGCCGCCGGCGATGGCGATGCAGGTCTATTCCATGTCGCTGATGCCGATCCGTGTCGACAGCGTGGGCGAGGCCCATTACCTGGACGAACTGGCCAGCGCGCTGGAGCTGAACCAGGAGACGGTGAACGCGTTGCATCTGCAGATGGGTGTCAAACCCCTGTATGGCTGACCCGGCGGTACGAAACCGGTTGGCTTGCGATGCAGGTTGCGGTAGCAGCCAAAGCCCAAACCGAACCAGAGGCGGCGATGGCGGATACGATCACTGAACGCTGCGAGTCCAAGGGCCTGCGCATGACCGGGCAGCGCCGGGTGATCGCGCAGGTGCTGGAAGAATCCAGCGATCATCCTGATGTGGAAGAACTGTATCGCCGCGCCAGCGCGATCGATGACGGCATTTCCATCGCCACCGTCTATCGCACCGTCAAGCTGTTCGAAGAGGCCGGGATTCTTGAGCGATTGGAATTCGGCGATGGGCGCGCCCGCTATGAAGACGCGATGCGCGACCATCACGACCACCTGATCGATTTGCATTCCGGCGAGGTGATCGAATTTGTCGATCCCGAGATCGAAGAGCTGCAGGAAAAGATCGCCGCCAAGCTGGGCTATGATCTGCGCGGGCACCGGATGGAACTCTACGGGGTGCCGCGCAAGAAGGGCTGAGCCCGCAGGTCAGTGGCGTTCCTGGTCCGGCTGTGGCACCTCTGAGGGCTGACGCCCGCCCAGAAAAAACGGCACCATGACCGACAGGATCAGCAGCCGCATCACATGGCAGGCGGTGACGAATCCGGGATTGGCCCCCAGGGCCGCCCCCAGCGCGATCATCGTCTCCAGCCCGCCGGGGCTGAAGGCGGCCAGCACATGGGCCAGGGGGAACCCCAGCGCCGCGGCCACCGGAACCGCTGTCAGCGCTGCGATGATCGCGGCGACCAAGGTTGCCGCCACGCCCGCCCCCAGGGACAGTTTCAGCGTGGTCAGGCTCATCCCCGAAAACCGGCTGCCGATCAGGGCGCCCAGAACCACGAAGGCGGGAACCAGCACCACCGAGGGCACCGCGCCGGGAACAAGTTCGGTCACATGGGTCAGGCCCGAAACGATCATGCCGCCCAGCAGCGTCGGCGCGGGCGTGCGAAACCGGCGCAGGACCAGGCCCAGCGCCCCGCCACCAGCCACCAGCAGCAGGAAGGGCAGCGGCGTCAGGGCACGTTCGGGGGCAATGCCGATATGGATCGCCGGAAAGCCCATCGCCAGCGCCGCAAACGGCACCAACAGCGTCAGCGCCAGCAGCCGGATGCTTTGCACCACCGCGACGCGGCCCACATCCGCGCGGGTATCGGCCGCAAGGCTCATGACAAAGCTCATATGCCCGGGCGCCGAGGCCAGCAGCGCGGTGCGGCGGTCGAAGCCAAAGCCGCGCTCAAGCACGAACCGGCAGATCAGCATGGTGGCGGCCAGCCCGAGGCCCAGGGCCACGAAGGCCAGCGGCCAGGTCAGGATCGCCGAGCCGGCCGACCGGGTGAAACCGGCACCGATCCCGACTCCCAGCACGACGAAACAGATTTCGCGCACCGCCGGGGCAATCTCGGTGCGCAGCCCCGCCAGACTGGCTAGGCTGACCAGTGTCGCCGGACCGGTCAGCACCGGTGCGGGGATCGACAGCAGCCATGCCAGGGCGGCCCCGATGGCGCTGATGGCAAGCGTTGTCAGGGTCGCGCGCAGGGTGGAAATGTCCGGTAAGGCGTTCATATCCCGGGCTTAGTTGATCCCGGCGCCGGGGGGAAGCGGGGCCGGTGTGGGCAGGATTGAATAATTCGGGCTTTTCGCGGTGACTGTGCCGCGATCTGCACCGGATTCGGCCCCCGGATGGCCTCAACCCTTTTCCTGCCGCCTGCAGCCCGGTAAGAGGCGGTGACTCGTTCGGAGGGACAGAACAAATGAGCACCATCATCGACATTCACGCGCGTGAAATCCTCGACAGCCGGGGCAATCCCACGGTCGAGGTGGATGTCATCCTGGAAGACGGCACCATGGGCCGCGCGGCAGTGCCCTCGGGCGCGTCGACCGGCGCCTACGAGGCGGTGGAAAAACGCGACGGCGACAAGGCCCGGTACCTGGGCAAGGGCGTGCTTGAAGCGGTTGCGGCGGTCAATGGTGAAATTGCCGACATGCTGGTGGGCTTTGACGCGACCGAGCAGGAATCCGTCGATTCGGCGATGATCGAGCTGGACGGCACCGACAACAAGGGCCGGCTGGGCGCCAATGCCATCCTGGGCGTGTCGCTGGCGGTGGCCAAGGCGGCGGCCGATTTCACCACCCAGCCGCTCTATCGCTATGTCGGTGGAACCTCGGCACGGATGCTGCCGGTGCCGATGATGAACATCATCAATGGCGGCGAACATGCCGACAACCCGATCGACATCCAGGAATTCATGATCATGCCGGTGGCCGCGGACAGTATCCGCGAGGCGGTGCGCATGGGCTCGGAAGTGTTCCACACCCTGAAGAAAGAGCTGTCGGGCGCTGGCATGTCCACCGGGCTGGGCGACGAGGGCGGTTTCGCGCCCGAGCTGGGCTCGACCCGCGAGGCGCTGGATTTCATCCTGAAGTCGATCGAGAAGGCCGGCTATAAGCCGGGCGAGGACATCTATCTCGCGCTGGATTGCGCGGCGACCGAATACTTCAAGGACGGCAAATATGTGCTGGCCGGCGAAGGAAAAACCCTGTCGCCCGAGGAAAACGCCGCCTATCTGCAGGCGCTGGTCGCCGATTATCCGATCATCTCGATCGAAGACGGGATGAGCGAAGATGACTGGGATGGCTGGAAGGCGCTGACCGACGCGCTGGGGGCCAAGGTGCAGCTGGTCGGTGACGATCTGTTCGTGACCAATCCCAAGCGTCTGGCCGAGGGCATCGCCAAGGGCTGTGCCAACTCGATGCTGGTGAAAGTCAATCAGATCGGCAGCTTGTCCGAGACGCTTAAGGCCGTCGATATGGCCCATCGCGCCCGCTATACCAATGTGATGAGCCACCGCTCGGGCGAAACCGAGGACGCCACCATCGCCGATCTGGCGGTCGCCACAAATTGCGGTCAGATCAAGACCGGGTCGCTGGCGCGCTCCGACCGGCTGGCGAAATACAACCAGCTGATCCGCATCGAGGAATCGCTGGGCGAAACCGCGGAATATGCCGGGCGGTCGATCCTGAAATAAGGCCAGTGGCGGCATTGCCGCCACCGGCCGTCACCGTTCCTTAGCAGGGCGCGGAATAATAGGTGCCGTCGCCGCGCGCATAGGCGCAATTGCCGCTGGCGCTGTTGCGGGCCACCAGCGTCCCGGCGGCCGCACCGCTCAGGGCGGCAACCACGGTCCAGTTCGAATTGGCATCGAAGGCGTCGGCCAGCAGCAGGCCGGCGCCGGCGCCGGCGGCAGCGCCCAGTGCGGCTTCCTGCTCGGGGGTCATGGTGTCGCAAGCGGCGAGCGCCAAGGCCACTGCGCCGACGATGCCGATAATCCAGGTCTTCATGATCACTTCCTCTTTCCATTCTGGTTTTGCCCGGCCTGTGCCGGACAGTGGGTCTTTGCCCTGCGGCGTAACCTAGGGCTTTGTCAGGCGCTTGCATGACCAGAATGCAGGCGGTGCTGGCACTCGGCAAACTCCCGCCGTCAGTCCCGCTGCCGGCATGGCTTTGGCGAAGTCGAGGCTGTCGTATAAGGTTAGGTCAACACTGTGGGGGACGCGATGCAGATCAGGCTGGCCGAAACCGAAGCCGATTTCGCGGCGGTGCGGATGTTGTGCCGCGCCTATCGCGCCTTGCTGGCCGATCGCTGGCCGGACCATCCGCAATTCCTGGCGCGCTATTACGCCGAAGATGGGTTCGAAGACCTGCTGGACCGGCTGCCCGAACTGCATCGCGCGCCCAAAGGGAGCATCGTCGTCGCCGATCTGGAGGGCCGCGTGGTGGGCTGCGGCATGACCCACGAGGTTGCCCCCGGTATCGCCGAGATCAAGCGGGTCTATGTGTCGGATGCGGCGCGCGGACATGGCGCCGGGCGGAAAATATGCCTTGCGGCAATGGACCAAGCAAAGGCGCAAGGCTATCGCCGGGTGGTGCTGGATTCGACAACGCGGCTGACCGAGGCGATCGCGCTATACCGGGGGCTGGGCTTTGAAGAGATCGAACCCTTCTACGACCCGCCCGAGGATTTTGCCGAGCATCTGCTGTTTTTCGGCCGCGACCTTTAGGCCCGGCGCGGTGGGCTAGAGCTTCTTGCTCATCAGCATATAGCTTTGGCGCGGTTTGAATCCGGCGCGGGTATAGAGTTTCACCGCCTTGCTGTCGTTGCGTTCCACTTCCAGATGCAACGCCCGCAGCCCGGCCGAGGCCAGCGCCTTGGGCAGGGCGTTCAGAACCTCGCTGGCGATGCCGCGTCCACGCACCGCCGGGCGCAGGTAGATCTCGTCGACAAACCCGTCCATGCCGCCGAACTCGACCGACCAGCCAAAGCAGATCACGATATAGCCGATGGGCGAACGGGCCGGGCCGATCAGATAGGCCACGCCATGCGGGCTGCCATCCAGCAGCGGCGCAAGCGCGGCCTGGCGGACGCGGGCTTCGGTCTCGAAACCGGCTTCGGCGTGGAAGGCGGCGACGAGGCCGTCGAGCCGGTCGAAATCGTCCGGCCGGGCAAGGTGTAGGGCGGTGGTCACAGGCGGGCCAGCCTTTCGGTCAGAAGTGAAAAGAACCCATCGGCGTCGATCCCGCCCATGAACGTGGCGTTTGCGGCGCGGTCGGTCACCCCCCACCAATCGGCAACGGTCATGCCCAGGGTCAGGTCTGATCCGGTTTCGATCTCGACATTGATATGGCGCCCGGTGAACAATTCGGGATCGATCAGATAGGCGGTGACGCAAGGATCGTGCAGCGGCGCGCCAAGCGAGCCGTATTTTTCCTTGTCGAAGCGTTCGAAGAAATCGGTCATCTGTGCCACTGCCAGCCCCACCGGCGTGCCAATCGCGCGGAAGGCGTCGTTGCGCGCTGAGGTGACCAGCGCCTGATGGGTGACATCCAGGGGCATCACGACCAGCGGAACGCCGGATTTGAACACGATATCCGCGGCTTCCGGGTCGACATAAATGTTGAACTCGGCCGCCGGCGTGATGTTGCCGACTTCGAAATAGGCCCCGCCCATCAGCACGATCTGGCCGATCCGCGCGGCGATATCCGGCGCCTTTTGCAGCGCCGTGGCGATATTGGTCAGTGGCCCCAACGGGCACAGCGTCACGCTGCCGGGCGCGTTGCTGCGCAGGCAGTCGATGATGAAGTCGACAGCATGGCCATCGGCCAGCGGCATGGTGGGTTCCGGCAGATCCGGACCGTCCAGCCCGGTCTTGCCATGCACATGTTCGGCGGTGACCAGCGGGCGTTTAAGCGGGCGGTCGCAGCCCGCAAACACAGGCATATCCGGCCGCCCGGCCAGTTCGCAGATGATCCGGGCATTGCGCGCGGTCAGGGCCAGCGGCACGTTGCCGGCCACGGCTGTGATGCCCAGAACCTCGATCTCGTCGGGGCTGGCCAGGGCCAGCAGAATGGCGACGGCGTCGTCCTGTCCGGGGTCGGTGTCGATGATGATTTTTCGGGGACTCATGCGCTCTCCTTCGGCGCGCGACAGTCGCAAGCCCGGCCGGGCTTGTCCAGCGCCCGAATGCGCGACATGGTCGGCGCCATGACCAAGCCCGTTTTCATCCATGCCGGCGCCCATCGCACCGGGTCGAGCTCATTCCAGATGTGCCTGGCGCGCAATCGCGCCGGTCTGGAGGCAAACGGGTATGATCTGGCCTATCCCGGCCGCGACGGGGTGCCCGGCGGTGCGTTGCGGCTGAAACTGCCGGGGCCGCGCCACGGGGCCAGGCGCGTACCGGACTTCGCGGCAAGCCTGCGGGCGCACCTGGCTGAGCTGAGCCCCGATCCCGACCGCGCGCTGATCCTTTCGGAAGAGAACATTCCCGGGCGGATGATCCATTTCTACGACGGCCAGTTCTTTCCCGCCTCGGCGCGCCGGCTCGAATCGCTGGCGGCGGCGCTGGAGGCGCCGCCCGCGCACCTGCTTTACGTCCTGCGGCCCTATGACCAGCTGTTCGTGTCGGCCTATCGCAAGCGGGCCGAGGACAACCCGGTCACGCCCTTCGCGCAGCTGGTGCCGCATTTCCTGGCAATGGATCGCGGCTGGCCCGAGCTGGTGGCCGAGTTCCGCGACATTCTGAAACCCCGGCGGCTGACGGTGCTGGACTATGCCGCGCGCGGCGACAGCCGGTCGCTGCTGGCCCGCCTGGTGCCCGACCTGTCCGAAGCGGCGTTGGACGAACCGCTTGAGGCGGTCAATGTCAGCGCCACCGATGCCGCGTTGATCGAATTGCAGAGCCGCTATGGTGCGGGCGAAAGCCTGTCGCGCGAGGACTGGAAGGCGGTGCTGGCGCGCCATGCCGGGGATCGCACCGCGCGCGGCGTGGCCGCGTTTTCCGAAACCGAGCAGCAGGCACTGCGCACGCGCTATACACATGACCTGGAACGGGTGGCGGCGCTGGACGGGGTGGTGTTCGGCTGAAGACCGCCGGTCGGCCGGGCGGCCGGTCCGTCGCTGCGCCGCTTGGGCGGGCAGGCGGCGCTCAGGCGTTCAATCTTCGCTGCTTGCCGCTTTTGACCGCTCCGCAGCCTTCACCGCCTCCCACAGCGCGTCCATCTCGGCCAGGTCGCTGTCCTCCGGTCGCTTGCCCATTTCAGCCAACCGCGCCTCGATCCCTTCAAACCGGCGGACGAACTTGGCGTTGGCGCGGCGCAGCGCCGCTTCGGGATCGACCCCAAGATGCCGGCCCAGATTGGCCATCACGAACAGCAGGTCGCCGAATTCCTCCTCGATCTCGTCGGGGCCCAGGTGGTCGCACGCTTCGGCCAGTTCCTGCGCCTCTTCGGTGATCTTGTCGAGCACATGGCTGGCATCGGGCCAGTCAAAGCCGACCCGCGCCGCGCGTTTCTGCAGTTTCAGCGCGCGCAGCAGCGCCGGCAGACCGATGGCAACACCGTCCAGCGTGCCTTTCTGCGCCTTGCCCGCGCGTTCCGCGGCCTTGATCTTTTCCCAGTCGCGGGTTTGCTGATCGGCGGATTTTTCGCGGGTTTCGTCGCCAAACACATGCGGGTGCCGAGCGACCAGCTTGTCGGAAATCGCCTGCACCACCGACTGGAAAGAGAATCGGCCGGCCTCTTCGCCCATCTGGGTGTGATAGACCGTCTGCAGCAGCAGGTCGCCCAGTTCGCCCTCCAGCTCGCCCCAGGCGCCGCGCTCGATGGCGTCGGCGACCTCGTAGGCCTCTTCGATGGTATAGGGCGCGATGGTGGCGAAATCCTGCTCGATATCCCAGGGGCAGCCGCTTTCGGGATCGCGCAGCCGGCGCATGATCTGCAGCAGCCGGTCGATCCCGGCGTCGCGGTCGTGAATCAGGGCGTCATCGGGCATTGCGGCGGCCTCTTTTCCGGTGTCTGATGGATTGGTCCCATTGTGCGGCCAAGGAGTCCAGCCCATGCCCGTCGTCAACCGCATTGCCGAGTTTTCGGGCGATATGACCCGATGGCGACAACACCTGCACGGCATCCCCGAACTGGGGCAGGACTGTCATGACACCGCCGCCTTCGTCACCGCGCGGCTGCGCGAGTTCGGCGTCGACGAGATCCACGAGGGCTTTGCCAAAACCGGCATCGTGGCGCTGATCCGGGGGCAGGGCGACGGGCCCACCATCGGGCTGCGCGCCGATATGGACGCGCTGCCGATCGCCGAGGCGACCGGGCTGGACTATGCCAGCGCGCGTCCCGGCAAGATGCATGCCTGCGGCCATGACGGCCACACCACCATGCTGCTGGGCGCGGCGCGTTACCTGGCCGAGACGCGGAATTTCACCGGCCGCGTGGCGCTGATCTTCCAGCCGGCCGAGGAAACCGGCGGCGGCGCCGAGGTGATGGTGGACCAGGGGGTGCTGGACCGGTTCGACATCTCGCAGGTCTATGCGCTGCACAATGCGCCGGGATATGCGCCGGGCGAGTTCCTGACCACGCCGGGGCCGATCATGGCGGCGGTTGATGAATTCCGCGTGCATATCAAGGGCGTTGGCGGCCATGGCGCGATGCCGCATGCCACCCGCGATCCGGTGGTCGCGGCGGTGGCGATCGCGCAGGCCTTTCAGACCATCGTCAGCCGCAACGCCTATGCGCTGGACAACCTGGTGGTTTCGGTCACCCAGATCCATGCCGGCACCACCGATAATGTCATCCCCGACACCGCCTTCCTGAACGGCACGGTGCGGAGTTTCGACCTGGAGGTGCAGCGCATGGTGCGCAACCGGATGCGCGAGATCGTGCAGGGCCATGCGATGAGTTTCGGGGTCGAGGTTGAACTGGACTATCTCCAGGGCTATCCGCCCACCATCAACGATGCCGACAGCGCGGCATTTGCCGCCGAGGTGGCGCGCGAGATCTCGGGGCCGGCGCGGGTGAGCGACGACTCACCCCGGCGCATGGGGGCCGAGGATTTCGCCTATATGCTCAAGGCCCGACCGGGCGCCTATCTGTTCCTGGGCCAGGGCGAGGGCGCCGGGCTGCATCACCCGGAATACAACTTCAACGACGAGGTGGCGCCGGTCGGCGCCTCGTTCTTTGCCCGGCTGGTGGAACGGGCACAGCCGCTGGCAGCGGGGTAGACATGGCACTGGAAGACGCGAAGACCCGTGTGGATGATGCGTTCACCCGCAGCGACCTGCGCGGGCTGAGTTTCGAAAACACCTTTGGCGGCGCCACCTCGTTCCTGCGCCGGCGCTATACCAAGGATCTGGCCGGGGTCGATATCGCCGTGACCGGCGTGCCCTTCGACCAGGCGGTGACCAACCGGCCCGGCACCCGGCTGGGACCGCGCGCGATTCGCGAGGCCAGCGCGCTGCAGGCGGTCGATCCGCCCTATGGCTGGCCCTTCAACGTGCTGGAGGATTGCGCCATCGCCGATTACGGCGATCTGGCGTTTGACTATGCCAATGTGCCGGAATTTCCCGGCAGGCTGACCGACCATATCCGCGGCATCCTGCAGGCCGGGGCGGCGCCGCTGACGCTGGGGGGCGATCACTATATCAGCTTCCCGATTCTGCGGGCGATGGCCGAGAAACACGGGCCGCTATCGCTGATCCATTTCGATGCCCATTCCGACACCTGGCCGGATGACGACATGGCGCGCGTCGATCACGGCACCATGTTCTACAAGGCGGTGAAATCGGGTCTGGTCGATCCGGCGCGGTCGGTGCAGATCGGCATTCGCACCACCAATGCCGATACGCTGGGTGTGCATATCATCGACGCGCCCGAGGTGCACCTGATCGGACCCGAAGAGGTGGTGGCGCGGGTGCACCAGATCGTCGGCGATCACCCGGCCTACCTGTCCTTCGACATCGACGCGCTGGACCCGGCCTATGCCCCTGGCACCGGCACGCCGGTCTGGGGCGGGCTGACCAGCGCGCAGGCGGCGGCGATGCTGCGCGGGCTGGCCGGCGTCAACCTCAAGGGTGGTGACGTGGTCGAGGTGTCGCCGCCCTTTGACACCACCGGTGCCACCGCAATTGCCGGGGCGCATGTGGCGGTCGAGATCTGCTGTCTGCTGGGCTGGGCGCTGCGGGCATGACCGGGTTCAACCAGCCCTTGGGCGGCAACGAGTTGGCGCGGTTTTCGGGCCCCAATACCTTCATGCGGCTGCCCCAGGCCAGCGATCTGGCCGGGTTGGACGTGGCCTTCCTGGGCATCCCGATGGATATCGGCACCTCGTGGCGGTCGGGCACCCGGTTCGGACCCAAGCAGATCCGCGCCGAAAGCGCGATGATCCGGCCCTATAATATGGCCACCGGGGCGGCCCCGTTCGACCGTTTGCAGGTTGCCGATATCGGTGATCTGGCGATCAACACCTTCAACCTGGCCGACACGATTCGTATCATCTCCGAAAGTTACGACCAGATCCTCGCCCATGACCTGATTCCGTTGGCGATGGGGGGCGATCACACGCTGACCTTGCCGGTGCTGCGCGCCATCGCAAAAAAAAGCGGGCCGGTGGCGCTGCTGCATGTCGATGCCCATGCGGATGTAAATGACCAGATGTTCGGCGAACGCGAATGTCACGGCACCACCTTCCGCCGCGCCTATGAAGAGGGCCTGATCCGCGCCGACAAGGTGTTTCAGGTCGGGCTGCGCGGCACCGGCTATGCCGCCACCGACTTTACCGAGGCGCAGGGCTGGGGCTTTCAAATCTTTCAGGCGCACGAGCTGTGGGGCAAGCCGCTGGACAAGCTGGGGCAGCAGATCCGCGCCGAAATCGGCACGCTGCCGGTCTATGTCAGCTTTGACATCGACAGTCTGGACCCGGCCTATGCCCCCGGCACCGGCACGCCCGAGATCGGCGGGTTGACCACGGCGCAGGCGCTGCAGTTGATCCGGGCGCTGGCGGGTGCAAATATCGTCGGCTGCGACCTGGTCGAAGTGTCGCCGCCCTATGACCCGTCGGGCAATACCGCGCTGACCGCTGCCAATCTGCTCTACGAGATGCTCTGTATCCTGCCGGGCGTTACGCCGCACTGACAACCGACCCACCGCGCCTGTAGCCTTGGTGCATGGAACGGAGATCGGCGCAATGATGAAGCGGATCGTCCTGGCAGGCTGGATCCTGCTGTGCGTGGCGGTGGTGGCGGACGGCTATGTGCGGCTGGCCCCCAACGATCCGGCGCACTGGCATGTCCGGCTGGACTTCGACGGCAATCGCGATTTTGACGGCGGCGTCGAACGGGTGCTGGAGGCCGGGCCCCAGGCGCTGGCCCAGCTGGATGCGATCATCCGGGCAACGCCGCGCACCACCCGTCTGGCCGGCAGCGTGGTCGACGGCCACGTGACCTATGTCACCCGCTCGCGGGTGCTGGGCTTTCCCGATTACACCACGGTGCAGCAGCAGGGCGACACCCTGCGCATCTTCGCACGGTTGCGCTTTGGCCGCTCAGATCTTGGAATAAACCGGGCCCGCGTCGAGCAGTGGATCGATGCTTTGCAAACCGGAGGACAAACAGCCTTTTTGCACCTCGCGCCACATCGGCACGTTCAGCGACATCTGGCATTGCGCCATAAACATGCGGCCATCGACCTGCAGGCAGATGGTTTCGCCCAGTTCCACCCGCGAGCCTGATTTGTCGGTGCAATAACAGTCCACTGTCTTGCCGCCCGGTCCGGTGACATCGGCCAGGGCCGGGGTGGACAGCATAAGCAGGATCAGCAGAACCCGTGTCATGTTATAATCTTAGCACATTGCGACCCTTGACCAAACTGTTTCGATGGAAGACACCGCGCGGATGGTGCCCGAAGACCGCCTTGAACAGATCATCCAGCGTTTCCAGTATCTGGAAGCGGCGATGGCCGATGGCCGCGGCGATATCGCCAAGCTGGCCAAGGAATATTCCAACCTGAAACCGGTGGTCGACCAGATCGCCGCCTGGCGCCGGCTGCGCAGCGACCTGGCCGAGGCCGAAGCGATGCTGGCCGATCCGGATATGAAGGTTCTGGCCGAGGAAGAGTTGCCGGTGCTGCGCGCTCGGCTGCCCGAGGCCGAACATGCGCTGCAACTGGCGCTGCTGCCGCGCGACGAGGCCGACAGCCGCCCGGCGATCCTCGAGATCCGCCCCGGCACCGGCGGCGACGAGGCGGCGCTGTTCGCCGGCGACCTGCTGCGCATGTACCAGCGCTATGCCGAGGAACGCGGCTGGGGCGTCGACATCATCGAACAGCAGATGACCGAGCTGGGCGGGATCAAGGAGGTGATCGCCCGGATCACCGGCGACAACGTGTTTGCCCGGCTCAAGTTCGAAAGCGGCGTGCATCGCGTGCAGCGGGTGCCGACCACCGAAAGCGGTGGCCGCATCCACACTTCGGCGGCGACCGTGGCGGTGCTGCCCGAGGCCGAGGATGTGGATGTGCAGGTCGACCCGAACGATCTGCGCATCGATACGATGCGGTCCTCCGGGGCCGGCGGCCAGCATGTGAACACCACCGATTCCGCTGTGCGGATCACCCATCTGCCCACCGGCATCGTGGTCACCAGTTCGGAAAAGTCGCAGCACCGGAACCGCGAAATCGCGATGCAGGTGCTGAAGACCCGGCTGTTCGACCTGGAACGCCAGCGCGCGCATGACGAACGGTCGGCCAGCCGCGCGGCGCAGGTGGGATCGGGCGACCGCTCGGAACGTATCCGCACCTATAATTTCCCGCAGGGCCGGCTGACCGATCACCGCATCGGGCTGACGCTGTACAAGCTGGACCAGGTGATGGCAGGCGATCTGGATGACATCGTCGATGCGCTGACCACCGATTCCCAGGCCCGGCAGATGGCCGAGATGGGCTCATGACCGCGGCCCAGGCCATGGCCGCCGCCGCCGCGCGGCTGCGCGCCGCCGGGGTTGCCGATCCGGCGCGGGATGCGCGGGTGCTGCTGGCCCATGCGGCGCGGGTCGATGCGACACGGGTCACCCTGATCGCGCCCGAGGACCTGTCGCCCGAGATCGAGGAACGGTTCGAACAGCTGGTGGCTCTGCGGGCCATCCGCGTGCCGGTCTCGCACCTGATCGGCGAACGCGAATTCTATGGCCGCCGCTTCAAGGTCAGCGGCGAGGTGCTGGATCCGCGCCCCGAGACCGAGACCCTGATCGAGGCGGCCCTGGCCGAGCCGTTTTCGCGGGTTCTGGATCTGGGCGTGGGGTCGGGATGCATCCTGGTGACCTTGCTGGCCGAGCGGCAGGACGCGCGCGGCATCGGCGTCGACATCTCCGAGGCGGCCTGCCTGCAGGCCAGTGCCAATGCGGTGCTGCACCGGGTCCAGGCGCGGGCGTCGATCCAGCGGTCGGACTGGTTTGCCGCGGTGACCGGGCAGTTCGACCTGATCGTGTCGAATCCGCCCTATATCGCCCGCGCCGAATGGGAGGGGTTGGACGAGGACGTGCGCCGGCACGAACCGCGGATCGCCCTGACCGATGAAGGGGACGGGCTGGGCGCTTATCGGCGGATTGCAGACGGGCTGATCGGCTATCTGGCGCCGGGCGGGCGGATCCTGTTGGAAATCGGTCCGACACAGGCGGCGGCGGTGCAAAATCTGCTGGCCCAGGCGGGGTTACGCGACATCGGTGCCATCGCCGACCTGGACGGGCGCGACCGGGTCATTCGGGCCCGCGCGGCCTGATTGCTTCTGAAACGGGGAGAAAAAAGTTCAATTCAAGCGAAAAGGGCGGAAAAAATGCGCGCTCCCCCTTGTCTGTTCGCTCCAAAAATGTTTTCTCAATAGTGTTGCTTCGGTGGATGCTCTTGCAGCTCCCGCGCGACGCCAAGCCCAAAAGTCCACGATCCGGCGAATTTCCTGAACGCAAGAGGCGTCAAACGGATCAGAAGACAGCGAGCATAAGGCTAACAATAAGTACATGAGATCATCGAAATCACGTTCGCGTTCGAAATCGAACCGCAGCAAAGGTACGTCCGGTGGCAATGTGGTCAACCGGGTGTTCGACAGTTCCGGTCCGGAAGGCAAGGTCCGGGGCACGCCGCAGCAGATTATCGACAAATACAACCAGTTGGCGCGTGACGCGCAACTGGGCAACGACCGGGTCGCCACCGAGAACTTCCAGCAGCATGCCGAGCATTACCTGCGCATGCTGAGCCAGGCCCAGCGCGAGATCGAACAGCGCCGGGAAGAGCAGGAACGCCAGAACCGCGAGCGCCAGGCCGAACGTGATCGCGAACGCGCCGAGCGCCAGGAACGCGAGCAACCGGAACAGCCGGAACCGGCCGCAGCGGCCGAAGAGCCGGCGGTTCAGCCGGATGCCATGGAAGTTGCCGATAGCGGGGCTGCCGAAGAGGATAGCGGGTTGGTGGAAACCCCCGAGAGCGCGCCCAAGAAACCGGCCCGCAAGACCTCGACCCGCACCCGCAAGACCACCAAATCCCCGAAAAAGGCCAGCACGGCGTCTGACGCTGCTGCCAAGGCCGACACCCCTGCCGAGGATAGCGGCGCGCCCGAAGCGGCCGAGTAACCTCCAAATCCAGACAGGGCGCAGCCCCGGAGGGTGCTCCGGGGCTTCATCGCCGCGCCAATAGCAGCGGCAAAAGCCGCGTATTGCTAAGGCTTTGCTGCCTGATCCTCAAGCAGACGCGCCAGCGCGCAAAACCGCTCAAGCGGGATCTGCTCGGCCCGGTCGGTGGGGGCGATTCCCGCCTGTTCCAGAATGTCGGCGATATTCGGTGCCAGGCCTTTGAGCGAGGCGCGCAGCATCTTGCGCCGCTGGTTGAACGCCGCCGCAACCACGCGCGACAGGATTGCCGGATCGGCCGGGTGGCGCGGCTCGGGCAGGGCGGTCAGATGCACCACCGCGCTGGACACTTTTGGCGGCGGTGTAAACGCTTCGGGCGGCAGCGACATGACGATGCGCGCCTCGGCCCGCCACTGCGCCAGCAAGGCCAGCCGGCCATAGCTTTTGCTGCCCGGCCGAGCCACGATCCGTTCCGCCACTTCGCGCTGGAACATCAGTGTCAGGCTGTCCCAGACCGGCGGCCAGGCCTTCGGCGTCAGCCAGCGCACCAGCAGTTCGGTGCCGATATTATAGGGCAGGTTGCCCGCAATCCGGATCGGCGGCGTCAGATGCGCCAGCGGGTCGACCTCCAGCGCGTCGCCGTGGATCACCTCCAGCCGGCCGGGATAGGCCGCGGCGATCTCGGCCAGCGCCGGCAGGCAGCGGGCGTCTTTCTCGACCGCCAGCACCTTGCGCGCACCTTCGGCCAGCAACCCGCGGGTCAGCCCGCCGGGGCCGGGGCCGATTTCCAGCACGTCGCATTGCGCGAGGTCGCCGGCCTGCCGGGCGATTTTCGAGGTCAGGTTGAGATCCAGCAAAAAATTCTGCCCCAGCGCCTTGCGCGCCGACAGCCCATGCGTGGCGATCACGGCGCGCAGCGGGGGGAGGGTGTCGATCGCGCTCATCGCTTCAGCCTGCCGCCATCCGTTGTGCCAGCTTCAGCGCCTCGATCAGGCTGGACGGGTTGGCCAGCCCCTTGCCGGCAATGTCAAAGGCGGTGCCGTGATCGGGCGAGGTGCGGATGAAAGGCAGGCCCAGGGTGACGTTCACGCCGCGGTCGAAATCCAGCGTCTTGATCGGGATCAGCGCCTGGTCGTGATACATCGCCACCGCCACGTCATAGCGGGCGCGGGCCGCCGCGTGAAACAGCGTGTCGGCCGGGTGGGGGCCGGTGATCTGCAGACCTTCGGCGGCCAGCTCGGCGATCAGCGGCGCGATCCAGTCCAGCTCCTCGCCGCCCATGGCGCCGCCTTCGCCGGCATGGGGGTTCAGCCCGGCAACCGCGATCCGCGGCCGGGCCAGGCCAAAGCGGCGGGTCAGGTCGCGCGCGGTGATCTCGATGGTCGCCCGCAGCAGGGCCGGGGTCAGGACCTGCGGCACCTGTGCCAGCGCGATATGGATGGTGGCCGGCACCACCCGCAGCTGGTCCGAGGCCAGCATCATCACCACCCGCTCCACCCCGGCGAGTGCCGCGAGAAACTCGGTATGGCCGGGATAGGCGAATTGGGCGCCGTCGATCAGCGCCTTCTTGTGGATCGGCGCGGTACAGAGCGCTGCGGCGGCGCCGGATTGCACCAGCCCAACCGCGCGTTCCAGCACCTCGATCACGCCACGTGCATTGCGCGGATCGGCGATGCCGGGCGTCGCGGGCGCGGCGAAACGATGCGGCAGGACGGGCAGCGCGGTGGCGCTGGCATCCATGGCCTGGGCGGGGTCGTCCAGCTCTGCCACCGGGCTGTCCGGGGGCAGGTGGCGCGGGTCGCCGATCCAGACAAAGGGGCAGGAGTCGCGCAACACCTGCCAGGCGCGCAGGGCCAGTTCCGGGCCGATCCCCGCAGGCTCGCCGCAGCTGAGCGCGATGGGCGCGGTCATTGCTCGATGATCAGGGCGTCGGCGCGCAGCTGCTGCAGATAGCTTTCGGCGAAGCTTTCCAGGCGCTGCACGGTCAGCGCCGATGCCACATCGTCCCGCGACGCGGCTTCGTTCACCGCCGCGGTGCGCCCGCACAGCATCAGAAACACCAGGGTTTGCCCATCGGCACGGGTCAGCGTGGCCGAGGTTTCGCCCGGATCCAGCTTGGCCAGTTCCAGGGCGATGTCCTGCGGGATCTCGCCCGGCGCCCGGCTTTCGCGGTCCAGCACCTCGGGCGGCTGGCCCTGGGCAATGCCATAAAGATCGTCGCAGCGGTCGACCTGCAAGGCGATCTCGGCCGCCGTCGCCAGCGCCTCGGGCGACCGGCCACCGGGAATGTAATAGGCGGCATAGTCGATGGTGGAATAGCGCGGTGCCGGCACCGGCAATTCGCGGATGCCGCGCATCTGGAACACCGCGATGGCATTGGGCAGCGGGATTGGTGCGCTGGTTTCGCCGGGCGTCAGTTCCAGGATCGTGGGGCGCAGCGCCGGCGGAAGCGTGTTCAGCGCCAGCCAGCCCAGATCGCCGCCCCGGTCGCGGGTCGGGGCCGCCGAGAACCGGGCGGCGGCATCAGAAAAGGTGGCGTAATCCTGAATGTCGGAAATCTGGCGGGCCAGTTCCTCGGCCTGGCCCAGGGTCTCGGGGGTGATCGGGATGATCACCTCGGCCAGCGAGACGCTGACCCCGCCGCTGCTCTGGTCCTGGCTGAGCGCGCGATCGACCTCTTCCTGCGACGGGCGGGCCTGGTTCAGGAAGCGGCCGCGCACCAATTCGCGCCAGCCCAGGCTGGTGCGGATGAAGTCGCGCAGTGTTTCCGGCGCCACGCCGCCTTCGCCCAACGCGTCGATGAACGCGGCGGTCGAAAGCTGGGTGCGCGCGGCATAGTCTTCGATGCCGACATTGACCTGTTCGTCGGTGACGGTGATGCCGGCGTCGCGGACCGCCTGGTTGCGCAACCGGTCATCGATCAGCTCTTCGCGCGCGCGCTCCTCGGGGTCTCCGGGGGCGCGCAGCAGGGTCATGAACCGGATGCGCTGCTCGAGTTCGAAATTGGTGATCACCTCGTCATTCACGGTGATTGCCGGGGAAAACAGGCTTTGCGCATGCAGCGGGCGGGGCGCCGGGGCAAACATCAACAACAGCGCCGCGAAAGCGCCGAGAAAAACGGGCAAACCGGGCCCGGACAAGTTACGCGTGTTCAGCTGCATGATCGCCTGTATGTTTCTGGTCCCGCGTCAACGGAAAATCCGCTCAGGGCGATGGTAAACCCGAAATCCGTCGTGGGCTCAATACTTGTCGACGAGGTAAAGCGCCGGTTGACGCTCAAATCCACCGTCACACATTCGTTACGATAGACCAGTCCGACCCCGGCGCGCGTCGCCCGGTCGTCCGAGACGTCATAGCGCAGATTGGCGCTCGCCTCCCAGGAGGGGCTGATGTCATAGCCGCCGTTCAGATAGATTTCGGACAATTCCTGGCTGCGGGATTCGGCCGCATCCGGGCCCAGCCACAGATAGGTTCCGCTCAGCTGGGCACGGTTGCCGGTCCAATCACCGCGCAGTTCGGCCTTGGAAAAGCTGAACGCGCCGTCCAGCAACATGCGCGCGGTCAGGGCCAGCTTGCGATCATACCGCAGCTGCGCCGCCACCAGCACGTCCGAGCTGGTGCCGGACAGGCCCGAGGTCTGGGTGAAATCCGGGTCGGCGGTGTCGCGCCAGACCTGGCCCAGCGTCGCCGAGGTTTCCCAGCCCTGCACGCCGTAGCGTGCCCAGTTGATGCCATAGGCCACGACCTGGCCGTCCTCGCGCCGGTCCTCGGCCGGGAAACGTGACAGCGACAGCAGGTTGCCGCGGTCGAATTCGACAAAGGTGCTTTCGTCATTGGGCACGTCCGAGCCGTGGATTTCCGACCAGCCGATCTGCACCACCGGTTCCAGCAACTGCGTCGCGCCCGAGCCTTCGGTGCGCAGCATCGGATAGCTCAGCCGGAAGCCCGCACGCGGCGTGGCGCGCGCGACATTGCCTTCAAAATTGCTGTCCTGCTCGATCCGGAACACATCGCCGGCCAGGCCCAGTTCGCCATCGGCGCGCAGCCCGCCGGGCAGGATCCAGCTGCGCAACCAGCTCAGATCGGCGGTGGCGCGGCCGATGTCGCGGCCCAGGATATCAAGGTTCGAGGTCCGGTTATGCTGGTGAAGGTCGATGCCCAGGCGCAGCTCGCCGCCGATCGCGCGGGGAAAATAGCGCCGCTCCAGTGTGGAATCGAAGACCAGTGTCGGCAGCAGGCTGTCATCATCGGTGTCCCGCAAGCTGTCATAGTAAATCAGCCGGGTGCGGAAGGCGGCGTTGTGCTTGTAGCGGCTGACCGACACTTCGCTTTGCAGGCGGTCGAGGTCATCCAGGCCGTAATCCACCAGATAGGCGTTGTCGCTGGCCGTCTGCAGCGAGAAGTCCAAACGATAGCCCCGGGTCAATTCGAAATAGCCCGACCCGAACAGATAGCCGCGGGTCTCGCCCGGAACCAGGTCGTCGCGGGTATGGGCGCCCTCCAGCGTGATCCGGCCTTTGCGGAAGGCCTGACGATAGCGGTAGTCCAGCGTCGAGGTCTTCGAGGACAGGTAGGGGGCAAGCGTCAGGTCGGCGTGATCGCCCAGCCGGAAGAAATACGGCACCCGGACCCCGGTGCCCAGCTGCGAGGTGGTCCGCACCGAGGGCACCAGGAACCCGGTGGCGCGGTTCAGCGTCGGATCGGGCAGGCGCATGCCGGGAAAATACAGCACCGGCACGTCGAGGATCAGGAATTGCGCATCCTCGAAATAGAGCTGCTGTTCCTCCTGGTCGTGGGTGATCTTGCGGGCGCGGATCTGCCACAGCGGCGGGCGCCCGTCATCGCAGACATGGCACGAGGTCACTGCCGTTTTGTACAGCTGGGTATAGCGGCCGCCGACGCGGGTCATCTGCAGTGAGGCCAGCTGCAATTGCTGGTCCATCACCATGCGCGCGCCGGTCAGCAGCCCGTTCTGCAGGTCGCGGTCCAGTTCGGCATAGCTGGCCAGAATGGTGATGCTGCCGCCCTGGTCCAGCCGGATCGGCCCTTCGACGGTCAGCGTGCCGGCGCGCTGGTCAAAGCTGATGCGGCTGGCGCGCAGGCGGGTTTCGCCCTGCAGCGCCTCGACATTGCCTTCCGCCACCAGGGTACGGTCGGGGGTGATATAGACGCTGTCCGCGACCAGAACCGCCGGGCCCTGTTCCTCCTCGTCCGAGGTCTGGGCGTTCAGCGGCAGGGCCAGAAGGGCGAAAGCGGCCAAAGTTGCAATAATCAGCCGCCTCATCCGTCCTCCGCGTGCAGCAATAGGCCCATGGTCAGAAACAGCGAGGCGACCGGTGGTCCCCAGGCGGCCAGCGCCACGGGGATTTGCCCGTTTTCACCAAGAATCTGGGCAAAGTTCCGGATGAAATACAGCGCAAAGCCCAGCATCACCGCCATCAGCACCGCCAGGCCGGTGCCGCCAAACCGGGTGTGGCGCATGGTGAAGGCCGCGCCGACCAGCACCATCGCCATGAGGAACAGCGGGCGCGCCAGTTCGACCTGGTACCAGACCTCGTGCTTGCGGCTGGAAAACCCGGCCTGGCGCAGCGCGCGGATGGTGTCGGGCAGGTCATAGATCGACACGCCCATCGGCCGGCCCAGGCTGTTGCGGATGCGGTCCTGGGTCAGCGTCGTGGGCAATGACAGAGTGTCATGACGGGCGGCGGTGGCTTCCGGGTTGATGCCGCTGGCCAGGGTCCAGACCTTGGCGCTTTGCAGCAGCCAGGCATCGGTGCCCAGCCGGGCGCTTTCGGCATGGATCCGGCGCACCGGCCCGCCATTCGGGTCATAGCTGATGATGGTCACATCGAACAGTTCGATCGGGTCGATGCTGCCATAGGCCGTGGCGTGGATCACCGACTGGCCCTGCGCGCCGCCCTGGCGCAGCAACAAGCCTTCGTCCGACAGCGACAGCACCTGCGGCCCGCCGGTGCGGTAGATATCGGACAGTTGCTGATAGCGGTTCGAGGTCGCCGCCGCGATCGGGTTCAGCGTGGTCACCGCCAGGATTCCGATGATCAGCGCCACCGCGCCGGGGGCCACCAGTGCCCGGATCCCCGAGCGGCCGACGGCCCGCGTCACCACCAGTTCGCTGCTGCGGGCCAGCCCGACAAACAGCACGATGGTCGACAGGATCATCAGCAGGGGCAGGATGTCCTTGATCGCCGACGGCGTATTCAGCAGCATCAGCCGGAACAGCTTGCCAAAGCCCAGCTCGATCCCTTCGAAACGGCGCAGCTGCTCGACCATGTCGATCAGCATCATCAGGGTCAGGAAGACCACGCCGATCATCAGGAAACTCTGGATGAAGCGGCGGGCGAAATAGAGATCCAGCCTCATGTTGCCGGCTCCGTTCTGCGCCGGGGCAGCAGGCGCGGCAGCGGGCGCGAGGCAAAGCGCAGGAACAGCGCCGACACCGCCAGGCCCAGCACCGTCGGCAGGTAGAGCAGGGGCCAGAGATGCGGTGCCGTCAGCACCGGTTCCGACACCACGCCGCGCAGACCTTCCAGCAGGATCAGCAGCAGAAAGGCGATCCCCGCCTGCCGCCAGACGCCAAAGCGGGAAAACGTGCCCAGCATCAGCGTCGAGAACCCGATCAGCGCCACCGCCACGCAGATGGCGGCACGGGCAAAGCGTTGGTGCAGTTCCTCGACCAACTGGCCCTCGCTGTAATTCTCTTTCTCGACGATCGCGGCCTGACCGGTCAGCAGCTCGCCGGTGGGGATGGCGCGGATATTGCGCGGGCGGCTTTCATCGGTTTTAACCATATTGCTGATATCATAGGAAAAGTCCTGGAACACCGTGGTCGACAGCGTCAGGTTCTCGGTGTCCAGCCGCTGCGCCAGCCCGTTGACCATGATCAGGTTGATCTGGCCGTCCTCGCGGATCAGGAAGGCGCGGCTGCCGGTATAATTGACGCTTTGCTCGGGGTTGCGGTTGTCCGAGAGGAACACGTCGTTCAGCGTGCCATCGGCACCGATTTCGCGGACGTAGAAGGTGACACCCGGCGCCGGATGCAGAAAGCTGCCTTCGGTTAGAAGCCGCGCGGTGACATTGCGCGACACCTCGACTTCGCGCTGGGCCAGCTGGCTGGTCGAGGCGGGCAGCAGGAAATGGGTCAGCACACTCATCATCAGCGCGGTCAGCAGGCCGAATCCCAGCGCCGGACGCGCCAGCCGCCAGGGGCTGGAGCCGGTGGCCTGCATCACCGTGATCTCGCTTTCCGCCTTCAGCCGGTTGGTGACATAGACGGCGGCGGCAAAGGCGGCCATCGGCAGCACCATGCGGATCAGGTTGGGCAGGGTCAGCGCGGTGAATTCCAGGAATACCAGCGCCGACTGGCCGTCGCCGATCAGCCGATCGAACAGCACGACGGCGCGATTGATCCAGAACACCGCCACCAGGACGAGTGCAAAGAATCCGAAGAAGAGCAGGAATTGCGACAGCACATATCTGTCGTAGCGTGACACTGCCGTTCCCCCGATGCCTCTGATCGTGTTGTTTCGACCGATCCTAAAGCAATCGCAAGGGCAGAACAATCGGGCGCGCCCGCGACCGGCGGCCTGCCGCAATCGGCGGCTGGTCAAGTTCTGCGGCACGCGCTAGGTCTGGTCGGAATGGATCAAGGAGCACGACAGATGACCAGCCTGACCCCCATCCGGTTCGAAGAGATCGACCTCGACAAGATCGCTGCCGCCAAGGGCCGCGTCGTGGTGATCGTCACCCCGGATGGCAAGTTGGATCAGGCCGCCCGCCGCGCCAATCGGCTCAGCAAGGGCGCGATCATGCGCTTCATGGAAAGCGAACGGTTTTCCAAGGTAAAGCCGGGCGAGGTGCTGACGCTGGAATGGCCGGTTGGCCTGGCGGCCGAAGCGCTGGACGTGCTGGTGCTGCCGCGCAATGCCAGCGCGGTCCAGGCGCGCAAGGCCGGCGCGGCGCTGGGCAAGCTGAAGGGTGGCAAGCCGGTGCTGGTCATGGCCGGATCGTTGAAATCCGCACCCAACCTGGCGCTGGGGCTGGCGCTGCGCGATTATCGCTTTGAGGCGCATAAAACCGCCGATGACGCTGGCAAGGCGCCGGAACCGGTGGTGATCTGCCATTCCAATGCCGCCGAGATGAGTGCCGCGGCCGATCCGCTGCTGGCGGTGGCCGAGGGTGTGCATTTCACCCGCGACCTGGTGAACGAACCCGCCAATGTGCTGACCACAACCGAATTTGCCAACCGGCTGGCCGAGATGACCGCGCTGGGCCTGGAGGTCGAGGTGCTGGACGAGGCCGAGCTGGACAAGCTGGGCATGCGCACGCTGCTGAGCGTCGGGCAGGGCTCGGACAGCCCGTCCAAGGTGGTGGTGATGCAGTGGAAGGGCGGTGACGAGGGCGCTGCGCCGCTGGCGCTGGTGGGCAAGGGGGTGGTCTTCGACACCGGTGGCATCTCGTTGAAACCCGCCGCCGGCATGGAAGACATGACCATGGATATGGGCGGCGCCGGGGTGGTGTCGGGGGTGATGCGGGCGCTGGCGCTGCGCAAGGCCAAGGCCAATGTGGTGGGCCTGGTCGGCCTGGTGGAAAACATGCCGTCAGGCAATGCCACCCGGCCCGGCGACGTGATCCGGACGATGAAGGGCGACACGGTCGAGGTGATCAACACCGATGCCGAGGGGCGGTTGGTGCTGTGCGACGTGCTTTGGTACGCGCAGGACCGGTTCCAGCCCGCCGGTCTGGTCGATCTGGCGACGCTGACCGGGGCGATCATCATCGGCCTGGGGCACGAGAATGCCGGGGTGTTTTCGAATAACGATGCCTTCTGCGCGTCATTCCTCAAGGCGGCCGAGGCCGAAAGCGAGGGCGCCTGGCGGATGCCGCTGGGGCAGGGCTATGACGATCAGCTGAAATCGCGCATCGCCGATATGAAGAATGTCGGCGGCCGCCCCGCCGGGTCGGTGACCGCCGCGCAGTTCCTCAAGCGCTTTGTCAAGGACGAGGTGCCGTGGATCCACCTGGATATTGCAGGGGTCGCCTCGGTCAAGTCCGACACCGCCTTTGCCCCCAAGGGCGCAACCGGCTGGGGCGTTGCGGCGCTGAACCGGCTGGTGGCGGACAAGTTCGAGGGCTGACACCTTGGGCGCCGCCCTGTTCTATCATCTGACCCGCGGTCCGCTGGAACGCACGCTGCCGCAGCTTCTGGCCAAGGCGCGCGCCGCCGGTTGGCGCGTTGCGGTGCGCGGCACCGATGCGGGGCGGATGGAATGGCTGGACGAGCGGCTGTGGCTGGGCCCGGAAGACGGGTTTCTGCCGCACGGGCTGGCCGGGGGCAAACATGACGCCGACCAGCCCGTCCTGCTGACCACCGCACCGGACCTGCCCAACCGGGCAGTCTGCCTGATGGCGGTGGACGGGGCCGAGGTCGCCCCGGACGAGGTGACGCGGCTGGAGCGGGTTTGCGTGCTGTTTGACGGCAACGACGCCGCGGCGGTCGACCGCGCGCGCGGCCAGTGGCGGGCGCTGACCCAGGCGGGCTGCGCGGCGCAATACTGGTCCGAGGAATCCGGCCGGTGGGAGAAAAAGGCCGAAAGCGGCTGACCGGCTGCAGGCAGGGCACGGGCGTGACTATTTCCAGCGGTGCCGGCCGGGATCGGCAGGGCGCGCCTGCGGTCGAGACCCTGGCTCGCGGCTCCCCGCAATTGGCGCTTTCTCCTGACGTTATGCTTCATCTGTTGTTGCCTTCGACCTCGAGATTGTTATGTTATCACGCTTCGAGCCGGGTTGGCGGAGTCGATGAGGACATCGGTTCTAGCCTGGCGAATTGAATGCAGGGCTGACGATATGGGCATTACCTCCCGGCAGGAACACTTCAAGGGGCAGGCCGCATGAGGCTGTTCGACTTTCACAATGTTTCGGTCCGGTTCGCCGGCACCACCGTGCTGGACGATGTTTCGATCGGCCTGGAGGCGGGCGAGATCGTCACGATTGTCGGTCCGAACGGGTCGGGCAAGTCGACGCTGCTGCGGGTTTTGATCGGCTCGCTTGCGCCCAGCAGCGGCAAGGTGGTGCGGCAGAAGCAGCTGCGCATCGGCTATGTCCCCCAGCGCCTGCATATCGATCCGACCCTGCCGATCACGGTTGCCCGGCTGATGGGACTGCATCGCAAAATCGACCGTGCCGAGATCGGCGCGGCGATGGCGCAGGCCGGCATCGCCGACCTTGCGGACCGCCAGATGAACGTGTTGTCGGGCGGCCAGTTCCAGCGGGTGATGCTGGCCCGCGCGCTGCTGGGCCGGCCGCAACTGCTGGTGCTGGATGAAGCCACACAGGGGCTGGATCAGCCTGGCACTGCCGCCTTTTACCAGCGCATCGAAGCGGTGCGCCAGGAGACCGGTTGCGGCGTGTTGATGGTCAGCCACGATTTGCACGTGGTGATGAGCGCCAGTGACCGGGTGATCTGTCTGAACCAGCATATCTGCTGCCAGGGCGGGCCGCAGCAGGTGGCCTCGGCACCCGAATACCGGGCGCTGTTTGGCGCCGGGACGCAGGGCACCATGGCGCTCTATGCCCATCACCACGACCATCATCACGGCCACGCCGAACCCGAAACGGAAGCGCAATGACCTTTCTGGACGATTTCATGATCCGCGCGGCACTGGCGGGGCTGGGCCTGGCCCTTGCCGCAGCGCCACTGGGGTGCTTCGTGGTCTGGCGGCGGATGGCCTATTTCGGTGACGCCACCGCCCATGCCGCGATTCTGGGGGTGGCGCTGTCGCTGGCCTTTTCAACCTCGATCTTTGCCGGGGTTCTAGTGGTGTCACTGGGCATGGCGCTGACCGTTGCCGCGCTCAGCGGGCGCGGCTTTGCCTTGGACACCATGCTCGGGGTGCTGGCGCATTCGGCGCTCGCCTTTGGCCTGGTCGCGGCGTCGTTCCTGTCCGGCATCCGCATCGACCTGATGGCCTATCTGTTCGGAGACATCCTGGCGGTCATGCCCCCCGATCTCGCGGTGATCTGGGGTGGCGCTGCACTGGTGCTGGGGCTGATCGCATGGCGCTGGAGCCATTTGCTGACCGCGACGCTGAACCCCGATCTGGCGTTTTCCGAAGGCATCGATCCGAAACGCGAACAATTGGTACTGACGCTGGCGCTGGCCATCGTCGTGGCGGTGGCGATCAAGGTGGTCGGCGCGCTGCTGATCACCGCCATGCTGATCATCCCCGCCGCCGCTGCCCGGCCGTTCAGCCGCACGCCCGAGGGCATGGCGCTGGTCGCCATCGGCGTGGCCGGGTTTTCGGTGCTGGCAGGGCTGCGCGCGTCCTATCATTTCGACACCCCAACCGGCCCCACCATCGTCTGCGTGGTCGCGGTGCTGTTCGCGCTGTCGGTCAGCATCGCGGGCATGTCGGGCCGGGGGCGCGGCGGCTGACACCTGTTTCGCGGCGCGCCCTTTTGGTGGGGTGGCTTTGTCCTGCGAGGAAGGAGGGCATCGGCCCCGCCGGTGCTGGTCAGGAGTGCGCAACCGCGAGAACCGCTCCAGGGGTGTGGCACCGGAAATGCCCAACATGTCGCCGGTGACCCAACCGGGGTCTTGCCGGCCCTCGCCTTCTTATCTTTGCAAGGGTCGAAGAAAGGTCGACTGGCTTGGCCCTGGTGCCACCGGCGTGTATAGCTACGCCCCAATCAACCGTGCCGAGATTGTCGCGCGCCGCAAGCGCCAGGGCGTCATTCCGCAAGACGGAGCTGCGGCTTTCGCGTCCACCGCGTCTCGGTCAACGCCGGCAGAAACCGGGGTGCAGGTCGATCTGCGCGCCGTTTCAGGTCGCCCAAAGGCGCGCTTGCAAGATCGACAGACTGGCAGGAATGGGTGATTTTGATATGGACGGGCATGTGCAGGCCGCGGTGCGAAACTGAGTAAGAAAAAATGATAGATCGCCATTCTCTTCGTCTTTCCGTGGCCCCCATGATGGATTGGACGGTTAGAGCGCAATTTGTGTCATAAAATCAAAGCTTAATCCATTCTGCTCTTGTACCAAGTACCAATTATTTTTGGGGAGAGGGCGATGTGCGTAGCCGTTGGGAGCGCGATTGTGCCATGCTGTACTGACGGGCTCAGCCTCAGATTGGATAAGGACACATGGGCCGTTAGCACGTAGTCTTTCGCCGTACCGAAATATTCGGCGCGACGATTACCGGTTCGTCCTTTTGGCGCCGATTACTAAATGGGAGTAGCTAAGACGGCTCTGCCCGATAGTTGAACGACGCCTGTCGCTTTCGCGCGCGGGCAATTGTGGGAACTCCAGGGCGGGGGTAAATTTGATTATAGCGCTACGGAAGCAGAAACAGGACAAGTCTAGATACCGCCGACCCGCGAGGATCGAGGCGTTGCTTCATGCACTGAAGGACCTCTCGCGCGACGAGCTTCTCGCCCGCGCGCAGATTCGTGCGCGCGACGATGCCGGGTATATCCCCACTGAGTGCTTGGTTTATTTTGTGCGAGCGAGCCGTGCCGACAACTCAGACGCGTGGTTCGAGCGGCTCTACAAGATCTTATCCGCCCGGGTGCTACGCGCTCTGCCAACTGCAGACGCCGCTGACGGAGCGTCACGCTCGCTGACGCGTGAACGCATCCGCGAGAAGGTGTATGGCCGTTTCGTCGAAATGATGGCGGGAGACCGCCAAGTATACGACGAGCGGCTCGATTTCTTCGAGATCCGGTTCGACATGGCGCTCAAACGCCTGCGGCAGGACGCGCAGAGGCAAGCTTGGCGCGACGAAAACCGCTTTCAGCCGCTCTCCTATGAAGACGACAGCGGCGAGCTCAGTCCGGAGATCGAAGAGGCGGCAGGGAGGGCCAATCCGCTCGAGGGATTGGAAATCGACAATGAGGCGTTCCGGTTGCGGCTGGACGCGGCGATTGAGACCCTGCCACCAGAACAAAGCAGGACAATCCAGATGCTTATGCTAGGATATCAAATCCATTCCGAGGACCCGGACGTCATCACGATCTGCACGGCCCTGAAAAAGTCGCCGAAAACGATCTGGAACTACCGCGACCGGGCAATAAAGACGCTGCGTAGGGTGCTGATCGAAGGAGACGACCAATGACCGATCCAAACGCTGACCGGCTTGAAGACGTCCTCGACGCGTTCGCGATGGAAGAAACCCACGCAAAGGTGACCCTCGATCGCTATCTGACCACGTATCCGCAGTACGCTGGCGAACTGATCGACCTGTCGCGCGAGCTCATGCAGGCGCGGCCGCCGGAGAACGAGTTCTCGGCCGCGGACGTGGCCATGATCGACGCCGGTTGGCTGAAGCACGCCGCCGCCCAACCGAAATCAGCGGCCGACCCGTTCGGGGCGCTCTCGCCCACCCGTAGTCGCGAGATCGCGGTCGAAATGGGCATTCCGCGCCAGGTCGTGACCTCGTTCCGCGAACGTCGCATCCAGCCGGCCTCGGTCCCGCGTGGCTTCATGCGGCGGTTCGCCGGAGCGCTCTCGATCTCGGCCGACGACCTTTTCGCCTGGCTATCGCCGCCGCCCGCGGCCGCGTTCGCCCGTAGCTACCGGGCCGACGCACAGCCGGCCGCGGCCGTGCAGCTGTCGTTCGAGCGCGTATTGATCGATGCGGGCGTTTCGGACGACGACCGGGCTCGGCTTTTAGCGGACGTCGACTAGGATGGACGCCGCCGAACTTGGCCGACGCCGGGCCGCCGATCTGCACGAGCAAGCGGTTGCAACCGGCAAAGACCCGCGGCAGCCCTATGCGTTCACGCTCGCTGAAGCCAAGCGTCGCGGGCTCGACGTCGAAAAGGCGAACCCGGGGGCCGGCATCCTCGACGGCGGTCGGGCGACATATGTCCCCGCCGATGGCCTGATTATCCACGAGAACATCGGCTCGGAATTCGAGCAGGCGTTCCTCGTCGCCCATGAACTGGGCCACGTTGAGCTTGGTGACGAAGCCGGACCGGTGACCGTAAACGAGATCGACCCGGTCCGCCCGTCCGAACCGTCTCCGGTCGGCTTCGATCGGGTGGTCGACTATGGTCGCCATCAGCGTCGCGAGGTCCAGATGGACCTCTTCGCGCGAGAGTTCCTGCTGCCACGGGCCCTCGTGCGGCGACTTCACGTCGAGGAGGGGCAGACCGCGTCGCAGATCGCAGCGCAGATGAGGGCGCCCATCGATGTCGTCTCACAGCAACTGCTCGACGCATTGCTGCTGCCGATCGAACCCCTGATCGCTGAGAAGCCGCACGTCGAGCGGCCGCTCAACGACCTGCAAGGCGCAGCGGCCAAGCATCGTGGCGGCGCCTATCTGCTTGAGGCCGGCCCGGGCACCGGCAAGACCCAAACGCTGACGGGCCGCATCGAGGGCCTTCTCGCGGATGGGGTCGATCCTCGACGCATCCTCGTCTTGACCTTCTCCAACAAGGCCGCCGGGGAGATGACCGAGCGGATCGCGCGCAAGTACCCCGAAGCGGCCGCTGCAATGTGGATGGGCACGTTCCACGCCTTTGGTCTAGACATTGTGCGGCGCTTTGCGCCCCAGCTCGGCCTTCCAAACGAGCCGCGGATGATGGACCGCACCGAGGCTGTTGAGCTGCTCGAGCAAGAGTTTCCGCGGCTTCACCTGAAGCACTACCAGGACCTCTACGACCCGACCCGCAACATCGCCGATATTCTCTCGGCGATTTCGCGCGCCAAGGACGAGGTAGTTGATGCTGACGGGTACGCGGCCCTGGCGGCCGCGATGCACGCGAGGGCGACAACCAGTGATCAGATTGACCAGGCCGAGAAGGCGGCGGAGGTCGCCGTGGTCTACGACGCCTATGAACGCCTCAAGCGCGGGGCCCACTGCATCGATTTCGGTGATCTCGTGTCGATGCCCGTGCAGCTCCTCGAAAGTGACGCGGGTGTCCGGGCGAGCATTCAAGGCGCCTATGACCATGTGCTGGTCGACGAGTACCAAGACGTCAACCGGAGCAGTGTTCGCCTTCTGGAGGCGATCTGCCCGACGGGCGAGAATCTCTGGGTGGTGGGCGACGCCAAGCAGTCGATCTATCGGTTCCGGGGCGCTTCGTCGTTCAACACGGCTCGCTTCGGCAAAGAGGATTTCCACGGCGGCGCACGCGGCCGTTTGAAGCGCAACTACCGTTCGTCCAAAGAGGTGGTCGATGCCTTTTCGTCCTTCGCCACAAAGATGAAGGTGTCGAACGGCGATACCGGCCTCGAATCCGATCGCGGTGCGCTCGGCGCGCCCGTCGAGCTCCACGCGGTCCGACAGGGCGACGAACAGGTCGTCGCTATCGCTGACGCGATCGAGGCGATGCGCGCTGGCGGCTACAAGTATCGCGACCAGGCTGTGCTCTGCACAGGCAACGAGCGCCTGTCGTCGATCGGGCGGGACCTCGAACGTCTCGGGATCCCGGTGCTCTTCTTGGGCAGCCTGTTCGAACGCCCCGAGGTCAAGGATCTGTTGGCGATCCTGTCACTCCTCGTCGATACGCGCGCGATGGGCGTCGTTCGGGTCGGGGCTCTGCCGCAGTTTGCGTTGTCGCTTGCCGACGTCGCCGTGGTGCTCGGCGCGCTGCGCGACTCGGAAGAGGAGGGTGTTCCGGGGGGCTGGTCGAAGATCGACCCTGCGACGTTGAGCGAACCGGGCCGCGCCGCCTGGGCGCGCCTCCAAGCCGTGCTCGCGGGGTTTTCCGAAACCTCCTCGCCATGGAATGTCCTCACCGCGGTCCTGCTCGAGCGGACGCGGATCGCCGCCGACATCGCCACCGCGACGTCGGTGTCTGATCGGTCGCGCGGCATCGCGATTTGGCAGTTCATGAACTTCTTGCGCGTCCAGCCGAACGGGCGTGGGTGGCCCGTGCGGCGCCTCCTCGATCGGGTCCGACGCCTGGTCCGGATCGGCGATGATCGCGACCTGCGCCAGCTGCCGGCCGCGTCGCAAAGCCTCGACGCGGTGCGGCTCATGACCGTGCATGGCGCAAAGGGCTTGGAGTTCCCGGTCGTCCATTTGCCCGGGCTGAACCAGGACACCCTGCCGGGCAACGCCAAGTCCCCGGCGTGCCTGCCGCCCGACGGCATGATCGCCGGCGGCGAGGGCGACGCCTTGACGGTGTTCCGCGCGGGAGATGCGGAGGAGCGGGAATGCCTGTTCTACGTCGCAGCGTCGCGGGCGCGCGACCGTCTCTTCCTCTACGCGGTCACCCACAAGTCCAACGATGCGGCGCGGCCGCTGTCGCCGTTCCTCGACCAGCTTGCGGGCAACCTGGCGCGTCGATCGATAACGCCCTCGAGGACGCTGCCGCCCAAGCCCGAAGACGCGCCGATCAACCTCGTGGTCAGCGGCAAGCTCCAGTTCACCGGTTCGCAGCTGTCCCTCTATGAGCCGTGCCCGCGGCGCTTCTTCTACACCCATGTTCTTCAGATCGGCGGCCGCCGTTCCGAGACCGTCTATATGCTCATGCACGAGGCCGTGCGGGCGGTGACTCAGGCCGTCGTGGCGGGCGAGATCGACATCACGGCCGATACGGACCTTGTCCAGCATGTCGCTCGTGCATGCATCGACCACGGGCTCGAGGAATGCGGCGTGCTCGCCGAGCTGCAAGCCGCCGCAGTCGAGATGGTCCGCTACTTCCGGTCGACGCGCGCCGGCGCCACCGCCGTCACGCCCACGGTGCTTCGGCTGACCTTGGACGGTGATGAGCTCATCTTCCGCGCGGAGGATGTGGTGACGGCGCCCGACGGGACGCTGGTATTCCGGCGCGTGCGCACGGGCCGGCTCCGCTCCAAGGAGGATTCCGATGTCGGAGCGGCCTCGTTGCTCTTGGCGGCGCAGCAGCGTGGATCTGGCGCCCGCGTCGAGCTGGTCCACCTTACGGACAAGGCGGTCACGCCCTTGAGCCTGAGCGCCACTGTGTTGCGCAACCGCCAGCTGACCCTATCGTCCTATCTTGCTAAGATCAGAGCCGGGGCCTTCAGCGCCGTACCATCGGAACGCACATGCCCCGGTTGCCCGGCATTTTTCGTTTGCGGCCCGGTCTCGCCCGGCACCCTGAAAATTTAAGTTGGCCCTCTTACCAGTTCACCGCCTTCGCATCGATTAACCATTTGTAGCCCAAGAGGCTGGTCACGAAACGAAGGATTACTGAAAAATGACGTCTCCCCAAAATGGCGGTAAACCGCCAGATATCGAGCACGGGCTGGACCACCTGAAGGCGGCGAAGCACGACCTGACGCTGGCCCACCAGGCCGAACACCGCACCGAGGACGAAATCCGCAAAGCGGAGCATGAGATCGAAGGCGCCCTCGCGCACCACGAGACCGAGATCATCGTTAACTCGCGCCCTCGCGAGATCCCCGGCAAGATCGCGGGGTTCGAGCAGGTCGTGCAGCTCGCCTTCCCGGGCGGTACTGCGGACCAGAACACGGTCTATTCCATGACCTACCGTCATGCGGCGGCGCACCCGCACGCGGGCGAACTTGGCCCGGGCGGTAAGGTCAAGGTGAGGAAAGGGACGGTCTTCAATGTCACCCGCACCGTTCGCTCGTAGCGCCGACCTGAAGCAACTTCGAGAGGACGGCTACCTCGTGCAGATCAAGGGCAATCTCTTGGTCCTGCGCGAGGTGCCGTACCTCAACGCCAAGCAGGAGCTGAAGCGCGGGACCCTGGTCTCCACCCTCAACCTGGCCGGCGACCAGACCCGACCGCCTGAGACACATGTGATCCACTGGATCGGTGAGTACCCATGCGGCGTGGATGGCCGTCCGATCGAAGCGCTGCGCCATCAGGACAACGCTTCGAACCTCGGTCACGGTCTGGTCGCACGCCACGGGTTCTCGAACAAACCGGAGGGCGGCTATCGCGACTACCATCACAAGATGACGACTTACATCGCGGTGATCTCGGGCCCGGCGACGACCGTGTCGCCGGGCGTCACCGCCCGCGGCAACGCTGTCCCCGAGGAAGAAGAGGCGTCTGTGTTCAACTACGTCGATACCGCCACGGGGCGCGCGGGACTGGGCGCCTTGGCTGAGAAGCTGGCGCAGGACACGGTCGCGATCATCGGCTTAGGTGGGACGGGCGGGTACGTCTTCGACCTTGTCGCCAAGACGCCGGTGGTAGAGATCCGTTTGTTCGATGCGGACGAGTTCGTGTCGCACAACGCCTTCAGGGCCCCGGGCGCGGCATCCTTGGAGGAGTTGCGCGAACTCCCGCTCAAGGTTGACTACTGGGCGAAGAACTACTCGCGCATGCGTAAAGGGATTGTGCCCTATTCCGTCGCGATCGACACCACGAACGCGCACCTGCTGGACGGGGTGACGTTCGGTTTCATCTGCATCGACGACGGTCCGTCGAAGAAGGCGGTGATCCAAAAGCTTGAGGCGATCGGCGCCTCGTTCATCGACGTTGGCATGGGCCTGCAAATCGACGACGGGTCGCTTGGCGGTATTCTGCGCATGACCGCCAGCACGCCGGCCAAGCGCCAGCACATCCATGCCGGCCGCATCGACTTTAGTGACGACAAGGGCGCAGACCTCTACGCCACCAACATCCAGGTTGCGGACCTAAACGCCCTCAACGCCGTCTTGGCGGTGATCAAGTGGAAGAAGCTGCGCGGTTTCTACCGGGACCTGGAGGGCGAGCACCACTGCACCTACACGACCGATGGCAATCTGCTGCTGAACGGGGATCAATGATGCTGACGTACAAGCGCCTAGATCATCAGTTTGTCCGGCACATGCCGGATGAACTGAGCCCGGGCATCCTCTACATCTCGATGGAGTACGCCACGGCCGCGCACTTGTGCTGCTGCGGATGCGGGGAGGAGGTGGTGACTCCGTTCGCGCCGGCGCAGTGGAAAATTACGTTCGACGGCAACGTGGTTTCACTTCACCCGTCAGTAGGCAACTGGCTCCTGAAGTGCCGGTCACACTACGTCCTGCGTGAGGGGAAAGTTGTGGAGGCTGGATCGTGGTCAGACGCCGAAGTCACGGCAGGGCTTCTGCGCGATGGGCGAGCGCGGGCTGCAATGTATGGTCCACCGGTGCAGATTGTTGCCGACACACCTGCGGCCACTAACGCTTCGAAGGTCAAGAAGAGTGGCTGGGCCCGCTTCACCGCATGGCTCACCGGAAAGTAGATCAAATTCACGGAGGAATCGCGCTTTAATTTCGAAGTGTCCCCTAGGGACAGGGCTCACTAAAGCTTGTCGAACACTGAGCCCATCCTCGGCTCGAACAGCCTTTCATAGGTCTTGAGCAGATAGGTGTCGGTCATACCAGCCACGAAATCGCTGATGTGCCGGAGGTCGCCATCTGCTGCTTCGAATTTCGCTTGCGCATCGCGCGGGAGCAAACGTTCTGGATCTGATTGCATTGCCTCAAAGACCGAGACAACCATGGATTGCCCCTTGAATTCGAGATGTTGCACGCCCGGACTGCGAATAACCACCTGCATTACGAGCTCTTTTAGGGCCTTGAGGAAGCGGGCCTGACCTTCTGGAATCTCGACGCGCCAGCGGAGCAAGGGGTCTTGGAATTCGGGACATTCGATGAAACGGACGGGTGTAATCAGATGATTGACCCACCGGCTGATCCAGCGCTTGCGCGTGTTGCTGTCGCCAAACAGCCCGTCGACCATGGCCTCGTATGGGGCGTTGCTCTCGGTGGGGCCCTTCAGCCGCCTTTCTTCGACAAAGATCTTGCAGGATTCCTCGGGAACGAGGTCGCGGAACTGGCGCTCTGTGACGAGCCGAAGTGCAATGGCATCCTCCAAATCATGGACCCCGTAGGCGATATCGTCCGCGAGATCCATGATGCTGCAATCGAGAGACTTGTGGAGAGTGCGGGCATGCTTGCCTTCGCGCTTTTCGATCGACGTGAAGGCATCCCGATCGGCATTGCCGAGCGGCTCGAGAATCCAGTCGACGACGTCGGTTTCGCTGTCGAGATATCCCTTTGGCGGAGTCGAGGCTTTCAAGTCGATGGTTTGCAGAACCGAAGGGCCCTCCTGCAACCGCGGGCGCAATTCGGGGTTGCGCAACCTTGAGAGTGCAACAGGGTATTTCAAGACGCCAAGCATGGAACGACGTGACAGGTTGGCCCCCGCAGCGGCAGAGAAGTTTTCGAGCCGTGCCAGGAGACGCAGGGTCTGGCCGTTGCCCTCGAACCCTTCCGCATCGCGCATGCAGTAGTTCAGTGCGACTTCACCGCCATGGCCGAATGGTGGGTGGCCCAGGTCGTGGGAGCAGGCGATCGCATGGATTTGGCTGCGGTCCGGGAGACTTGCCGTTGCCGAGTGATCGGGGAAACTGCGCGCGAGCTGGACTGCGAGCCCTCCCGCGATCTGAGCAACTTCCAAGGAATGCGTCAGGCGCGTGCGATAGAAATCACTGTCGCCGAGATTCAGGATCTGGGTCTTGCCCTGCAATCTTCTGAATGATGCCGAATGGATCACCCGGCCATAGTCGACATCCCCGATATTCCGGGCGTCTTCCTTCTGCGGGTTCCAGGCCTCTCGGCGAGCATTCCAAGTACTCAAATCAACTCTCCTCGGCGCGATGTCTTAAAGTTCATGAATGACCGGAGGCGTTACGCAAACGCTCTTTGCGATCTCGACCACGTGGCGGTGGTGGGTCAGGTAGATCGCTTGGCCGCGTCCGCCGATGGCTTCCATGACGCGGCAGGCGGCGCTGGTGCGTGCCTCGTCGAAGGTTTCGAAGATGTCATCGCAAAAGAAAGGGAGCCTCGTACCCTGCGCGACAAGTTGTTCGTGGGCCGCTGCCCGCAGCGCTAAGTATAGCTGGAAGCGCGTGCCCTTGGACATTTCGACCGCACGCTTGCTGACCCCATTGCCATCGACGGCGAGCAAAATCTCGGACTCCTTGTCGATCTGGGTACTCAGGGTCGGATAGGCGCCTTGCGTGAGACTGGCGAAGCAGTCTTCCGTGGCTGTCAACATGCCGCTGCGATGGCTGTCGCGATAGCGCCGGATGGCGTCGGAGGCGAGGTGATGGCCCAGGGAAAGTTCGAGATGCTCCAAGGCAGCCTCTTCGAGCTGCAGTTCCAGCGTCGCTTTCTGCTCGACCAATTCCGCAACCGTGTCGTCTCCCTTCACCTCGGCTAGGGCATATTCGGCGGCTGTGCGGTTTTGAATGGCGAGGGTCAGCTCGTCCTCGGCATGGGCAAGATCGGATCGGTTGCTGTCGAGTTCGCCCTCCAATGCGGCAACTGAGGACTCTGCAAGCTGGGCGCGGGCTGTCTCGATGTCGGTCGTGCCCAGTTCGGCCAGGACCTGGCGGGTGATTTTCGCCAGCGCGGCGCGGTTGTCGATTGCTTTCTGCGTGCGAATTGCGGCCTCGCGCAGGGCGCCGATATCGCCCGGGGTGGTCGTATCGGGGAAAAGCATGGCGATGGTCGCGACCTCTTGGTCGATGGCGTTTTGTCGATCCTTGTGTTCGACAAGATCGGCCTCGGCCGTCTCGATCGCGGTGTCGAGTTTTCGGCCCGTCTCAGTGGCCGAGCGCGCTTTTTCCGCCAGGGTTTTGAGGGCGGCGAATGTCTTTGCCGCCGTTGCGTGAGGCTCCTGCCCATGGGCGCGTGCCAGGCTGTCGATCTCCTGGGTGAACTGCTTTTGGTCCGCCTGCATGGTTGTGATCCGGCGCCCGGCTGCGGCCCGTGTGTTTTCGTGTTCGCGCAAAGCGCGCAGGGGCTCCAGCGATGCCTCCAGCCGTTCGGGGGGCAATGCCACTCCGAGGAGGTCGTGGACCAGTGCGCGCCAGGTCTTCTTCGTATCCTCCCTTGCCTTAAACGCTTTTGCGTAACGCTCTTCGCGCCGGGCAAGATCCCGCTGCGCCTGTCGCAGGGTTGCCTCGGCCGTTGTATGGGCGTCGGTTTGCTTGCGGTCGTCCTCGGCCTGACGCCGGGCCGCCGCCAGGGCGCCGGTCAGATCTGTCGGGGGAAAGGGCAGGGTCCGGGCCAGCTCGGCCAGTAGGGCGTCGGCGCGTTGGAGGGTGGATTGATTGGTCTCTTCGGTATCGCGCAGGGCCTGGGCATCTTCGCTGGCCGCCTCGTGACTTCGCCGCCAGTCCAACCATTCCGCAGGCGTGATGCTGTCTGGAAGGCCAACCTGAGCCGCCGCCGCGCTGACCGAGGCCTCGATATTGGTGCGTTCTTCACGAAGGGTTTCCAGGCGTTTGTCGGTCTGAGCCGCACGGGCGCGGGCCTGGGCTTCGGCCTGGCCGATTTCGCGGAGCTGTGCCAGTTCGCGGGACTGCGCCAATCGCGCTTCGGCAGCGATATCATGCCCTTGCATTGCCTCGTGGAAGTCGGCGGCGGTCTGTCTGTCCAAGGCGGCAAGATGCTCCGCCCAGCGTGCATCGCGCCGCGCGCGCAGATCCTCGGCATCGGCATCCGAGATGAGCTTCGCGTCCCGGGCCAGTGATTTGGCCTGAGCCCCGCGGGCCTCCGCATCCTCCAGATGCTCGTCGCGCTTTGCCGTTGTCGTGCGCAGGTCGTGAAGCAAGTCCTGATGGCGCTCGGCCCAGTTGGTTGCCTGGTGACGGGAGGTCGGGCAGGCGGGTAGGTGATCGAAAGTGACGCCTGCGAATGAGAGGGCAGCCAGGGAGCGCCGCGCCTTGATCTTCATATCCGCGATCGCCTGTTGCGCTGCGGCGTAGGCAGGGGCGAGGGTCTCCGCATCGAAGCGCAGCAGAATATCTGCTACCTGTGGGCGTTCCTCATCCGCGGGCGCGCCATCCTGCATGGCTTCGGTCGCGGCGATCACCCGCTCTTTCAATTCGGCGGTTTCGCGCGCCTCGATCTTTTCTTGGGAAATCGCCTCGCGCAAAGCTTCCCTGGCGCTCTCCAGAGACGCAATATCGGCGCCCGACAGGACCAGCCCTTGCAGATCGACGTCCGGCGAGGTGACCCCAAGATCCCATGCAGCCTGCTTCATCGATGCCTCCGCGGCCCGCCGTTCGTCCTCGCGCCTGTCAAGGTCGAGCTGTGCGGTTCGATCCCGCGCGGCGAGATCCTCCAGCGCTGCCAGCGCGGTCGAAAGCTCAAGACGCTTCGGATCCAAGGCGACGGCGTCGCGATTTTCCCTGAGGTTCGCGATCTCCTCGGTCAGGCGTGCGATATTCTGTGTGGCCAGCCCACGGTCTCTGTTTAGCTCGATCAGCCGTTCCGGATCGAAATCCAGATGATCGGGATAACTCGCGAAAGAGGCAATCGCCTGTTCCAGGTCCCGGATCTCGCCCATCAGGGGCAGGGCACGCCGCTGCGCCTCCATGCGCGCCTTCGTCAGATTCAGCGCATCCCGCGTCTTGCGCGCCTCCCGCTCGGCCTCTTGTGCCTTGCGCAAATCTTTCTTGAGGGCCTTCCAGGCGCTGGCGGTCACGTCGCGGTCTTTGATCTCTTTTTCAACGTCGGCCAAGGCGCGTTTCAATTCGGCCATGCGGGTGGTGCGTCCGCGTTTCTTCCATAGCGCGTCGGCCCGCTCGCGGACGTGATCCAGAACGGTGCTCAGGTCGGCCACGCCCGCTGCAGCGGAAAAGAGCAGGCGCCCGATATCCCCTTCGGCATTTGCGATCTCTTCGCCGCCGCGTTCGATTGTCTCGTCGTCAAGGCAGAGCAGGCGGCGGTAATCCTCTTCGGACAATCCCGCGAGATGGGCGGAGAGGGCAGCCTCGGGCAGCGGGGTGCCGGTCGCGTCGACCAGCGATCCGCTGCGCGTCGGTAGTCGCGTGAAATCACGCAAGACACCGTCGATATCCAGCCTGGCCGAGACTTGCAGGTTATTGCGCGGATGCTTGAACGCATAGCCCTCGCGCAGCGGGAAGCCGTAGAATAGCCGTAGGACGGCTTCCATCGTGGTGGTCTTGCCGGTTTCGTTCGGGCCATAGATGATGTGGAAATCATGGCCATCGGAGGCCGAGCCAAAGTCGAAGTGTCGGTCGGTGAAATGGCCGAAACGATCAAGGGAGAGGCGCTGGAGCCGCATCAGTGTCCGGCCCCCTTCATCTGGGCCAGGACGAGTTCGGCGCCCGCCTTGGTCAATTTATCCACCATCGCATCGCGGGCGGCCCCATCCGCCATCAGCCGGTCGCGCAGAGCAACAGGCAGATCCTGCAGGACTGTCTCGACCTCGTCGCGGGCGAGGGCTGCAAACCCAGGGTCTTCGCGGATCGTTGCCATGATCGTCGCCAGTTCGTCGGCGGCGCCGCTTGCGCCTTCGGTTGCGTCCGGCGGCGGCAGGTCGAACAGGAGTTTGTCGATCCAGAGATCCCCGGTGGCCTGGGCAAGCTCGTTCACCTGTTCGCTCCAGACGTCGCGATCCCGTAGGATTTGCCAATGGCGCTTCGGCTTTCCGGTCAAGATCAGTCGGATAACGCCGATCGGCGCCGCGATCTGGTTGCGCATCGCACTCAGGTGGGACTTCAGCAGCCCGCGCAGAGCCTCGTCGCTCTCCGTCTCTGTCACATCCAGTTCGCTTTGGGCGAATTCCACGACCGAACTGGGCACTTCGCAAATATCGATCTGGCCCTGATCGATGGTCAGCAGAGTTGCGGATTTTGGGCCGGACTCGCCTATATCGCGCCCCTGCGGGGTGCCGGGCATGACAATCCAAGGTGCGGCCGAATGGACCTGCCGTTTGTGGATATGGCCGAGCGCCCAATAATCGAACCCCATGCCGGCCAGATCGGCGAGGCTGCAGGGGGCATAGATATCATGACCCGCCGCACCGCCAAGCGAGCTGTGCAGCATGGCAATATTTACCGCGCCCGGAACCGGCGGTTTGAACCGCGGCAGAAGGCTGTCGGGCGCGTGACGGTCCGCGAAGCTGACACCGTGGATCACGATGTCGTCTGTCAGCGGCTCCATGCCGCCGCGTGCATCGAAAGCGTGAACGTGGGCAGGCAGATCGAGCGTTCCGGTGATCGGGTTCTCGGCATCATGATTGCCTTTGATGTAGAAAACTTTGATCCCCGCATCGCCAAGGCGATCAAGCTCGGCCATCAGGAAGGCGCCCGTTCTTGCGCTGCGCTCTTTTCCATCGAACAGATCGCCGGAAATCAGGACTGCGGAGAGCTGTTCGGAGATGGCGAAATCGACCAGTCCGCGGAAAGCGGACCGGGAGGCTGCTGCAACCGCGTCGCGAAGGTCCGAGTTGCGCAAGGCCAGTGACCTGAGGGGAGAGTCCAAATGGACGTCAGCAGTGTGAAGAATTTTAATCAAGATCGAACCCCTGACATAGATCACGTGAGCCTGGCGCTTGCGTATTGAACAGTAAGGGAAATTTCATTGGACTCTGGGCGCGAGAGGTTGCTCGATAGTGAAGTTTCTGTGGCACGTTTCTTCCTGCGGGCCACCATGCCATCCTCCATCGAAATTATGCGATAGTGGCCTGTTGCTTCATGAAGTGACTGGGGTGCGTCAACAACTTTTCAGCTAAAGTTCTGAGGCGGCGGGTCATGCGGTGGGGGATCGCAAGTGCGGCAGACACGATCGTCGCCCATGCACTATCCTCCGAATAAATCTCCTGTTTTGGATCGTTCGTCGAGGAGATCATAGAAGGTTTCCATGTGTTTTATGAAGCCCTCTTCAGTAACTCTGTAACGAAAATCAAAGGTTTCTGCTCTGAATTTTCGTATCCCGGACAGTTCTGGGTACTCTGCCAAAATTAAGAAATGCGGGACTTTCCTCTCGGTCGCGGCAATGGCGTTAACGATCGCATGCCTCTGTTGCTGCTTGAGTGGAGGTGACTTATAGGGATAAATGAAGACTTCGAAAATTTCCTGATTTGCCTTGAAGCTAAAGTCAGGTGAAATGTCGACTTCATGTTTTCCGAAGGCGATAGCCCGTCGCTCACGTTCGATGAAATTTGCTTTACCAATTGGAATATATCCGCAGATTCCGTCAAAGATTCCTAATTTTGCAGCGGCTTCCCCAGGCCCATCCAAGGCCGCAATCGTGTCGCGCGCTTTATCTACGGGGTATCCTTTCAGGATCATAGTCAGGATATGATAGAGATCTTCGTAGTTCCAAACGCCGCCGCGTTGAGCATCATATGCGGCGATTTTTTCTTTTAGTCTTTGCCGCTCTGAGGATGTTCCCGAAGGCCCATGTGCGCCGGGATTATATTCGCCTAACCCTCTGAGAAATTCGGTCTTTGACGTTCGTCGCACGCGCGCCTCGGATGCAGGATGAAATACAGATTTGAAGTCAAAACGACCCTTGGCATTGCGTCAAGACGTGACATTGCCAAGATCATCGGATTTCCGCTATCTGGCGTGAAGTCTGTATGCCCACCTGCTCAGGTGCGGATGTGCTGATTGTTTTCTGCGAGCTTTGCGCGCTCGGCAATGGATGCGCAACGTTCGATGAGGTCGTCGAAACGCTCAGCGTCTTCAAGCAATAGGCCGTCGTCGACCATGTGCGCGTAGTCGGCCGCGAGCGCGGTGCGAGCCTCTCCGTTTGGGACCAGTTGCAGATTGCCATGAACCGCGGCTTCATAGTCCACGGGTGTTCCGCCGGCCGTCTTCTCCGGGAAGAACATACGCTTGTGCCGCGCGACTGCTGAGGCGAGGTCTCGGTCGGAAATAGCCACATCCGCGATGCCTGCATCGTCGAGGCGTACCAGGTCATGCCAATGGCGCGCGAAGCGCTCCCCGCGGAGCCGTCCCTGGACGCAGAAGACATGGATCGCCGTAGCTTTCTCCCAAAATGTCCGCTCGGCATGCATTACGCGCGGTGTCGCGGTCGGAAAAGTCACGCCCTCAATCAGCCCGTTTGCGTCGCAGGAGACGTCACGCGGGCTCGCCGGTTCGCCCGTCGACCTCGCACCGAATTCCAGCATGACGCTCGGGGCGACATAGCCGGAGCCAGAAGAGGCAGCTTCGTAATCGATGAAAAGCTTGTCGCCATCTGCCCGTGTCGAGGCTGAGAGCTCCTGCGCTTCAATGGCGTTCTGGATCAAGGGCTGTGTTGCTTCGACGACCCATTTCGGCAATCGATCCCGGACAGCTTTCGACCAGCGCTTTTCCTCACTGCGTGTGGTTGGCAGGGCTTCGGCGCGGTCGCCCACCAGATCAGGCGCGATCGCCCGAATGTCATAGGTCAGATCAACATCTTCAGAAAAGCGCTGGATCATCCCATAGGCTTTGGAAAGGGAGGTTCCGCCCTTGAATACGAGGTGCTCACCAAGCTCGGAACTGAAGAGGGTCTGAAGGGCCCAGACAACCCAGACATCCTTTTCGAGGAGGTGCGCGGGCCGCCCGGAGCGATCTGCAGCTACGGACAGGGCCTCCTTGCGGTCTGCAGACGACAACGACAGGAAGGGCTCAGACATGCGCCGCCTTTCCGACACTGCGTGCAAGCCAGGTCGGGAACTGCGGTGCGGCGGTTACCAATTCGTCAAACGCCGCTGCCGGCAGTTTCTGCTTCAGCGATCTAAGAGCTGTCTCTGCCTGTTCCGGCCCAAGCCAGGCCAGGGCGCGAGCAGCACTGCCTGCCGGCCTTTTCCCAAGGGCGAGTTGCCATCTGGGGGCGTGGCGCAGTTCCACGAGTTGTTTGCCCAAAGAGAGCGTGCGGCTGCGACCCGAGGTCAGGTACACGGATCGAACAGGCACTTGCGTGGTCAGCCCGAGTGCATTCGCTTCAGCGGCGCCGGTTGGAACGATGACTTCGCCACGTTGTGCCGCGAGGGCCTCGACAGCCTGTTCCACGGACGGCGCGCGCGTTCCAAACCGGCTTTTGATTGGTCGCAGGTAAACCCCGCGCCCGGCACGGATCAACTGGCCGCGCTCGGCAAGGCGCGACAAAGCCTGATCCACACCGGCACGGCTGCCGAGGTGCAGCAGGCCCTTTGCGGCAAGTGGTGCTCCTTCCGGAAGTCCCTCTGCATGGGTCAATATCTGTTCTGCAAGGTGCTGCATCATTGTTCTCCTGTCAGAAATATACACAGTTTTCTGACAGAATTCAATCCGTGCTGTTGAGCGAGATGAAGAGGGTGGTGGCTTCGTGCCGTGGGTAGCAGGCTGGCCTTCGGCGATTTTCAGAGGGGAACACGCTTACCGAAGACCCTGCAGTTGCAGGCATTCCTTGACGGCTGCAGCCCGCCTCTTGTCGAGGTACTCGGCCAGATCGTCGATATGGACGCCTTTGGCGCATTTCTGCGACGCTTCCATGCGGACGAGGGGGAGGGCGATGGAACCGGCCGAGACTTTGCGGATGAACTTGTCGGTACTCAGACCGAAAAAATCCCTGGCGACATCCTCAGCGGGAATGATCGGTCGCCCGGAATACATTGCTATCAAGAGAAACGCCGTGTTCATGATCCCGGAGTGAAGCACGATGGCATAGTTGGGAGAAGGGCGCGCAGCGGGTTGGCGGGGAAGCGGATAGCATGGAGCGCAAATCGGACGGGTACGTTGGGTCGGAGAGACTCTCCGAAGCGTGTGAAAGGGGTAGGGAGCCCATGCTTGGGTAAGTCGGGCGGGAGCCTCGACGCCAAGCAACGCTTCTGGAGAGGCCGCAAGACCAGTGCACCTTTTGCGGTGCAGACATCCCGGGATCCCGCTGGGGGCGCTGCCACACTGGTGATGCCGGCGGGAGGAGGGTCATCCAGGCCCGCAGCACCGCCTTGAGGGCCGAGCCCTCCGCGCTTACCGACCAGAAGGCTTTGGCTTGGGCTGATGCAGGCGTCGGCTGGTGTTCTTGCGGAAGGTGTTCCGCAGATCCCTGTTGATCAGGTCGATGTCGAACCAGTCCGGATCGAAATGCCCGCCGGCCCAGCGAAGGTTGGAGCTGTGGTCCTCGTGGTTCGGATCGCGGATGGTCTCGAGGAAATCGGCATAGGACCAGGGGCCGCCGACGTCCTCGGGCGGCCGGGCACGGGCACCTTCGGTGCATTCCGCGTGGCGGGGCAGGGGATCGAGGGATAGCCACTCCTCGATCCGGATCACATGGGTCCAGTCATCGCCAAAGTCGTAGAGGTAATTGAAGGTCAGATCCTGGCCGGTGAAATCCGCCAGCCTGACCCCGGTGTAGTCGAAAATCTGCGGTCCGCCGAAACCATCCTCAAGCTGATCGGGGTCGCCATAGCGCAGCCCGCCGATCCGGAACTCATGCAGATGGCTGTCGGTCCAGCTGAACGCGGCCTGCAGCACCAGATGCAGCCTGTCGAGCGTCCAGTCGGATGGCACGACAAGTCGCCGCCAGATCGGCGGGTCAATCTCCGCCAGAGAGACATGCAGGCGGACGGCATTCGCGGGCTGGTACAAGACAGGTCCCCCGGTCAGATCGCAAAATCGTCTAGCGATTTTCCCGAAGCCAGCGCCTCGGCGATCCATGCCGGTTTGCGCCCACGGCCGGACCAGGTGATTTCGGCGTTTTCCGGATGGCGGTACTTGGGCGCAGAGGTCGCGCGTTTCCGGGTGGGAGCCGCTTCCGCAAGCTCGTCGAAGCTGAACCCGAGCTCGCGGGCGAAGTCGTCCACCTTGGCGCGGGCTTCGGCCTTGCGACGGTCCTCGAAACTGGCGATGGCTTTCGCAACATTCTTTTGCAACTGCTTCAGCTCGGGAAGCGACAAGGCGTTTGACCTGCCCCCCGCGAAATCCCTCATCATGATGTAGAGTCTGCCCAACCTTGAAGGAGCAGACGAATGCGAAAGAG
>NZ_PGTB01000189.1 GCF_002786325.1 Pseudooceanicola lipolyticus | reverse complement strand
GGTGGCCGCCGCCCGGCGCGGCGGCCTCGCGGTCGAGGCGGCGGGGCTGCTGGGCCTTGCGGTGTCGCCGCTGGTTATCGGCACCGGCCTGTTTCTGTTGGTAAATCCCTTGATAGACCCTGGTTTGGTGGCTTTGCCGGTCACCGCCCTGGTCAACGCGCTGATGGCGCTGCCCTTCGCGCTGCGCATCCTCGTCCCTGCCGCGCAAGAGGTGCTCGGCAACTATGGCCGGCTCGGCCTGGCGCTGAACATGCAGGGCTGGCCCTTCCTGCGCCACGTGCTGCTGCCGCGGCTGCGCCCGCAGATCGGCTTTGCCGCCGGGCTGGGCGCGGCGCTGTCGATGGGCGATCTCGGGGTGATCGCGCTGTTTGCCGATCAGAACCACGCCACGTTGCCGCTGCAGATCTACCGCCTGATGGGCGCCTATCGCATGGACTCGGCCGCCGCCGCCGCGCTGCTGCTGCTGGTGCTGTCGGTCAGCCTGTTCTGGCTGTGTGACCGGGGAGGGCGCCGCCATGCTGCGGCTTGACGCGATGCGCGCCGAAAACGGCGGCTTTGATCTGGCCGCCGATCTGGCGGTCGAGCCCGGCCGCAGGGTTGCGGTGATCGGGCCGTCGGGTGCGGGAAAGTCGACCCTGTTAGGTGCAATTGCGGGGTTTTTTCCCGTCACCGCCGGGCGCATCACCTGGGATGGCCGCGACATCACCGGCGCCGCGCCCGGCGCCCGCCCGGTGGCGATGCTGTTTCAGGACGGCAACCTGTTCCCGCATCTGACCGTGGCGCAGAATGTCGGGCTGGGCCTGCGCCCCGACCTGCGCCTGTCAGCGCAACAGCATCAGGCGGTGGAACAGGCGCTGCACCGGGTCGGGTTGAACGGCATGGCCGGGCGCAAACCCGGCGCGCTGTCGGGCGGCCAGCAAAGCCGCGCGGCATTGGCGCGGGTGCTGGTGCAGGCGCGGCCGCTGCTGCTGCTGGATGAACCCTTCGCCGCCCTGGGCCCGGCCCTGAAACGCGACATGCTCGATCTGGTGCAGGCGCTGGCCGCCGAAACCGGCGCCACCCTGTTGATGGTCAGCCACGACCCCGACGATGCCAGATACATCGCCGAACAGGTCATCTTGGTGGCCGAGGGCCGGGCTGAACCGCCGGTCACCACCGCGACGCTGTTCGCCGACCCGCCCGAGGCGCTGCGCCGCTATCTGGGCGCGCCGGGGGGATTGCCAGACGCCTGATTAGCGGGCAAGACCGGCGCCAGGACAAGGGGAGGACGAACCGAGGTAACGCCGATGCATCCCAACCCGATCTTCCACACCGCCAGCGACCTGGAAAACCTGGAATTTGCCCGCCACCGCGCCTTCGGAATGCTGACGGTCAACGGGCCCGAGGGGCCGCTGGCCGCCCATGTGCCCTTCATCCTGTCCAAGGATGGCAGCCTGGCCGAATTGCACCTGGTGCGCTCCAACCCGATCGTCCGCGCGCTGTCCCAGCCGTTGCCCGCGCTGATCGCCGTCACCGGGCCCGACAGCTATGTTTCGCCCGACTGGTACGGCATCGACGACCAGGTGCCGACCTGGAACTACCAGGCCGTGCATCTGCGCGGACGGCTGGAACGCCGGCCCGACAGCGAACTTGCCGCGCTGCTCGAGCGTCAGTCCGCCATCTATGAAGGCCGGCTGCTGCCCAAGGCACCCTGGCGCCTGGACAAGATGAGCGAGCCGGCCCGCGCCAAGCTGCTGCGCATGATCGTGCCCTGCCGAATGACGGTTGATGCCATCGACGGCACCTGGAAATTCAGCCAGAACAAGCCCGACGAGGTGCGCGAACGCGCCGCCGACGGGGTCGAGGCCGATGGCTTTGGTTCGGAAACCCGCGCACTGGCCCGCCTGATGCGCGGGGCATAGACAGCACTGCCGCCGGCTTCTAGCTTGGCGCCAAAATCTCTCAGGGAGTCCGAGATGAAACTTTATTACAGCCCAACCTCGCCCTATGTGCGCAAAGTCATGGTGGTGCTGCATGAAACCGGCCAGCTCGACGATGTCGAACTGCTCAGCGCCGCGACCACCCCGGTGGCGCCCGATGCGGCGCTCAAGGCCAAGAACCCGCTGGGCAAGGTGCCGGCGCTGGAACGGGCCGACGGGCCAGCGATGTTCGACAGCCGGGTGATCACCGCCTATCTCGATCAGCGCGGCAAGGGCGGGTTGTATCCCGAAGGCGCACGGCACTGGGACACCCGCACGCTCGAAGCGCTGGGCGATGGCATGCTCGACGCCGCCATCCTGATGACCTACGAAAGCCGGCTGCGCTCGGAACAACAGCGCTGGGACGGCTGGGTCGATGCGCAATGGGACAAGATCGCCCATGCCTGCGACACGCTGGAAGCGATCTGGATGAGCCACCTGGCCGGGCCGCTGGACATCGGCCAGATCGCGGTGGCCTGCGCGCTGAGCTATGCCGATTTCCGCCACGGGCCGCGCAATTGGCGCGCCGGCCACGACGCGCTGGCCGCCTGGTTCGCCGAGTTCGAATCGCGCCCCAGCATGGTGGCCACCCGTCCGCCCGCCGCCGCCTAGCCCGGCCGCCCGACACCGCAGCGCGAGACCTCCGGAGGCGAAAACCGGAAATTTCGCCGGCCCAGCTCCGGCCTGCGACCTCTTGCGCGATTATGACGGCTGGACGAACCAATGACACCCCGTTAGATACCCGCAGAGAGGCTGCATTTTTGCGGCCCCACTGCATATTTGCCCGCAGGCGGGCGCTGAATTGGAGTAAACCTCGTGTCCCACGCAGAAGATCACGAAGGCACCCGGAGAGACTTCCTCTACTACGCCACCGCTGGCGCCGGTGCCGTGGCCGCAGGCGCCGCCGTCTGGCCGCTGGTCAACCAGATGAACCCCTCCGCCGACGTCCAGGCGCTGTCGCAGATCCGCGTCGATGTCAGCGGCGTCCAGGTGGGCACACAGATCACCGTCAAGTTCCTGGGCAAGCCGGTCTTCATCCGGCGCCGCACCGAGGAAGAAATCAGCGAAGGCCGCGCCGTCCCGGTGAGCGAACTGGTCGATCCCGGCGCCTTCAACAGCAACCTGCCGGCCGACGCCCCGGCCACCGATGAAAACCGCACGCTGGACGAAGCCGGCGAATGGCTGGTGATGATGGGGGTCTGCACCCACCTGGGCTGCGTCCCGCTGGGCGATGGCGCCGGCGATTTCGACGGCTGGTTCTGCCCCTGCCACGGATCGCATTACGACACGGCCGGCCGCATCCGCCGGGGACCCGCGCCGCGGAACCTGCCGATCCCGCTGGCCGAGTTCGAAAACGAAACGACGATCAAACTGGGATAAGGGGAAGGCGCATGTCCGGTATTCCGCACGATCATTACGAACCGAAATCGAAGATCGAAAAATGGGTCGACAGCCGCCTTCCGGTGCTGGGCCTGCTCTATGACACGCTGATGATCCCCACGCCCAAGAATCTGAACTGGATGTGGATCTGGGGCATCGTCCTGGCCTTCTGCCTGGCGCTGCAAATCGTCACCGGCATCGTCCTGGTGATGCATTACACGCCGCATGTCGACCTGGCCTTCGCCTCGGTCGAACATATCATGCGCAACGTCAATGGCGGCTATATGCTGCGCTATCTGCACATGAACGGCGCCTCGCTGTTCTTCTTCGCGGTCTATGTGCACATCTTCCGCGGCCTCTATTACGGGTCGTACAAGGCGCCGCGCGAAATCACCTGGATCGTCGGCATGCTGATCTTCATTCTGATGATGGGCACCGGCTTCATGGGCTACGTGCTGCCCTGGGGGCAGATGTCGTTCTGGGGCGCCACGGTGATCACCGGCCTGTTCGGCGCGATCCCCTTCATCGGCGAACCGATCCAGACCTGGCTGCTGGGCGGGCCCGCGGTGGACAACGCCACGCTGAACCGCTTCTTCTCGCTGCACTATCTGCTGCCCTTCGTCATCGCCGGGCTGGTGATCGTGCATATCTGGGCCTTCCACACCACCGGCAACAACAACCCCACCGGGGTCGAGGTGCGCCGCGGGTCCAAGGCCGAGGCCGAGAAGGACACCCTGCCGTTCTGGCCCTATTTCGTGATCAAGGACCTGTTCGCCCTGGCCGTGGTGCTGGCGGTGTTCTGGGCGATTGTCGGCTTCATGCCCAACTATCTGGGCCACCCCGACAACTATATCGAAGCCGATCCGCTGGTGACGCCGGCGCATATCGTGCCGGAATGGTACTTCCTGCCGTTCTACGCCATCCTGCGCGCCTTCACCTCCGAAGTCTGGGTGGTGCAGATCGCCTCCTTCCTGACCGGCGGCATCATCGACGCCAAGTTCTTCGGCGTGCTGGCCATGTTCGGCGCCATCGCGGTCATGGCGCTGGTGCCCTGGCTCGACACCTCCAGCGTGCGCTCGGGCCGGTACCGGCCGATGTTCAAATGGTGGTTCGCGCTGCTGGTGATCGACTTCATCGTGCTGATGTGGCTGGGCGCCATGCCTGCGGAAGAGCCTTACGCGACCTACTCGCTGATCGGCTCGGCCTACTGGTTTGCCTATTTCCTGGTGATCCTGCCGGTTCTGGGGGTGATCGAGAAACCGCAGACCCCGCCGGCCACCATCGAGGAAGACTTCCAAGCGCATTACGGCAAGGGCAAAACCGGCGCCGATGGCGTCGCGGCCCCGGCCGAATGAGAAAGGGACAGGGACACATGTTCAAGAAACTCGCATTCGGCAGCCTGCTGGCTGCCCTGGCCCTGGGCCCGGTCGCCGTGTCGGCGGCGGAAGAAGCCGCCCATATCGAAGATGTCGCCTTCTCCTTTGAAGGCCCCTTCGGCAGCTTCGACCAGAACCAGCTGCAGCGCGGTCTGCAGCTCTATACCGAGGTCTGCGCCGCCTGCCACGGCCTCAGATACGTGCCGATCCGCACCCTTTCGGACGAGGGTGGCCCCGGCATGCCCGAGGACCAGGTGCGCGCCTATGCGGCGCAGTTCCCGGTGCTGGACGAGGACGCCAACCGCCACCTCTACGATCCCGAACTGGGCGAGTTCCGGCCGCTGGTTCCCAGCGACCATTTCCCGGCCAACACGCTGCAAAGCGCACCGGATCTCAGCATGATGGCCAAGGCGCGCGCGGGTTTCCACGGGCCGCTGGGCACCGGGATCAACCAGCTGGTCAAAGGCATGGGCGGCCCGGAATACATCGTCGCGCTGCTGACCGGCTATACCGGCGAAACCAAGGAAGAGGCTGGCGTCGTCCTCTACGAAAACACCGCCTTCCCCGGCGGCTGGATCGCCATGGCGCCGCCGCTGGCCGGTGAAGACGTGGAGTTTGCCGATGGCCATGCCAATGACCTGCATCACGAGGCCGAGGACCTGGCCGCCTTCCTGATGTGGTCGGCCGAGCCCAAGATGATGGCGCGCAAGCAGGCCGGGTTTGTCGGCGTGCTGTTCCTGACCCTGCTCTCGGTGCTGCTCTACCTCACCAACAAGAAACTCTGGGCGCCGCATAAGGGCAAAGAGTTCCACTAAGCGCGACCCGCCCGCAAGGCCGGCTTGCCCCGGCCTTTAGCACACCAGATCAACGGCTACCGGGCCCCCCCCGGTAGCCGTTTTGATTTTGAACGGGGGTCTTTAACGCGTTGACCGCAGGGCCGGCCCTGCGGCAGGCTGGGCTCGGCTCCGGCCATTCCGTGCGGGCGGTGCCGATCTGATGGCGAATGCCGCCAGGAAAGGACCCGATGAACCCCATGCATCCCCGCCACGGCCAGGCCTCGCCGAACCTACCGGCCCTGCCACACGCGGCCCAGGCGCCGCTCACAGGCGCGCCATGACCGCGCCCGAGATGCCCCCGGAGGTCGCGGCAACCTTTGCCGGCTTTCCCGATCCGGTGCAAAGCCGGCTGCGCGATCTCCGCCGCCTGATCTTCGACGTCGCCGCCGCGGATAAGGCCATCGGCCCGGTTCTCGAGACGCTGAAATGGGGTGAACCGGCCTATCTGACCCAGGCCAGTAAATCCGGCAGCACGATCCGGCTGGGTCGGGTCAAATCCGCGCCCGAGGACTGCGCGCTGTTCTTCAACTGCCGCACCTCGCTGGTCGAGGAATTCCGCGCGCAGTTTCCCGACGAGTTCCGCTTTGACAAGAACCGCGCGGTGATCCTGCGCCACGACCAACCGCTCCCGGCCGAAGCGGTGCGCATCTGCCTGGGCCGCGCCCTGACCTACCACCTGCGCCGCCGCGCCGAGCGATCGCGTTAAGCAGTTTCGATTATTGACGTCAGCGCAATAAGCGCATGTCCCAGTCGGGACACCGCGCTTTAGCCGGCCACCAATTGGCTGCCGGATACCCCCGTAATCGCCGCTTCCACGATCTGCCCTTCCGGCTGATCCGCGGCAAACACCACCTCGGCAAACTGCTCGGTCCGGCCCATCCGCGGCGTCTCCATCAGCACCCGGTGCGCCCGGCCCACCTGGCCCTGCAGATGCCGAGCCACCGCCGCCTCGCCCGCCGCCCGCAGCCGCGCCGC
>NZ_PGTB01000188.1 GCF_002786325.1 Pseudooceanicola lipolyticus | reverse complement strand
GGCGCCGCCGCGCGGCGCAGCCGGTCGTTGATGGCGCGGCCCAGGCCGTGGTCGGGGATGGGGGCGACGGCGATCGGCTGGCCGGTGGCGTCCAGCCTGTGCAGATGCCCGAAAAGATTGGCCGCCGCATCATGCAGGTCGCCGGCCTCGGAAAGGTTCAGATCGCAGTCCATCGGCCCGAAGCCAAGCAGCACCTCGCCGGAACGCGCGGTGGTGGCGTTCAGCCGCACCGGCGCACCGGGGGCGTAATGCGACTCCAGCTGGCCCGGCGCGCTCAGCGCCGCGTTTGCCGCCCGCTGGGCAAGCGGGGTGCCAAGCGCGGCCTCGATCGCTTCGGCCGGAAGTCCGCCGGGGCGCAGCAGTGTTGGTGGGCCGTCCAGCCCGAGGATCGTCGATTCCAGCCCCACCGTGCAGGGCCCGTCATCCAGCACCGCGGCGATGCGCCCGTCCAGCCCGGCGATGACATGGGCAGCGGTGGTCGGGCTGATCCGGCCCGACGGGTTGGCCGAGGGCGCGGCGACCGGACCGGCGAACCGCTGGAGCAGCGCATGTGCCGCCGGATGCGCCGGAACCCGCAGCGCCAGGGTGGGCAGGCCGGTGGTCACCAGATCGGAAATGCCATGCCCCGGCTTCAGCGGCAGCACCAGCGTCAGCGGTCCGGGCCAGAACGCACTGGCCAGCCGTTCGGCGGTGTCGCTCCATTCGACATAGTGGCGCGCGGTCTGGGTGTCGGCGACATGGGCGATCAGCGGATTGAAACTGGGCCGGTTCTTGGCCGCGAAGACATTGGCCACGGCGCTGCCATTGCGCGCATCGGCGCCCAGGCCATAAACCGTTTCGGTCGGGAAGGCGACCAAGGCGCCGGCGGTCAACAGTTTGGCTGCGCGGGCGATGCCGGTGGAAGAAGCTGCCAATATCTCGGGGGAAGGTTGGGTCATGACTTGTGACGCCGCGTTTTGATTGCTTGGGGTCTGCCTGCGTTTGCAATAGGCACAGATACTGTCCCATAAAGGCGGCGCGGGCGGATGCCAAGCGGGTGCCGCCGCCCCGATCTGGATTGAGAGGAGGAATCCATGCCGTATCGTGCCCCGGTCTCGGATTATGAGTTCATGCTGCGCCACGTGGTCGGCTTTGACGACGTGGCCGGCACCGACCGTTTTGCCGAAGCCAGCGAGGACATGGTCAGCGCCATCCTGAGCGAGGCGGGCCGGCTGTGCGAAGAGGTGATGGCGCCGCTGCAGCGCAATGGCGATCTGCATCCCGCGCGGCTGGAAAACGGGGTGGTGCGCACCTCGCCGGGCTTTGCCGAGGGCTGGAAGGCGATTGCCGATGGCGGCTGGATCGGCATCAGCGCGCCGCAGGATTTTGGCGGCATGGGCCTGCCGGTGACCTTGTTGACGGCGGTGAACGAGATGATGTCGGGGGCCTGCCTTTCGCTCGAACTGGCGCCGCTGATGAGCATGGGGCAGATCGAGGCGCTGGAACATCACGCCAGCGACGAGCTGAAACAGCTGTACCTGCCCAAGCTGATTTCCGGCGAATGGGCCGGTACCATGAACCTGACCGAGCCGCAGGCCGGGTCGGATGTTGGCGCGCTGAGCACCAAGGCGGAGCCGAATGGCGACGGCACCTATGCGATCAGCGGCCAAAAGATCTATATCAGCTGGGGCGATAACGACTTTACCGGCAATGTCTGCCACCTGGTTCTGGCGCGGCTGCCCGACGGGGTGCCGGGAACCAAGGGGATCAGCCTGTTCGTGGTGCCGAAATACCTGCCCGATGACGCGGGCAATCCCGGCAAGGCCAACAGCCTGAAGGTGGTGTCGCTGGAGCACAAGATGGGCCTGCACGGGTCGCCCACCTGCGTGATGCAATATGATGGCGCCACCGGCTGGCTGGTGGGCGAACCGCATGGCGGCATGAAGGCGATGTTCACCATGATGAACAACGCCCGGCTGGGCGTGGGCGGACAGGGCGTTGGGGTCGCCGAAGGCGCCTATCAGCACGCGCTGGCCTATGCCCAGGAGCGCAAGCAGGGCCGCCCGGCCGAAGGCAGCAGCGGCAGCATCGCCGACCATGCCGATGTGCGCCGGATGCTGATGACAATGAAGGCCGATGTGTTTGCGGCGCGGTCGATCCTGTTGGCCTGCGCGGTGGCGATCGACATGCAGAATGCCACCGGTCAGGCCGACTGGGCGGCGCGAGCGGCGCTGCTCACGCCGATCGCCAAGGTCTGCGGCACCGAAACCGGGATGGAGGTGGCCGACACCGGGATGCAGGTGCATGGCGGCATGGGGTTCATCGAGGAAACCGGCGCGGCGCAATATTACCGCGACGTGCGGGTCACCGCGATTTACGAGGGCACCAACGGTATCCAGGCGATGGATCTGGTGGGCCGCAAGATGATGGATGGTGGCGAGGCCGCGGCGGCGCTGATCGAAGAGATCCAGAGCCAGGCCGAACAGGCCCGCGCCAAGCTGCCGGACCTGGCCGAGGCGGTGTGGCAGGCCTCGGAAACGCTGCGGGAAACCACCGAATGGCTGGCCGGGCAGAAGGATATGAACGACCGCTTTGCCGGGGCGGTGCCCTATCTGCACGCCTTTGGACGGGTGCTGGGCGGGCATTACCACCTGGCGGCGGCGCTGGCCGATCCGGGCGGCGCACGCGAATGCCTGGCACGCTATTACATCCGCCGCCTGCTGCCCGAGCATACCGGCCTGTTGGCGCAGGCGCAGATCGGGGCCGAGGGGCTGTTTGGCCTGAGCCTGGAAGAGCTGGCGGTCTGAACCCATGGACGGCAATCGCGGCGCGGTGCTGAGATACCCCTGGGACACGCCGCCGCCGCGCGGCGAAATGATCGCGGTGGCCGAGGGGGTGTTGTGGGCGCGGCTGCCGCTGCCGATGAAGCTGGACCATGTCAATGTCTACGCGCTGGATGACGGCGACAGCTGGACGGTGATCGATACCGGCATGGGCTCGGGCCTGACCCGCGACCTGTGGGAGCGGCTGCTGTCCGGGCCGATGGCGGGCAAGCCGGTGCGCCGGGTGATCATGACCCACCACCACCCCGACCACATGGGCAATGCCGGCTGGTTCCAGCGCGAAAAGGGCGCCGAGCTGCTATCGACCCGCACTGCCTGGCTGTTTGCCCGGATGCTGATGCTGGATGACCAGGACGCGCCGCCGGAGGAAACGCTGGCCTTCTGGCGCAGCGCCGGCATGGCGCCCGAAATCCTGGACAAGCGCGCCGGCGAGAAGCCGTTCAACTATGCCGATATCGTCTATCCCATGCCGCTGGGCTTTCGCCGCATTTGCGAGGGCGAGACCCTTACCATGGGCGGGCGGACCTGGGATATTTTCACCGGCAACGGCCATGCGCCCGAACATGCCACCTTCTGGAGCCGGGATGACAACCTGGTGATCGCCGGCGATCAGATCCTGCCCTCGATCAGCCCCAATATCGGCGTCTACGCCACCGAACCCGAGGCCGACCCGTTGCAGGGCTGGCTGGAGTCCTGCGAAAGGTTCCGGGCGATGGCACGCGAGGATCACCTGGTGCTGGGCGGGCACAAGCTGCCCTTCACCGGGCTGCCGACCCGGATGCGGCAGCTGATCGAGAATCACCACGGGGCGCTGGACCGGCTGTTGCGGCACCTGGCCGCGCCGCACAGCGCCGCCGAATGTTTCGCGCCGCTGTTCAAACGCACCATCGGCGAGGCGGAATATGGCCTGGCCCTGGTTGAAGCGGTGGCCCATGTGAACCACCTTTATGCCAAGGGTCTGGTCAGCCGGACCCGCCGGAAAGACGGCGCCTGGCTGTATCAGCACCGGGAGTAGCTATGGATAACAAGATCGACACCGCCGCCGAGGTGGCCGAAGCCGCCGCATTACCGCGCCTGCACGAGGTGCATTCGGGGCAGGGCGCCTGTGCCGGGCTCAGCGCGGTGCCCGAGCGGCTGAACCGCCCGATCAAGGGCAAAAGCCCGGCGCAATGGGCCTACGAGCGGCTGATCCTCTACATCCAGAATTTCGAGAAACAGCTGGACGGCGAACACGAGGTGGCGATGGGCTTTACCGGCGGCGATGCCGGGGTGCTGCGGATCGAGGGGATGGGCTATTTCGATCCCGATATCGTCACCTTTTACGGCAGCGACGCGCAGGGCGGGCGGACCCAGCTGATCCAGCATGTCAGCCAGTTGAACGTGATGCTGCGGGCGATTCCCAAACCCAAGGCCAGCGCCCCGGCGCACCGCATCGGCTTTCGTCTTGTGCAGGAACTCGAGCAGGATGAGCCGGGCGCGCATGATCGTGCCGCCGCGTCGGAATGACGTGGTGACACGGTTTCGAGAATCCATTATCCAGCGACAAAACCTGAACATACGGAAAGACGCGACATGGCGGAACACAAGCACGGCGAGATGGATATCGAGGATCACGTCAACACGTTTGACAGCTTCATGGCCTTCGTCAAATGGTCGGTGATCATCATCCTCGCATTGCTCGTCTTCATGGCGATCTTCATCACCTGAGCCGGAGGCTCGTCCATGAAGCTGCGTGTGTTCTGGCTGGCCGCTGCGGCGCTGGCCCTGGCTGGCTGCGTCGAATACCAGCCCTATGCCGATGACGCCACGGTCGAGGCGGTGCGGTACAGCGATCCCGAGAATCCCTCGATCACGCTGTTCACCATGGTCAACAACCGCACCGGCAAGGGCGGGCATTCCGCGCTGCTGATCAATGCCTCGGAGCGGGTGATTTTTGACCCCGCCGGCTCGTTCTATGCCGATATCGTGCCCGAGCGGAACGATGTGCTGTTTGGCATCTCGCCGCGGATCGAACAGGCCTATCGCAGCGCCCATGCGCGCTCGACCTTCCACGTGGTGCGCCAGACCATTCCGGTGACGGCGGCGCAGGCGGAAACCGCCTATCGCCTGGCCCTGGCCAAGGGCCCGGTGGCGGGGGCGTTTTGCGCCAATGCCACCTCGGGGCTGCTGCGGCAGGTGCCCGGTTTTGAAGGTATCAGCAGCACGTTTTACCCGGTCAAGCTGCAGGAAGAATTCGCCACCCTGCCCGGTGTGGTCAGCGACACCTATTACGAAGGTGACAGCGCCGATCTGCAGGCCGGACTGGCGCAGGGCAACGCCGCGCTGAATTCAAGCCAGTAGGTAGAGCAGCGCGTACAGGGTGACCGCGCCGCCGGTGATGCTGATCAGCACGTTCTTGGTGATCAGGCCAAGCACCAGCGCAACCATCGCCGAAGCCAGCCGCGGCAGGTCCAGTTCGCCATCGGTGGCGGCGGGCCAGATCACCAGCGGCGTCACCAGCGCCGGCAGCATCGCCACCGCGGTATAGCGCAGATGCCGCAGCAGCCAGGCGGGCATCGCGCGGCTGCCGACCAGGCCGATAAAGACAAAGCGCAGCAGGAAGCTGCCCAGCCCCAGCCCGATGATCACGATCCACAGCGTCACAGGATCGATGGTTGTGTCGCTGCCGGTCATGATGTCACTCCCCTGCGGGCCAGCACCACCTCGGTCCGGGCGCCGGCGATCATCCCGGCGGTTCCCGCCACCAGCAGGCCCAGATTATAGGGAATGCCGACCGCGAGGATCGAGGTGGCGATCGCCACCAGCGCGGCGATCACATGCGCCGGGGTGCGCAGCATCGGACCGATCATCGCCAGAAAGGCGATCGGCACCGCGAAATCCAGCGCGAAACTGTCCGGAACCCGGGTACCGACCAGCGCCCCGGTCAGCGTCATCGTGTACCAGACCGGCGCGACCAGCGAATTGGTCCCAAAGAAATACGCCATGCGCTGCTTGGTCGTCATGCCGGGTTCGAGTTCGAAGCGAACGATCGACAGGGCATAGGACTGATCGACGGTGAAATAGGCGGCAAGGCTGCGTTGCCACAGCGGCGCAGCGCCCAGATATGGCGTGAGCGAGGCGGAATACATCGCGATCCGCAGGTTCACCGCCAGCGCCGAGGCCAGGATGATCAGCGTCGGCGCCTCTTCCCGCAACAGTTGCAGCGCGGTCAACTGCGCGGCCCCGGCAAACACCGTCATGGTAAAGGTCATGATCTCGACCAGGTTCAGCCCGGCCTCGGTGGCCAGCACCCCGAAGAGCAGCCCGAAGGGCCCCGCCACGAAGACAAAGGGGATGCTGTTGCGGCAACCCATCCAGAAATACGATTTGCCGGTGGTGCGGGTCATGCCTTGTTCCTAGACTGCTCCTGTCCGCAGTATCGGTGATTGGGAGGGGTTGCAATTGGGCGAGCGCGCAGAGTCCGGCGTTTCCAACGCATTGCCCGGCGTGATTCTGGCCGGCGGGCTGGCCCGGCGCATGGGGGGCGGCGACAAGGGGCTGCGCCGCTTACAGGGCCGTCCGTTGCTGTCGCATGTCATCGACCGGCTGGCGCCGCAGGTGACCGCCCTGGCGCTGAACGCCAATGGCCCGCCCGAGCGGTTTCACGGTTTCGGTCTCACGGTGCTGCCCGATCCGTACAGCCCGTGGGCGATGACAACGGGCGGGGCGCCGGCGGGGCCGTCATGGGTGATCTGGTTCAACA
>NZ_PGTB01000187.1 GCF_002786325.1 Pseudooceanicola lipolyticus | reverse complement strand
CGACCGCCCGGCGCGCCTGTTCGTCGCCGCCTGGCTGGATGGCGTGCGGCTGATCGACAACCTGCCCGTGCAACCACGGCAGGCCGCGCAGGCACCCGGCCCGCGCCCGGTCGAACCCGCCTGAGCCGACCGAATGCGGTGACCTGCGGTTTTGCGGCCCGTTCGGGCCATATGGTCTTTACATTCAGTCCATATGGCCCATATTATCGCCAAGGAGCCGACCCATGCAGATCCCCGCCAAAACCCGTGAACCGGCCGAGATGACCACCGTGGCGCTCAAGGCCTATGCCCGCACCGCCGAAGCCTGGGGGCTGACCCTGAAAGAGGCGGCGGGCTTGGCCGATATGTCCGAAAGCACCTGGAAACGCGCGCGCAAGCCCGGCTTTGCCGGCGAGTTGACCAAGGATCAGCTGCTGCGGCTTTCGGCGCTGATCGGCATCTACAAATCGCTGGAGCTGTATTTCTCCCGGCCGCTCGCCCGGTCCTGGCTGACCCGGCCCAATACCGGCCCGCTGTTCAACGGGGCGCGCCCGGTCGATGCGGCAATTGACGGTGGCCTGCCGCAGATCCTGAACATCCGCACCTATCTGGACGCGCTGCGGGGCGGCGCATGAGGCAGCGGACGCTGTCAGACCGCGGTCTGACCCGCCTGATCCCCGCCACCTATCACCAGCCGCCAGTGTTGCGCGGCCTGGTCGACAGCGATGACGAGGCCGAGATCCTGGCCGAGATCGAGGGGCTGACCAGTGCCCGCCTGACCGCCGAACGCGGGAAAAGCCCTTATTTAGACCCGCGTGAGCTGGCCTGGCAGCGGCGCAAGACCGATCTGCGGATCTATGGCAATTCGCATGTCAACGCCGCCTTCACCTATACCCGCGCCGGCGGCAACCGGTTCAACGACGGCGCGCGCGGGGCCTGGTACTGCGCCTGGGAGGTGATGGTCGCGGTGGCCGAGGTGGCCTTTCACCGGACTCGCGAACTGGGCTATGCCGGCCATTTCCACGACACCGCCCGCTATGTCGAGCTCCATGCCGATTTCATCGGCCTGTTCGACGACATCACCGACGAGTCCGGCCATGCCGCGCTGCATCCCGACCCGGCCACCGGCTATCCCGCCGGCCAGGCGCTGGCCCAGCTCTTGCGGCAACAGGGCTCGCGCGGTCTGATCTACCCCTCGGTGCGCGCGCCCGAAGGCCATTGCCTGGTCTGCTTCGATCCGCAAGCGGTGCAGAATGTCCGTCCCGGCGCCGCCTGGGACCTGGCCTGGCGCGGGACGCCGGATTATTCGATCCGGCCGGTGGCCTGAACGCGGCGCCGCCGCAGCGGCTGGATCAGCCGCTGTTCCAGCAACGCGCCCGCCGTCACCACCAGCACCACCAGGCACAGCGCCCATTTCGACAGAGCGCCCATCGCGCCCTCGATCTGCAGCGCGTGGATCACCGTGGCGACCACCACCATCAGCGCCAGCAGGTTGTGGATCAGCCGCCAGACCGGATAGCGCAGGCCCAGCCGCCGCCGCAGCGCAACCAGCAGCGCGGTGGCCAGGATCCCCCACATCGCCAGCACGCCATAGACCGAAAACGGCGTCGGCGAGACCAGCAGCAGCGCGTCCAGCGTGTCGGGCGGGCTGGTCAGGTACAACCCGCCCACATGCAGCAGCACGCAGGCCACGATGGCGGCGCCGGTTCGGCGGTGCCATTTGCGCGCGGTGACGATCCCCGGCCCCGGCAGATAGCCTGCCGCCAGCAGCGGCTGGATCACCAGCAGGGCCAGGCACAGGATGCCGGCAAAGCCGCCGATGATATAGGCGGGTGACCGATAGGCCAGATAGGGGCTGAACCCGGCGATCAGCACCGGCGCCGCCATCACCAGCCCGACGCCCAGCCAGATCAGCACGCCGGACAGGCGCCGCGCGGGGCTCATTTCAGGCTCTGTACTGGTCTCAGGCGGGGGCAAGCACAAATTCGGTGGCCAGCGACGTGTCCGACGGGCTGGGCATCACCGGGCGCAGGAACACGGTTTTATAGGCGCCGTCATCATAGGCCAGATGCGCGTGCGGCTGGCCGAAATTTGGCACGATCTGTTCCATCTCCAGCCGGAAACTGCCATCGGCGGCGGTCAGCACGCTGCCGTGGTTGCGCGGCTCGCGTTCGCCGCCCAGCGTGGTGGCGGCCCAGATCTGGATGCGCACCCCTTGCAACGGGGCGCCATCACCGGCGCGCCGCACCATGCCGGAGACCAGAAAGCCGCTGCCAAGACTGTCGACCAGCGGCGCATTGGGACGGTAATTGTTGCTGCCGCCGCGCATCGTCTGCGTCGGCGCAAATTGCCCGGCGGCCCGCGCCGGCGACAGCAGGCCCAGGGGCGCCTGCGCCGCCAGGCCGGCGGCCCCGGCGGCCAGGAAAAACGAACGGCGGTTGTAAAACGGAGCTTTCATGCGGTCCTTGCCTTTCTGCTGTCATCGCGCGGCGGGGTCTTGCAACAGGCGAAATCCTGGCGCGACCCTAGCAGAGCGGCCAGAGTCGGGCCACCGGATCGGCGCACAATCGCGTGAGCGTCAGCCCCGCAGATGCCGGTCGAAAAACGCCAGCGTCCGGTCCCAGGCCAGGGTCGCGGCGGCCTCGTCATAGCGGGGCGTGGTGTCATTGTGGAAACCGTGATTGGCGCCGGGATAGAAATGCACGGTGAACTCCTTGTCATGGGCCTCCAGCGCCGCTTCATAGGCCTCCCAGCCGGCATTGATGCGCTCGTCCAACGCGGCGTAGTGGATCAACAGCGGCGCCTCGATCGCCGGCACATCGGCGGCATCGGGCTGGCGGCCGTAAAACGGCACCGAGGCGGACAGATCCGGATAGGCCACCGCCAGCGCGTTGCAAACACCGCCGCCATAGCAGAACCCGACGCACCCGACCTTGCCGGTCGATTGCCCATGATCGCGCAGGAATTCGTAACCGGCAAAGAAATCTTCCATCAGCTTGGCACCGTCCAGCTGGCTTTGCAGCGCGCGCCCCTCCTCGTCGGTGCCGGGATAGCCGCCCAGCGGGGTCAGCCCGTCAGGCCCCAGCGCCAGGTATCCGGCCTTGGCCAGCCGCCGCACCACATCTTCGATATAGGGGTTCAACCCGCGGTTCTCGTGCACCACCAGCACCGCGGGCAGCGGGCCCTCGGCCCCCGCCGGCTTTGCCAGCAAGCCGCGCATGGTGCCGTGCCCCTGCGGGCTGGCATATTCGGCGGACAGGGTCTCGATCTCCGGGTCGTCCGGGGCGACCTGCTGGGCCAGGGCATAATTCGGCTGCAACTGCTCCAGCAGCATCGCGCCGGTCACCCCGGCGGCGGCATATCGGCCGGCCTGGGCGATAAACTGCCGCTTGGACAGCTTGCCATGCACATAGCCGTCGAAAATTTCCAGGATACGTGGGTGAAAATCGCTGGCGCGCTTGCGGACCGGGTGAGTCATCTTTGTGTCTCCTGAGCAAATATATGGCTCTAAACAGGCGCGATGCGCCGCTTTTTGGCTGAATCAATTGGGCAATGGGATCTCCCAGGCCACTATAGGCCGCGGCACGACGACGACCTATTCACACCCTGGTGAGGCGGCCTCAGCCCGGCGCGCGATCGGCAAAGGCGCGCTCGACCGCGCGGGCGATTGCCGCCAGCCGGTCGCGGCTGACCGGTTGCGGCGCCATCAGGCCAAGACTGCCCAGCACCGCGCCGCTGCCGGGATCGAACAGCGGCACCGTTTCGGCCTGACCGGCACCGAGGTCGAACCTCTCACCCGCATGTTCAAAGGCCGGGGTCACCGCCGGCGCACCGGCCTCGTAATCCGCCACGCCATCGCGGAACAGCTGGCCAACCTTCAGCGCCGCCGCCTGCGCCGGGTCCAGACGGCACAGGTCACCCAGCACCGCAACAATCACCCCGTCGCCATCGGACACGACCAGCACCGCCTCGGCCAGGTCCGGCCGCAGCCGGGCAAAGGCCGCCTCGGCCGCGTGGCGCAGGGTTGATGCGGCTAGGGGCGTCCGGCCGGGGCCGGTCCGTCGCGGGTCGAGTTTGGAGATGGGTCCGTCCTCTGTTTGGCAGAGCTGGCGGCGGGGGGCGGAGTCAGAAACGGCGGCGCAGGCCCGGACTTCGACGACGGAGGACAATCACGCCCGCAAGGCCCGGCGATCTGCCCGGCCCGGTGCTGCCGCCAGTCTGGTTCTGGTCCGACCCGAAAGCCATGGTTGGTCCTCCCTGCCGCAAGCGTAACAAACCGGGGCGCGTTTGCCTATGCCGTTGCCGCAGAAGGAAGGGGGTTTTCAGGGGGCCGGGCGGCGATTGCGCCACCACTGGGTCAGCGCCAGTTCGGCCAGTTCCTCTTCTTCCTTGCGCTGCCGCTCCTCCGCGGCCTCGGCCAGCGCCTTCAGCCGCAGGATCTCATAGGTCTTGATCTCGCGGAACGCCTCGGACACCCGTGTTTCCAGCTTGGACAGATCCGGCTCCAGCCGCGCGCGCTGTTTCTCGGTCTGCACGATCTCGCGGCGAATCGCCCGCGAGAAATTGCCGGCATAGGACAGCAGCGCCGGGTCGCTGACCTGCATCGCCGAGCTCAGCTTGTCTTCCAATTCGCCGCGCTGACGGTCCAGCTTGCCCGCCTCGGCGCGCAGATGTCCCAACGCCTGGGTATCGGCCTCGATCTCGTGTCGCTTGACCCGTTCGATCAATTCCAGCGCGGCGATGCGGCGGGCCTCCATCAGCGCCGGTCCGGCGCCAGGGCAGGCTGTGCGATCAGGTCGCCGAACAGGGTCCGGGTCAGCGTCGCCAAAGCCGGAAACCTGACCATCGCCTAATGCCCTTTTTCCGGGGTTTTCGCCTTTTCAGGCTCTGTTTCCTCGCCCTCCGGCGCGGTCAGCGCCACCAGTTTGTCGCGCATCGCGTCGAGGATCTCGGCCTCCAGCACCGGCCGGGTCAGCGGCACCTGCATCACAACCACCGGCGCCGGCGGCTCGACCGGAACCAGGTCGCCGGCGTCGGCCTCCGGCTCTTCGGGCGCCTTGTCGGCCGCTGGCGGCCCCGCGGCAAAGGCGCTTCCGCCCAGCACCGCCAGAGCCAGAGCAGAGGCCAGGCGCCGCATCACTGCGCCGCCGCGCCGCGCTGGCTGGCCTCGACCTTGTAGAAATCGGGCTGCATCCGGGTCGGGATCGCGCCGCGGCCGATCTCGACACAGATATTGGGCGGATGGTTCGACACCATGGCGACAAAGATGTCGCGGATGACGTGATAGAAATGCCCGTCCTCGTCCTCGATCTGCTTCAGCCGGCCGGAAATCGGCTGCACCATGCAATAGGCCAGGAACACGCCCAGAAAGGTCCCCACCAGCGCGCCGCCGATCATGCCACCCAGGATCTCGGGCGGCTCGTCGATCGAAGACATGGTCTTGATCACCCCCAGAACAGCCGCGACGATGCCGATGGCGGGCAGACCGTCGGCCATGGTCTGGATCGCATGCGCCGCCTCCAGCGCCTCGTGATGGTGTTTCTTGATCTTGCGGCTGATCACTTCCTCGGTCTGGAACTTGTCGTCGAATTGCATCGACAACATGCGGAAACTGTCGGTGATCAGTTCGGTGGCAAAGTGATCCTTCAGGATCTTGGGATAGCGTCCGAAGATCTCGCTTTCCTTGGGTTTCTCGATGTGATCGTCCAAGGCCAGGATGCCCTGCTGCTTGTAGATGCGGGTCAGTTCATACATCAGGCTCAGCAGATCTTCGTAATCCTTGCCTTTCCATTTCGAGCCCTTGATCACCTTCAGCACGCCGCCAATGGCGCTTTTGATCACCGAAAAGGAATTGGCGATGACAAAGGCGCCAATCGCGGCACCGCCGATCATCATGCCTTCATAGGGCAGGGCATACATCACGATATCGAGCTTGCCGCCCGACAACATGAACCCGCCAAAGACGAGTCCGAATACCATAGCAAGGCCAAGAAAAAGTGTCATCGTGCGATCCGTTTGGGCCGTTTCACCGTGTCAGGGTCAAGGTTTACAAGAACAGAATAAACAGAATTGACTTCTGTACAAGTATAATGAAGGATAGTTTCAACTTTTAGCGCCAGATTGCCTGCCCTGACCATGAAAAACGACGACGTTTTTGCCTATGTCCTTGACCAAGAGCTGGTCCGCAGCGCGCTGCAGGACTGGCCATCGGGCATGATCCTGATTCTGTGCCTCAAGGCCGATGGCAGCTGTCAGACCGTGGTGGGCCATGCCGATGAAACCAGCCGCACCCTGCGCAAGGCGGCGGCGGCACTGGGCCTGCCCGAGCGCAGCTTTGCGGTGGCGCCGGAGGTGCCCGGCTGGCCGACCCGGCGGGTGCGCTTCTCGGAAGAGCAGGACATGCTGCGCCTGGTCTCCGAGGCCAAGCACCTGGTCGAACTGGCCACCGATTACGCCATCAACTACCGTTTCGCCCGCGACGAGGGACTCAGCCCCGAGGTGGTGACCGGCGGCGCAAAGCCGCCGCAGCCGCGCGCGCCAGAGCCGCCGGCCAAGCCGGCGTCGGTGGTGCGGCAGATGCGGCAGC
>NZ_PGTB01000186.1 GCF_002786325.1 Pseudooceanicola lipolyticus | reverse complement strand
CTGGGCAGCGCGCGGGCCGGCATGATGCTGGCCGATGTCACCCCGGCGCTGCAGGCGCGGGCGCAGGCGCTGCGCGCCGATCTGGAAGAGGTGCAGACCCTGCGCCTGTTGCAGCAATCCGCCGCCGACACCCTGGAAGAGGGGCTGGCCGGGGTGCAAAAGGCGCGCGCCGAGCTCAGCCGCGCCATCGCCAACCGCACCGACCTGCCGCGCCGGTTCACCGAAGATCCGGTCAATACCGCGATCCTGCTGGATTCGACCGAGACCCTTGCGGGATTTGCCAGCGGCCTGTCGCATATCGCGCTGGGCGAGATCGCCGGCACCGATGCCGATATCAGCGATCTGAAAGGCAGCCTGGCGCTGCCGGTGCAGGGCGTTCTGCTGCACCGCGCCGGAGAGGCCGACGCCGCCAATATCCGCCGCGACGGCATCCTGGTGGCAACCCGGCCGCGGGCGCTGGTCACCGCGCCGACGGCAGCGACGATCCGCTATCGCGGACCGCTCCTGGACATGGGCAATGTGATGATTCTGGAACCCCAGGCCGGCACCCTGTTCGTTTTCGCCGGGCTGGGCGAGGTCTATGGCGAGGCCGGGCAGGTGATCCCGGCGGGCACACCCGTTGGCCTGATGGGTGGCAGCACAGCCGAAAACGGCGCAATTCTTTCAACAACCGGTGATGGCACTGGAACTGACCGTTCGGAAACGCTCTATATAGAGGTCAGAGAAGCTGGCACCGCCGTGAACCCGGACATCTGGTTCGAAAGCGATGAGGATGGATAGTAACATATGAAAAAGATCGCATTGGCCGCCGTGGGTGGTACGCTTGCAGGTATCATTGCCACCACCCAAATCGCCGGGCCGCTGGTGGCCCAGGAAAACGCGCGGTCGTCCAGCGTTTACGAACAGCTCGACCTGTTCGGTGACATTTTCGAACGCATCCGCGCACAATATGTCGAGGACGTGGACGAATCCAAACTGATCGAGGCCGCCATCGACGGCATGCTGACCTCGCTGGATCCGCATTCCAGCTATCTCTCGCCCGAGGATGCCGCCGCCATGCGGGTGCAGACCCGCGGCGAATTCGGCGGGCTGGGCATCGAGGTGACCCAGGAAGAGGGCTTTGTGAAAGTGGTGTCGCCGATCGACGGCACCCCGGCGGATGAGGCCGGGATCGAGGCCGGTGATTTCATCACCCATGTCGATGGCGAAAGCGTGCTGGGCCTGACCCTGGACAAGGCGGTCGAGCTGATGCGCGGGCCGGTTGGTTCGGAAATCGTGATCACCGTGGTGCGCGAGGGCGAGGACGAGCCCTTTGACGTCTCGATCGTGCGCGACACCATCAAGCTGACGGCGGTGCGCGCCCGCACCGAGGGCAATACCGTGGTGCTGCGCATCACCACCTTCAACGACCAGACCACCCCCAATCTCGAAGCCGGCCTGAAAGAACAGATCGAAGAGGCGGGCGGCATGGAGAATATCAACGGCATCGTGCTGGACCTGCGCAACAACCCCGGCGGGCTGCTGACCCAGGCGATCAGCGTGTCCGACGAATTCCTCGATTCCGGCGAGATCGTCTCGACCCGCGGCCGCAACCCCGAGGATGGCGAACGGTTCAACGCCACGCCGGGGGACATGGCCGAGGGCAAGCCGATGGTGGTGCTGATCAATGGCGGGTCGGCCTCGGCCTCCGAGATCGTCGCCGGCGCGCTGCAGGATCACCGCCGCGCCATTGTCGTGGGCACCAAGAGCTTTGGCAAAGGCTCGGTCCAGACGGTGATGCCGCTGCGCGGCGACGGCGCCATGCGCCTGACCACGGCGCGGTATTACACGCCGTCTGGCCGCTCGATCCAGGCGCTGGGCGTGTCGCCGGATATCGTGGTGGAACAGCCCCGCCGCGACCCCGGCGCCGAGGATGAGGACGAGGCCGACGCCGCCGCGGCACGGACCCGGTCCGAGGCCACCCTGCGCGGGCGTCTGAACAATGACAGCCTGAGCGAGGACGAGATCCGCCAGATCGAGGAAGACCGCGCCAAGGCCGAGGCCGCCGCGAAACTGCGTGAAGAGGATTACCAGCTGGCCTATGCCATCGACATCCTGAAAGGCCTGTCGGCAATCGGTCCGCGCGACTGATCCGAGAACGCGCCGCGGTCCCGGCCCCGCGCCGGGACCTCTCGCCACAAGCCCCGCCTTCCGGCGGGGCTAAAATTTTCGAAAACCTTTGCCTGGTTCGCAAACCGTATTGGTCCGCGATGCGGACCAAGTTGAATTTGGCCGCGATCCCGCCAATGCCGGCTCTGATTGCTCCCGCATCACGCCGATTTGCGTGCGCTAACGACAAACTGCGTGATCGAAAAGAAGAACCGGCCGTCGCGGGCAAGGCTGATCTGTTCATTGAACCAGTCGTTCGCCATGTCGGCTTCAACATGGTTGTTTGCGATCGCAAATTGCCTCATCAGGTGCATCAACATGATCGCCATCCCATCCGGTTTCAAAACATGGTCCGTTAAAGTCACCGGCGCAACGGACTCCACATGATGGCCCTGGTGCCTCATGATGCCGGGCAGTCGCGCGGGAACATCGCCGGCCGCGAAATGCTGATCCCAGGACGCCCTGATTTGCTCCATGCGCTGGGGGTTGTCGCTATACCAGATAAAGCTACCAAAATGCAGGTCGCTCACAACGAGTCGCCCATCCGGTTTTAGGCAGCGCATCGCGTCCGAAACAGCACCTGCAATATCTTCAATGTATTCGAAGACTTGAACGGATACGGCCTTGTCTGCCCTCGCATCCTCAATCGGCAAATCGGTCGCGACACCATCGATGAATTCCACGCAGTTGTAATCTTGGCAGCGCTTTTGACCCGCGGAACGCATATCGTCACTCGGATCGATGCCGATAACACGGCCATTTTCGCCGACAGCGCGGGCCAGTTCAGCGGTCAGCAGCCCGCTGCCGCAGCCGATATCGAGGATGGTTTCCCCGGGTGTTGGTTGTAGAGCATCGAATGAGGCTTGCCGTCGTCTTGTGAGATCCGCGCCCTGATACGCATTGTCCAGCAGTCGCGCGACTTCAGCGTCGAACTTGAGCATCGCTTCCAACCTCCATGGCCCATCGAAAGTGCTGACAGTCTACCAGAAGGGAGCGAAAACTTTTGTCTCTGCTGCAAGCGCACACGCCGGAGCCGACATTGGCAAGCCGCTCAGCACCGGTGACTCAGGGCTCGAAGCAGATCTCTGCGCGACCCCTAGTCTACGATGCGCGGATCATCTCCGCCAGCCGCACCTGCAGCCAGCGAATATATCCATTGAGGTTCTTCCGAGGCCGCTCGCCGCTGCGAGATTATCTTAGCCGTTGGCGCCGAGACACCGCGCGGGCCAGCGCCCCAACACGGTTTGCGGACACACCCAAAACCTTTGCCCGGTTCGCTTGCTGCGTCAGACCGGGAGGAAGATTCCCTTGGACGGGTCGTAACTTTCCAGCCCGCCCTCGCCGATCTCGGTCCACAGCCCGTGCAGCGACAGGGTTTCGGACTCGACCGCGCTGCGCACGAAGGGGAAGCTCATCAGGTTTTCCAGCGAGGCGACCACCGCGTGCTGTTCCAGCGCGCGGATCTTTTCCTTCTCGTCCTCGATCTTGGTCACCAGCTCGTATTTCGGGCGCAGGATGTCCATCCAGCGGCCCACGAAGCTGTCGTTGCTTTCCAGCTGCGGCGCTTTGCCTTCGCACATGTCCATGCAACCCTTAACGCCGCCGCATTGCGAATGGCCCAGCACGATGACATGCGCCACTTTCAGCACCGTCACGGCATATTCCAGCGCGGCGCTGGTGCCATGGCGGTTGCCGTCGGCTTCGAACGGCGGCACCAGATTGGCGATGTTGCGGTGAATGAAGAACTCGCCGCTGTCGGCGCCGAAAATCGAGGTCACGTGCACCCGGCTGTCGCAGCAGGAAATCACCATGGCGCGCGGATGCTGGCCCTCGGAGGCCAGGCGGCGGTACCAGACCTGGTTTTCCTTATAGGTCGTGGCCTTCCAGCCTTGATAGCGGTGGACCAGGTAGTTGGGCAGGGGACGGGCGTGAATCACGGAGCGAACCTTCTGTCTGACCTAAGCTTCCAAGCGAAATAGCGCGGATCCGTGTCGAATTTAAGGGAGGAAAGCACTCGGGCTCAATCTTTTACTCACCCGGCCGGGGCAGGATGGGCGCGCCGTGGGGGCGGTGAAGGCGTGGGGCTGGTGTGGTGGCCGATCTTCTGGAGCTGATTCCGCGCGAAACCGTGCGGCTGGATCGCGACCGGCTGGAGGGGCTTTTTGCCCAGCTGGGCGAGGCGGCGGCCGAAGACATGGTGGGCCGCGCGGTGGAAGAGCTGGCGGTGCGGCTGGCCCGCTGCCGCGCCCAGTGGCAGAGCCGCCACTGGCAGGATCTGCGCCGCACCGTGCGGTCGCTGGCGGCGATCTCGGATCCGATCGGCATGACCAGCCTGGTGCGGGTGGCCGGTGATGTGACCGCCGCCCTCGACACCAGCGATGCCGCGGCGGTGGGCGCCACCCTGTGCCGGCTGATGCGCATCGGCGAGCGGTCGCTGACCGCGGTTTGGGACCTGCACGACCTGTCGCTGTGATGCTGTGACGGGGTCGGGGCTTGCGGCGCGCCGGCACACGGCTAGGGTATGCGGCGGTTTCCCTGACGAACGAGCGCCCCATGCCCCTGACCTTTGCCGAAGACAGCCCCGCCGCGATCCCGCTGCACATAATCGAAACCGCCGCGCTGGCGGCCTGGCTGGAGCAGCAGCCCAAGGCGGTGGCCGAATGGGTCGGGTTGAATGGCTTTACCGGCAAGCTGGGCGATGCCCTGCTGGTGCCGGCCGCCGAGGGTGGCCCGGTGATGGCGCTGGCCGGCTATGGCAGCGCCGCGAAACGGGCGCGCGGGCGCTATGCGCTGGCGGCAGCGGCGATGAAATTGCCCAAGGGCAGCTATAAGATCGCCTCGGGCCTGCCGCAGAACCTGCTGGAGACCGAATGCCTGGGCTGGCTGCTGACCGGCTATGCCTTCGACCGCTACAAGAAAACCTCCGGCGCCTCTGCCGCGCTGGTGGCGCCCGAGGCGGTCGATGCCGCGCGGGTCGAGGCGATTGCCGCCGGCGAGGCACTGCTGCGCGACCTGGTCAACACGCCCACCTCGGATATGGGGCCCGATCAGCTGGAGGCGGCGGCACGCAAGCTGGCCGAGACCCATGGCGCCCGCTTCTCGGCAATTGTCGGCGACGATCTGCTGGAGCAGAATTTCCCGATGATCCACGCCGTCGGCCGCGCCTCGACCACGCCGCCACGCCTGCTGGAGATGACCTGGGGCAGCGCCGGGCCCAAGCTGACGCTGGTGGGCAAGGGCGTGTGTTTCGACACCGGCGGGCTGGACCTGAAGCCGGCGGCCAGCATGTTGCTGATGAAAAAGGACATGGGCGGCGCCGCCAATGTGCTGGGGCTGGCGCATATGATCATGGCGCTGGGGCTGAACCTGCAATTGCGGGTGCTGATCCCGGCGGTGGAAAACGCGGTGGCGGGCAATGCCTTCCGCCCCGGCGACATCCTGACCTCGCGCAAGGGGCTGACCGTCGAGGTGAACAATACCGATGCCGAGGGGCGGCTGGTGCTGGCCGATGCGCTGGCCCTGGCGGCCGAGGATACGCCGGATCTGGTGATCTCGATGGCGACGCTGACCGGGGCGGCGCGGGTCGCCCTGGGCAGCGATATCGCGCCCTATTTCACCGATGACGAAGGCGCCGCCAGCGCACTGGCCGCCGCCGCCGGGCGGGTCGATGACCCGGTGTGGCGGCTGCCGTTTTTCGAACCCTATGAAACCAAGATCGAACCGAAGATCGCCGATCTGGACAATGCGCCCGCCGGCGGGTTTGCCGGGGCGATCACCGCGGCGCTGTTCCTGCGCCGCTTTGCCGGCGAGACGCGGTACATGCATTTCGACATCTATTCCTGGAGCTCGTTCAACCTGCCGGCGCGGCCCAAGGGTGGCTGCGGGCAGGGCATCCGCGCGCTGCTGGAGGCGATGCCCGAACTGCTGCCGTCGTGAGCGACCCGCGCCAGACCCCGTTCAACGGGCGCGTCGCGCATGTGTCGCTGCGCGGCGCCGTCTCCGCCGAGCGGTTCACCGAAGGTGTACGGAAACGCGTGGCCCTGCCGGTTGCCGGGCTGCATCGCGACGGTCCGGCGCTGGAACGCCAACTGCTGCTGGGCGAGCCGTTCCGGGTGTTGGACGCGGCCAAGGAGCAGAGTTTCGGCATTGCCGAGTTGAGCGGTTATGTCGGGCATCTTGCCACCGCGGCGCTTGGCCCCTGGGAGGAGCCGACACATGTGGTCGCGCCACGCGCAACCTTCGGCTTTGCCACCGCCAGCATCAAGACGCCCGCGCCGGTGCCGCTGAGCCTGGGAAGCCGGCTGCGGGTGGTTGCGCGGCACGAGCGGTTCCTGCAGAGCGCCGAGGGCTGGTTCCTGCCCGCCGCGCATCTGGCGCCGCTGGAGGCGCCCGAGGACGATCCGGTGGCGGTGGCCGAACTGAGCCCACAACCCATCACTCACAGGGTATCA
>NZ_PGTB01000185.1 GCF_002786325.1 Pseudooceanicola lipolyticus | reverse complement strand
GGGCTGCCCTTGGCAAGCGCGCCGGCGACCTTGGCGGATCGCAGCGCGCGCGGATCCAGCGCCTCCGGCGAGGCCCCCGAGGCGGCAGACCCGCTGGCCTGGCGTAACTCGTCGCGGCTGAGCAGCCCGGTTTCGACCAGCAGGTCGGCCAGCCCGGCGAGCCATTTCTCGTAATAGCTGAAGGCGGCGTAATCCTGCGGCGACAGGCATTCGCGGGCATGACGCGAACGGTCCAGGTTCCACTGTCCGAGCGCCCCGGCGGCCAGTGTCACCGCCAGCGCCCGGGCCTGCCAGTCCTGGTGAAACACCGGGCCGTCCTCGCGCTCGGGCTGGACCGGGCCGTCGCCGAATCGCCCGCCCATATCGTGGATCCGGGTCATGCCGGGGCCTGCGGCAGGCCGGTGCCGATCATGCTGTCGCGGGTGACCAGCGCCGCCAGCGCGGCGCGGTCCAGCCCGTCGGTGCCCGCGGGCCGCATCGGCAGCACCAGATAGCGGATTTCGGCGGTCGAATCCCAGACCCGCACCGCGGTGCGCTCGGGCAGCACCACCCCGAACTCGGCCAGCACCTTACGCGGCTCGCGCACCGCGCGGGCGCGATAGGCATCGGATTTGTACCAGCCGGGCGGAATGCCCAGCAGCGGCCATGGATAGCAGGAGCACAGGGTGCAGACGACCATGTTATGGGTCTCGGGGGTGTTCTCCACCGCGACGATATGTTCGCCCTGCCGGCCGTAATAGCCAAGTTCCCTGACCACCGCCGTTGCATCGTCCAGCAGCGCCGCGCGAAATTCCGGATCGCTCCAGGCACGCGCCACCACGTCGGCGCCGTTTTTCGGGCCGATGCGGTGTTCATAGGTGTCGATGATCGCGTCCAGCGCCGCCGGGTCGACCAGCCCCTTGCGGGTCAACAGGGTTTCCAGCGCCTTGACCCGCAGCGCGGGTTCCGGCGGCAACAGAGCGTGGGGATGGTCGGGATCGTCATGCGGCATGGCGCCAGCCTGCGCCGCGGCCGGGGGCTTGTCCAGTGGCATTTGACCGGGCGGGGCTGGCAGGGGCGTGGCCTGGCAGGACCGGGGTTTCGAGGCGGTCAGCACCCGTTTGCGGATGGGCGTCGGCGTCTTCACCCGGCCCTTCAGAGCACGCCTGTCCCCCTGTGGCCAAACTCCTCCTTGCCCCGCGCCGCGATCTTGCATAGATACCCCCCGTCACAAGCGGGAGCCGCCGGCCCTTATGGAAAACGTCGTCCTCATCATCCACCTGATCCTGGCCTTCGGTCTGATCGGTATCGTGCTGCTGCAACGCTCGGAAGGCGGCGGCCTTGGCATGGGCGGCGGCGGCGGCGGCGCGGTCAGCGGGCGGGCGGCGGCCACCGCGCTCAGCAAGCTGACCTGGGTGCTGGCCGTGGCCTTCATCTGCACCTCGCTGACGCTGACCATCCTGGCGGCGGAAAAGGCCTCGGGCACCTCGGTGCTGGACCGGCTCACCCCCCAGGCACCAGCGGCCGAGGAAGCCGGCGAACCGGCGCAAGTGCCTGCGGGCGAAGATCTTTTGCCGCCCGCGGCCGGGGATGACGCGCCTCTGGTGCCACGAGCAGATTGAGGCCGAATACCCACAACACCTTGATCACAGGGAAATAACCGCAACATCATCTTGCGGTTCCCTTGCCCTTTCGCGGCGAATCCTCTATAGATGGACTCCCGTGATACAGCGGTTTTCAGCAGACCGCTTACACTCAGTTTTTTACGGTTATCACGGGAGCACTCGACACCGATGGCGCGATTCATTTTTATTACCGGCGGTGTGGTGTCCTCTCTCGGCAAAGGCCTCGCCTCGGCGGCACTGGGGGCGCTGTTGCAGGCGCGCGGGTATTCGGTGCGGCTGCGCAAGCTCGACCCCTATCTCAACGTCGATCCCGGCACCATGTCGCCCTTCGAACATGGCGAGGTCTTTGTCACCGATGACGGCGCCGAGACCGACCTGGACCTGGGCCATTACGAGCGATTCACCGGCGTCGCGGCGCGGATGACGGATTCGGTCTCTTCCGGGCGGATCTATTCCAACGTGTTGGAAAAGGAACGCCGCGGCGATTACCTGGGCAAGACCATCCAGGTGATCCCCCACGTCACCGACGAGATCAAGGATTTCATCCGCACCGGCGAGGACGAGGTCGATTTCATGCTCTGCGAGATCGGCGGCACCGTCGGCGATATCGAGGGGCTGCCGTTTTTCGAGGCGATCCGCCAGTTCAGCCAGGACAAGCCGCGCGGGCAGTGCATCTTCATGCACCTGACCCTGCTGCCCTATATGAAGACCAGCGGCGAACTGAAGACCAAGCCGACCCAGCACAGCGTCAAGGAACTGCGCTCGATCGGCATCGCCCCCGATATCCTGGTCTGCCGGTCCGAGGGGCCGATCCCGGAAAAGGAACGCGCCAAGCTGGCGCTGTTCTGCAACGTGCGTCCCGAGGCGGTGATTGCCGCGCAGGATCTGCGCTCGATCTACGAGGCGCCGCTGGCCTATCACCGCGAGGGGCTGGACCAGGCGGTGCTGGACGCCTTCCAGATCGCGCCGGCACCGAAACCCAACCTGGACAAATGGGAGGATGTGGCCGACCGCATCTTCAACGCCGAGGGCCAGGTGAAGGTCGCCATCGTCGGCAAATACACCCAGCTGGAAGACGCCTATAAGTCGATTGCCGAGGCGCTGACCCATGGCGGAATGGCCAACCGGGTCACCGTCAAGGCCGAGTGGATCGACGCCGAGATCTTCGAACGCGAAGACCCCTCGCCCTATCTGGAAGGCTTCCACGCCATCCTGGTGCCCGGCGGCTTTGGCGAACGCGGCACCGAGGGCAAGATCCGCGCCGCGCAATTCGCCCGCGAACACAATGTGCCCTATCTCGGCATTTGCCTAGGCATGCAGATGGCGGTGATCGAGGCCGCCCGCAACCTGGCCGGCCTGGCCGATGCCGGCTCCGAGGAATTCGACCATGAATCGGGGAAAAAGCGTTTCACCCCGGTGGTTTATCACCTGAAGGAATGGGTGCAGGGCAACACCAAGGTCGAGCGCCGGGTCGGCGACGACAAGGGCGGCACCATGCGCCTGGGCGCCTATGACGCGGTGCTCAAGCAGGGCTCGAAAGTGGCGGAGATCTATGGCGCCACCGCCATCGACGAACGCCACCGCCACCGTTACGAGGTGGACATCAAGTATCGCGACAAGCTGGAGGATTGCGGGCTGCGCTTTTCCGGCATGTCGCCGGATGGCCGCCTGCCCGAGATCGTCGAGATCACGGGCCATCCCTGGTTCATCGGCGTGCAGTTCCACCCCGAGCTGAAATCGAAACCCTTCGCGCCGCACCCGCTGTTCGACGATTTCGTCCGCGCCGCGAAAGAGACCTCGCGGCTGGTGTAACTTCGGCCCTGGCCGGGTGAAATTTCGTCACCGAAATTTGCCAAGAATTTTCGAAAATTCTTGCCCCCGCGCCTAGGGGCCCCAGGTCTCGTTCAGCACCCGCATCCAGTTGCCCCAGCAGATCCGCTCGATCCGCGCGGCATCATAGCCATGCGCCGCCATCGCCGCCACCAGCGCGCCCAGCTTGTCCGCCGAATTCAACCATACCGGCGGGCGGCAGCCGTCAAAATCCGAGCCCAGCGCCACCCCCTCCTCGCCCAGCGCGTTCAGCAGGTGGTCGAGATGCGCCAGTGGCACCTCGGGCGGCGTGTTGGTGTCGGGCCGGCCATCGGGGCGCAGGAAGCTGCATTCGAAGTTCAGCCCCACCACCCCGCCGGAACGGGCGATGGCGGCCAGCTGATCGTCGGTCAGGTTGCGGGCATGGGGGCTGACCGCATGGGCATTGGAATGGGTGGCAACCAGCGGCGCGTTCGAAATCCGGGCGACGTCGGCAAACCCGGCGGCGTTCAGGTGGCTGAGATCGATCAGGATGTTCAGCGCGTTGCACTTTTCGACCAGGGCCTGCCCCGCCGGGCTGAGACCCGGCCCGATATCGGAATCCGACGGATAGCGGAACGGCACGCCATGGCCGAAATCGGTCGGCCGCGACCAGACCGGACCAAGCGAGCGCAGGCCGAGATCGTAAAGCCGGTCAAGCTCGGCCAGATCCGGGCCCAGCGGCTCGGCCCCCTCCAGGTGCAGGATCGCGGCAATCTTCCCCTCCGCCCGTGCCGCAACGATCTGCGCGGTGTCGGTGCACAGGCGCAGCGCACCCAGCCGGTCAAGCTCGTGCAACAGCGCGGCCTGCCGCTGCGCGATCTCCCAGGCATAGGGCTGCGGCACCGGCGCCGGCAGCGGCACGTCATAGGGCGGCACCAAACTGCTCAGGTCGAAACCGCCGGGGCCCTGCCCGCGAATCCAGATCGCGAAAAAGCCGCCGCCAAAGCCGCCGGCCCGCGCCTTTGGCAGGTCAAGCTGGCCGTCCATGCCGGACAGGAACGTCCCGGCCGCCGCGACACCTCCGACCTTGTCCAGCCGGGTCAGAACATCGTTATGGCCATCGAAAATCTGCACAGTCATGGCGCGCAACCTGCGCCAAATCGGTAGCGCGGGCAATCGCTGCCCGACCTGCGCACCGCCCTTTCGCGGTGCCCGCCCCGCGCCTGCCGCAGACGGCATCGCAATGCCCCGAAAAACGACCTATTTACAAAGGCTATGACGGGTAGTTCCTGCTTGGCCCAACCCCATATCTGGGTTAGAATCGCACCCATGTTGAAAGAGCTTTTTCAGGCGTTCCGCCCCAAGGAGCCCCCGTCGCTGCCCGACCCCGATGCCGAACTGGCACTCGGGGCGCTGCTGGTGCGCGTGGCCCAATCCGACCGGGAATACAAGCTGGAAGAAATCAGCCTGATCGACCGCATCCTGGCCCGGCTGTATCAGCACAACGCGATCGAGGCCGCCAAGGTGCGCGCCACCTGCGAAAAGCTGCACGCCGCCGCGCCCGAGACCGACACTTTCGGCAAGCTGATCCGCGAAACCACCAGCCTGGACGAACGCCTGGCCGCCCTGGAGGCGCTGTGGGAGGTGGTTCTGGCCGATGGCGCCGCCGCTGAGGGCGAGGTCAAGATCATCGAAGAGGCGCGCCGCGCCATGGGCCTGTCCTTCAAGGACAGCGAAACCGCCCGCAAAAAGGTCGAGCAACAGGCCTCCGAACCCTGACCGGGCGCCCGCGCCCGAACCAAGCCTTTGGACTCCCGAGGCGTTCTTGCGCTGCCCCCTTGCCCTCGCTGGCGCCAGGTCGCATCTTGCGGCCAATACAGGCAGGATATCTCGGATGACCATGACCTTTTCCGCGTTCGACGCTCTGCTGGCGAGCCGCTTTTCCTGCCGCGCCTTCCGCCCCGATCCGGTGCCGCGCGCGGTGATCGAACGCATCCTTGGCGCCGCCTGCAAGGTGCCATCCTGGTGCAATGCCCAGCCCTGGCAGGCGGTGATCACCAGCGGTGCGGAAACCGACGCCCTGCGCGCCGTTCTGAAAGACGCGGTCGAGGCCGGCGGCCACGCCCCCGATCTGCCCTTTCCCACCGGCTATTCCGGCGTCTACCAGCAGCGGCGGCGCGACTGCGGCTGGGCGCTTTATGACGCGGTGGGCGTCACCAGGGGCGACCGCGCCGCCTCGGCCCGCCAGTCGATGCGCAATTTCGATCTGTTCGATGCGCCGCATTGCGCGATTATTTCCTCGCCCGCCGAGCTGGGCGCCTATGGCGCGCTGGATTGCGGCGGCTTTGTCACCGCCTTCACCCTTGCCGCCCAGGCCGAGGGCGTGGCGACGATTCCGCAGGCGGCGCTGGCGGGCTTCAGCCCGGTGTTGCACCGCCATTTCGGCATTGGCGATGACCGGCTGATCTTGTGCGGCATTTCCTTTGGCTATGCCGATCCGGACGCGCCGGCCAACAGCTTTCGCACCGACCGGGCGCCGGTCGACGAAATCGTGGACTGGCGCGGTTAGATGCGCGCACTGGTGCAACGGGTCAGCGAGGCACAGGTCAGCGTCGGCGGCGCAGTGATCGGCGAAGTCGGTGCCGGGCTGTTGATCCTGGTCTGCGCCATGCAGGGCGATGGCCCCGAGGCGGCCGACAAGCTGGCCGCGAAAATCGCCAAGATGCGGATCTTCCGCGATGACGAGGGGCGGATGAACCGGTCGCTGCTGGATGTCGGGGGCGGCGCGCTGGTGGTCAGCCAGTTCACCCTGGCCGCCGACACCTCGCGCGGGAACCGGCCCGGGTTTTCCGCCGCCGCGCCGCCGGAACTGGGCGAACAGCTTTACCACCATTTTGTCCGCGCGATGGCAGCGCAGGGCGTGCCAGTGGCCACCGGACGGTTCGGCGCCGACATGGCAGTGGCGCTGATCAATGACGGCCCCGTAACAATCTGGATGGACACATGACAACACCGCGTGAAACCGCCATCGCCCTGTGGCAGGCCGGAGTCGACGCCGTCGGCGGCTATGCTGCCGTCGCCCGTGCGCTGGCCGCGGCGGAAGGCCCCCCGCCCGATCGCATCCTTGCGGTGGGCAAGGCGGCGCACCAGGCAGGCCTTTTCGAACGACCGTTCGGTCTGGGCAAAGACGGTTTCCGAGATCTGCTTGATCCCGGAATA
>NZ_PGTB01000184.1 GCF_002786325.1 Pseudooceanicola lipolyticus | reverse complement strand
GATGCCCGGCGGCTGCCAGCTCTCCGGCGGCCATCAGTCCGGCCGGGCCGCCGCCGATCACCACGGCCGGGGCGGTCATGCGCCGGGCCGGGGTGCCGGGCACCGCCGGTTTGGTCTGAAATTCATGCCGGATCCGCCTTGCCAACCGCGATCAGAGCCACAGACTTGCAATGTGAAAGGCCCAGGAGCAAGCGGAATGTCCGATCATGGCGCACCCCCCAACTGCCCGCTCTGCGGCCGCCCGATTCCGCCGGACGTGGCGCAAAGCCTGCACCACCTGGTGCCGCGCCTAAAGGGCGGCAAGGGCGGGCCGGTGGTGCGGCTGCACCAGATCTGCCACAACGAAATCCACGCCACACTGACCGAGGCCGACCTGGCACGCGACTATAACACCATTGCCGCGCTGCAGAGCCATCCGCGCCTTGCAAGGTTCATTCGCTGGGTCGCCGGGCGGCCGCCCGGCTTCCGTTCGAAAACACCCGGCGGGCGGCGCCCGGCGCGGCGGCGCTGACCTAAGGGCACAGCGCGGCGATGCCGCGGGCGATCTCGGGATCGGCGGCCAGGGTGTCGGCGGCAAAGGCGCGCGCGGTGTCCATCAGCTCCTCGGCTGGCACCACCCGGTCGATCAGACCAAAGCCATAGGCCTCCTCGGCCGCGATCTTCTGGCCCGCGATCAGGATCAGCTTGGTCCGCGCCGGGCCGATCAGTGCCGCCATGCGCTGCGGATCGGAGGGCTGAGGCAGGAAACCGCGTTTCATCACCGGGTAGAAGATATTCGCCCCGGGCACCGCAAGGCGCAGGTCGCAGGCCAGCGCCATGCCCAGCGACCCGCCCGCCAGCGTGCCGTTCAGCGCCGCGATGGTCAGCCCCGGCAAGGCGGCAATGGCCGCCGACAGCCGCTCCCACAGATCCGAGGTGGCCAGCCCCGCCCGGGCTTCGTCCAGATCGGCGCCGGCGCTGAACACCTTGCCGCGCCCGGTCAGGATCAGCGCCCGCGCTTCGGTGGCCGACTCGGCGATGGCAGCCAGTTCGGCCAGCATCGCGCCGGTCAGGGAATTGGCCTTGTCCGGCCGGTTCAGGGTGACCGTCCACAACCCGTCCTGCTTGTCCAGTTCGATCATTCTTCCTGTCTCCGCGACCATTTTCGCACCCGGAGTAGAGCCTGCGCCCGCGGGGGTCCAGCCCCGGCCGCGGCATGGATTTGCCGGCCTGTACCGGTACACTGCTTGACGCCACGCTGCCGACAGAGGACCATGCCACAAACGTCATCGACAAGGATACCGTTATGACATTTCGTTTGGTCACCGGCGGCTCGGCCGCCGTTTTTTGCTCGATTTTTGCGCAGGCGGCATTGGCCGAGATTTCCCCACGCGACGTCTGGGCCTATTGGCAGGAATATATGACCGCCTCGGGTTACGAGATTTCCGCCTCCGAACAGATGTCGGGCGACACGCTGACGATCAGCGACATCACCCTGACCATGCCGGCCCCCGAAGACCAGGGCACCATGACCGTGCTGATCCCGTCGATTGCCCTGACCGGCAATTCCGAAGGCACGGTTAGCGCCGCCTTTCCCAGCCCGATGCCGATGCAGGTGACCATCGACGCAACCGATGCCGAAGATGGCTCGGGCGAGGTGGTGATCACCCATTCGGGCAGCAGCATGCTGATCTCGGGCGAACCGTCGAACCTGACCTATACCCATGCCTCAGATGAAACCACGGTGACCCTGACCAATCTGACGGTCGAGGGCGAGCCGGTTCCGCCCGAAACCCTGCGCTTTGCGCTGGTCCTGACCGGCACCAGCGGCACCAGCCAGATGACCCGGACCGGGATGCGCAGTTTTGACGAGCTGTTCCGGGCCGAGTCGCTCAGCTATGATTTCGCCTTCGACGATCCGGACTCGGACGATCAGGGCCAGTTCAGCGGTGAATTGCGCGGCCTGAACCTGACCGCCAATGGCGCCATGCCGCTGGAGATGGATGCCAACAACATGGCCGCGGCGCTGGAGGCCGGGTTCAACGTGGCCGGCACCTTTGCCTATGACGCTGGCAAAAGCAGCATGGCCGGCACCGGCGACGGCGAAAGCTTTTCCGCCTCGAGCGCGTCGCAGGGCGGAACGGTCTCGGTGGCCTTCGACGCGTCGCAGCTGGCCTATGATCTGACCGGCAACCAGACCGAGATCGAGATCACCTCGCAACAGCTGCCCTTCCCGATTTCGCTCGATATGGCGGAAACCGCGCTGAAGCTGGCAATGCCGGTGGCCCGTTCGGAGGAACCGCAGGATTTCGCCTTCGGGCTTACCCTGCGCGACTTCGTGATGTCGGACATGATCTGGGGCATGTTCGACCCCGCCGGCACCTTGCCGCGCGATCCGGCAACCGTTTCGATGGACCTGACCGGCAAGGCCAAGCTGGATGTCGATATCATGGACCCGGCCGCAACCGCCGCGCTGGACGGCACCCAGCCACCGGGCGAATTGCACGCGGTGACGATCAATGACCTGCTGGTGTCGATGATCGGCGCCAAGCTGACCGGCACCGGCGCCTTCACCTTCGACAATGCCGACATGCAGACCTTCCCCGGCATGCCGCGGCCCGAAGGCTTTGTCGAACTGGCCCTGACCGGTGCCAATTCCGTGCTCGACAAGCTGATCCAGATGGGCTTTGTCTCGGACAATGACGCGATGGGCGCGCGGATGATGATGGGCATGTTCGCGGTTCCGGGCGAAGGTGAAGATTCCCTGAAATCGCGCATCGAGATCAATGAACAGGGCCAGGTCCTGGCAAACGGCCAGCGTATCCGCTGAGCCGGGCGCGACGCGCGAACGAACAAGGGGGCCGCCGGTTGCGGCCCCTTTTGCGTGCTGCGCCCTTGCAGCCCGGGGCGGTGGCGGCTACCTCAGAGGACGATCTTTCCGACGGGGCCGCAAGATGACCGACACATTGCAGGAACTGGGCGCCGCGCTGCTGGCCGCCGCCCGCCGCGCCGGCGCCGATGCCGCCGATGCGGTGGCGGTGCGGGGCACCTCGGTGGCGGTCGATGTGCGCGCCGGCAAGCTCGAAAATGCCGAACGCTCGGAAGGGGTGGACCTGGGCCTGCGGGTGTTCCTGGGGCAGCGGCAGGCGATCGTGTCGGCCTCGGACACCGCCCCGCGCACCATTGACGAGATGGCCGAACGCGCCGTTGCCATGGCCCGCGAGGCGCCCGAGGATCCCTATGCCGGACTGGCCGCGCCGGAAGACCTCGCCCCCGGTGGGCAGGGCGATACACTCGAACTTTCCGACCCCGCGCCCGAACCCGACCCGGCGCAGCTGGAGGCCTGCGCGCAAGAGGCCGAGGCGGCGGCGCTGGCGGTGCCGGGGGTCAGCCAGACCCAGGGCGCCAGCGCCGGCTATGGCACGCATGAAATCCATCTGACCGCCAGCAATGGTTTTTCCGGCGGCTATCGCCGCACCACCCGGTCGACCTCCTGCGTGGCAATCTCGGGCAGCGGCACGGCGATGGAGCGCGACTATGACGGCGATTCCCGCACCTTCCAGTGCGACCTGCGCAGCCCGGCCGAGATTGGCCGTCTGGCCGGCGAACGCGCCGCCGAGCGCCACGGCGCACGCCGCCCGAAAACCGGCAGCTATCCGGTGCTGTTCGACGAACGGATCTCGTCGTCGCTGATCGGCCATCTGCTGGCCGCCGCCAATGGCGCCGCTGTGGCGCGCGGCGCGTCCTGGCTGAAGGATGCCATGGGGGAACAGGTGCTGCCCGCGGCGCTGTCGCTGATCGAGGATCCGTACCGCCCCCGCGCCAGCGGCTCGCGCCCCTTCGATGGCGAGGGTCTGGCGACGCGGCGGCGCGCCATCGTCGAGGATGGCCGGCTGACCGGCTGGACGCTCGACCTGGCCAGCGCGCGCAAGCTGGGGCTGACCTCGACCGCCAACGCGGCGCGCGGCACCTCCTCCTCCCCCGCGCCGGCCAACTGGAATATCGAGCTGACGCCCGGCCCGCACAGCCGTGCCGACCTGATCGCCCAGATGGGCACCGGGTTGCTGATCACCTCGATGATCGGCAGCACCATCAACCCCAATACCGGCGATTATTCTCGCGGTGCCTCGGGTTTCTGGGTGGAGAACGGCGAAATCGCCTATCCGGTCAACGAATGCACCATCGCCGGCAACCTGCGCGACATGCTGGCTCGGATCATCCCGGCCAATGATGCGCGCCCCTGGCTGTCGCGGGTGGTGCCGTCAGTGCTGATCGAAGGGATGACCCTTGCCGGCAACTGACCTGCCCCTGCTGATCGAGGCTGCGCGCGCGGCCGGCAAGGTGGCGCTGGGCTATGTCGGAACAACCGCCCGCCGCTGGGACAAACCCGGCGGCGCCGGGCCGGTGACAGAGGCCGATATCGCCGTCAACGACCTGCTGGAAAGCCGCCTGCGCGGCGCCCGGCCCGACTATGGCTGGCTGTCGGAGGAAACCGAGGATTCCGACGACCGGCTGACGCAGGAACGGGTGTTCATCATCGACCCGATCGACGGCACCCGCAGCTTTGTCGACGGGCATGACACCTGGGCCCATTCGATTGCGGTGACCGAGGCCGGGGTGGTGACGGCGGCGGTGATCTTCCTGCCGGGGCGCGATCTGCTCTACAGCGCGTCGGCCGGCGGCGGCGCCTACCTGAACGGCTCCGCGCTGCACCCCGACCGCGCCACCGACACGGGCGATGCGGAAATCCTCGCCGCGCGCCCCGCCTTCGACGCCAAGCATTGGCAGAACGGTGTGCCGCCGGGTTTCCGCCTGGCCTATCGCCCGTCGCTGGCCTATCGCATGGCGCTGGTGGCGCAGGGCCGCTATGACGGGATGCTGGTGCTGCGCCGCTGCTGGGAATGGGACATCGCCGCCGGCGACCTGATCCTGCGCGAATCCGGTGCGGTCTGCACCGATCGCAGCGGCAGCGCGCTGCGGTTCAACAACCCCACCCCGCTGTCGGATGGGGTGATCGCCGGCGGCGCCGCGATCCACGCCGGGATCACCGGCGCGCTGCGCCCGGCCTGAGCCGCCTGCTACCGCATCGGCTTGACGCCCAAGCCGGTTCGCTTAGGGTCGGCGCGATCCCGCGCCACGCGCAACAGCCAGAGGACACAGCCATGGTCCAGAGACTTCACCTCGTCTTCGGTGGCGAGCTTGTCGACCCGCAGAAGAACAAGTTCAAAAATGTCGACGACATCCACATCGTCGGCATGTTTCCCGATTATGACAGCGCCCATGCCGCCTGGAAGGCCGAGGCGCAGCGCACCGTCGATAACGCCCATATGCGGTATTACATCGCCCATATTCACCGGCTGCGCGACGAAGAGGCCGAAGCCTCGGCAACCGAAGAACTGGGCTGACACTTGGCGCGGTCGCTCAGCCTTGCCGCCTATCGGGCGCTGTCGCGGCACCGGCATGAGCCGAGCGAAGGCCAGTCCGAACCGCCGCGCCCCGAGGGCGAGCTGGTCTGGGCCCATGCCGGCGACCCGGCCCGCCTTGTCGCACTGGGCGACCTGGCCGAGCGGCTTAAACTGATCCGCCCCGGCGTTCAGGTGCTGCTGACCCATGACGGCAGCGCGCCGCCCGACAAGATCGCCCATGCCCGGCGCGGTGGCGACTGGGTGGCGGCGCTGACCACCGACCATCCCTCATCGGCCCTGCAGTTCCTGGCCCATTGGACCCCAAACCTGTGCCTGTGGACCGGCGCCGGCATCCTGGTGAACACGGTCAGCGCCACCGCCGAAACCGGGATTCCGATGATCCTGGCCGATATCGACAGCGCCGATTTCCACCACCGGCGGCACAATTGGCTGCCGACCCTGAAACGCGCCAGTTTCGATGTGTTCGACACCATCTTTGCCTGCACCGACGCCTCCGCGCGTGAAATCGTGCGGCTGGGCATTGCCGGCGCCAAGGTAAGGGTAACCGCGCGGCTGCGCGGCTGCCCCACGCCACCGCTCTGCACCGATGATGACCTGGCCGAAATCACCACCGATCTGGCCGGTCGGCCGGTCTGGCTGGCCGCGCATATCCGCCGCGACGAGATTGCCGCCGTGCTGGCGGCGCATCGTACCGCGCTGCGCCTGTCGCACCGGCTGGTGCTGATCGCCACCCTTGCCGACCGGGCCGACAGCGAAGAACTGGTGCGGGCGCTCCGGCAATCGCGGCTGCGCTTTGCCAATTGGGACAATGGCGATCGGCTGGACGACAATATCCAGGTGCTGATCTGCGACAGCGGCGAGGATCTCGGCCTGTGGTATCGCACCGCGCCGCTGTGTTTTTTGGCCAGTTCGCTGACACCGGGCCATGGCGGCATCAACCCTTATGACGCCGCCTCACTGGGCTCGGCCATTCTGTTCGGCCCCAATGTGCGCGACCATCTGGAGCTGTATGAACGGCTGACCAAGGCCGGCGCCGCGCGCAAGATCACCGATTCCACCAACCTCGCCGCGGCGCTGGTCGAGCTGGTGGCGCCCGACAAGGCCGCCGCGATGGCGCTGGCCGGGTGGGAGATCGCCACCGAGGGGGCGGAACTGACCGACACGCTGATCGAACTGGTGCAGACCCGGTTGGATGCCGCCGGGGCGGATCATGCGCGCCCCTGACTTCTGGACCCGGCCGCCCGACGCCCCCGGCCTGCCCGCCCGGCTGCTGGCGCCGCTGGGTG
>NZ_PGTB01000183.1 GCF_002786325.1 Pseudooceanicola lipolyticus | reverse complement strand
GATCGGGCGCGCGACGCGGCGCGCTGGCCGGGTGAAAACCCGCCTGCTGGGCTTCAACGGACCGCAGGCACAGTCGGCCGATCCGTTTGCCGCCAGCGGCACCCCGGCCGCGGCCGCCCAGAGCGAGTTCCCGGTGGGCTGGCTGGCGGTGGTCAAGGGGCCGGGACGCGGTGCCGCGTTCACGCTGTTTTCCGGCGTTGCCCAGATCGGCCGCGGCCAGGACCAGACCATCGCGCTGGATTTCGGCGACAACAGCATCTCTCGCGAGAACCACGCGGCGGTGGCCTATGACGGCGAACAGCGCAAGTTCTACCTGGGGCATGGCGGCAAGGCGAATCTGGTGCGCCGCAATGACCGGCCGGTGCTGAGCACCGAAGAGCTGAAATCGGGCGACCTGATCCGCATCGGCGAGACGACCCTGCGCTTTGTCGCCTTCTGCGACGAAAGCTTCGACTGGACCGAACAACGCCAAGGCGGCATGCAGCATGCAACCGTCGGCTGAGATCTATTACGATGCCGCCTCGGCGCAGAGCCAGGGGCGACGCGAGCAGCAGGAAGATGCGGTGGTTGCCGATTTTCCTGCCGGTGCCGGTATGGGCTTTGCCGTGCTGTCTGACGGCATGGGCGGCCATGCCGCGGGCGATGTCGCCAGCAAGATCGTGGTCACGGAAATCTTCAGTGAATTGAAGATGCAATCCGGCAATCCCAAGGGATTGGAAGAGGATATTTCCGGCATCTTGCAGGCCGCGGTGCAGAGCGCGAATGACTGTGTGCGCTATCACGCCGAGACCAATCCCGAGACCATGGGCATGGGGGCGACGCTGATCGCGCCGGTGCTGCTGGGCGACCGGCTGTACTGGATTTCGGTTGGGGATTCGCCGCTGTATCTGTATCGCGACGGGCAGCTGGCGCGGCTGAACGAAGATCATTCGATGCTGGCGCAGATCAACTATCTGGTCAGCCACGGGATGATGGAGCGCGAGACCGCGGCCAACCATCCCGACCGGCACGCGCTGACCTCGGTGCTGATCGGCGGCGAGATCGCCAAGATCGACTGCCCCGCGCGCCCGGTGCGGGTGCAGCCCAATGACGTGATCCTGGTGGCCAGCGACGGGTTGCAATACCTGTCCGAGACCCGGATCGCCGAACTGGTCGGGCAGGGCGCCAGCCAGTCCAGCGCCGAGATCGGCGCCGAACTGCTGCGCGCGCTGGAGGATCTGGACGATCCCGACCAGGACAATATCTCGCTCTGCGTGATCCGGGTCAGCGACGATCCCACCTTCGGGCTGGAGACGGTGCCGCCGGCGGCGATGGCCGCCGAGCCCGCGGCCGCGGCGGCAACCGCGGCGCGCAGCCAGATGACCATCGTGGCCGCCGCCTCGCGCAAGCGCAAGGTGGTGACCTATCGCGTGTCGATGGAGCGGTCGGCGTGACTTTGACCAGCCAGATCGAACCGGTTGTCCGGCAATTGCAGGCCGCCTTGGAACGGCGGCAGTTCCCGACGGAATGGCAGCAATGGGGCACCCGGCTGCTGGATCACCTGTGCAAGCCGGTGCAGGTGGCGGTGATGGGGCTGCCCGGCTCGGGCAAGTCGACGCTGATCAACATGATGCTGGGGCGCAGCGTGGTGCCGCGCGGTTCCTGGATCCCGGTGGTCGAGATCGCGCATGGCCCGCAGGAGCGCACCACTTATGAGCTGGAAGACGGCCAATGCCTGCGCTGCGCCGGCGGGCTGGATGCGGCGCAGATGCCCGAAAACGCCATCCGTGCGCGGCTGGAGCTGACCGATCCCGGCCTGACCCGGCAGAACTTTGTCGAGATCGGGCTTCAGGGCGGGTTCGGCCATCAGATGTCGATGGTGAACTGGGTGGTGCAATGGGCCGATATCATCGTCTGGTGTACCGAAGCTTTTGAGGAAGGCGAGGCCAAGCTGTGGGCCAGCGTGCCGGACGAGATCAAGGATCACAGCTTTCTGGTGCTGACCATGGCCGACCGGCAGATGATGCGCGGGGTGCTGCAGGAGCGGATCGAGGCACTGGAACCGGTGGTGTCCGAGGAGTTCCTGGCGCTGTATCCGATCGCCACCGAACAGGCGATCACCGCGCGCTGCGCCGGTCAGGATCTGAACGAGGCGATGTGGAAATCCAGCGGTGGGATGGAGCTGTTCGAGGCGTTGATGCGCCAGGTGAACAACGGCCGCACCGCCGATATGGACCAGGCACGGATGCTGCTGAACCGCTTTGCGCCCGATGCCGGTGACCTGGTCGAAACCGTGGTGCCGGAACCGCCGCGCGCAAAGGCGGCCAAACCCGCGGCCAAGTCCAATGACGAGGTGCTGAGCGATGCGCTGGAACTGCTGCGCAGCAGCGCCGGCAAGCTGCTGGAGGTGCAGGACGGGCAGGGCGAACCGCGCCCCGAGGATGTTCTGGAGAAATGTGTCGGCATCGCTACGGCGCTGAGCGAATTGCTGCAGCAGGCGGGAAGCGGTGATCTGAGCCTGGAGGAGGTGCAGTCGGACGCGCAGGAAAGCGCGGAAATGATGATGCTGTTCCAGCTGGAAAAAGACGAGGACGCGGCGGTGGATGCGGTGACGCTGCTGTTGCAGCTGAAAAAAGAGATCGCTGACAAAGTTCCGGAAGAAGAAAGGCGGATTCAAGGCTGATGCCATCGGCAGGCCCAAATTTAACCACAATTCGGCAAAAGATCCTGAGCATAAATCGGTTCGTTTCAAACGCGTCCAGGCGGGCCGGAGGGATCGGCAAAGCCCGAAGCAAGTACCAAGGTAAACCATGACGACTGCGCCCAGCTTCGACAGTGCGACCCAACTCCGCGCCACGGCGACGCCGGCAAATCTGAGCGCGGGGCTCGAGCTGTTGGCCGAGTTCGCCGAGCGCGCGGCGCGGCTGGACGGGGCGCTGGCCGGGCTGGCCGAGGTGGCGGGTGACGGCACCGCGCGCTCGGTCGAGCGGCTGCGCCGGTCGCTGGCCGAGTTCGAACCCAGCGTGACGCTGCTGGGCCAGGTGAAATCAGGCAAGACCTCGCTGGTGAACGCGATGGCGGGCTGGTCCGACCTGCTGCCTTCGGATGTGAACCCGTGGACATCCGTGGTGACGTCGCTGCATCTGACGCCGGGCCCCAGGCGGGCCGAGATCGGCGCGCGGTTCCGCTTCATGTCGGAGGGCGAATGGGACCGGCTGCTGACCAAGGGCGGGCGCATCGGCGAACTGGCCGGGCGGGCCGGGGCGGAAAGCGAGCTGGAGAAGATCCGCGAACAGATCGAGATGATGCGCGAGAAGTCGCGCCAGCGGCTGGGCAAGAAATTCGAGCTGCTGCTGGGTCAGGAGCATGAATACAGCTTTTTCGACAAGAACCTGGTCGAACGCTATATCTGCCTGGGCGATGATTTCGAGGGCGAGGATGCGGCCGCCGAGGCCGGCGATCAGGGCCGGTTTGCCGATATCACCCGGTCGGCCGACCTGTGGCTGAACTGCAAGACGGTGCCGTTCCGCATGTGCCTGCGCGACACGCCGGGGGTGAATGACACCTTCATGATGCGCGAGCAGGTGACGATCCAGGCGATCCGCGACAGCCGGCTGTGCGTGGTGGTCCTGTCGGCGCATCAGGCGCTCAGCTCGGTCGATATGGGGCTGATCCGGCTGATCTCGAACCTGCGGTCGCGCGACGTGCTGATTTTCGTCAACCGCATCGATGAATTGCAGGACCCGGCCAGACAGATCCCCGAGATCGAGGCGAGCATCCGCCAGACCCTGCAGGATCAGAACGGCCCGACCGAGGCGGCGATCATCTTCGGTAGTGCCTATTGGGCCAACAAGGTGCTGTCGGGCGGCCTGGAAAACATGTCGGACATCAGCAGCAAGGCGCTGCTGAACTATGCCGAGGTGGCGCTGGATGGCAGCGCCGCGGCGGCCGCGTCGCCTTCGGACATGGTCTGGGATCTGTCGGGCCTGCCCGAGCTGTTCCGTCATATCGCCGACCGTGTCGTCAGCGATGGCGGCGAAGCGCAGCTGGCCAAGCTGGCGGGCTCGGCGCTGACCATCGCCAGCAGCCAGAGCGTGGCCGAAACCATCACGCTGGAGGGCACCGGCAACGGCGAACAGCTGAGCGCGGAGGAGATCAGCCGGTTGTTCGGCGAGATCGAACATGCCTTTCGCGCCCGGCTGGAGACCGAGTTCGGCGAGCTGATGACCGCCTATCACCAGCGTGCCGACCGGGCGCATGTCAATTTCATCGAACGGGCCACCCATTCGTTGATCGCGCACCTGGAAAGCCATGGCGAAAAGGAGGTCTGGGAATACAGCCCCACGGGGCTGCGGATGCTGCTGCGGTCGGCCTATAACGTGTTCGGCACCCGCGCGCAGACCCTGACCAATCAGCTGTTCGAAGATCTGGTGGGCGATCTGGCCGAGCTGTATTGCAAGGCCTTCGGCGCGGCGGTGGGCGGCATCCAGATGGGGGTGCCGATGGCGCCCGAAATCCCGTCGCCGGTGGCGCTGGGCCAGACCATCGCGCTGGATTTCCGCGACGGCTGGTGGAAATCCTGGTGGCGCCGCACCCGCGGCTACAAGGCCTTTGCACAGACCTTCAAAAGCCTGATCAGCGCCGAGACCGAAGATTTCATGACCCAGCTGAAGGTGGTGCAGGCCGGCGAGGTGCGCGCCGCCGCAACCCAGGCGCTGTCGGATTACCTGGCCGAACAGCGCGATATCCTGAACGAAATCGCCACCCGGACCGACCGGCCGGCGGATATGCAGCGGCTGTTCTTCGATCAGGAGGCGGTGACGCGGCGGGAAACGCTGCAGACCGCGCTGGACACTTTCACCCGCTATGCCGCGTAAACGGAGGCCATCGCGACCATGGACATGACGCAGAGCGATAGAACCGGGGCCGAGGCGGGCAAGCCGCGTCTGGCGTTGATGGGCGAGTTCAGCGCCGGCAAAAGCACCCTGTCCAACATTCTGCTGGGCGGCCGCGCCCTGCCGATGCGGGTGACCGCCACGCGGCTGCCGCCGGTCTGGGTCTCTTACGGGCCGGACCGGGCCGTCTGTGTCGGCCAAGACGGCAGCGAAACCGAGATCGCGCCGGACCGTCTGGACCAGGTCGACCTGGACCAGACCCGGATGATCCGCCTGCAGATGGAGGCGGATGCGCTGCAGCTGTGTGATCTGATCGACATGCCGGGGATCTCGGATCCGAACATGTCCTCTGGGGTTTGGCAGGCGCTGATCGACGAGGTGGACAGCGTGGTCTGGTGTACCCACGCCACCCAGGCCTGGCGGCAATCCGAGGCGGCGACCTGGGACCAGATCGTTGAGCGCACCAATGGCCGCAACCTGCTGTTGATCTCGCAGATCGACAAGCTGGCCGCGGGGCGCGACCGGGCGCGGGTGCTGGCGCGGGTGCGCAAGGAAACCGCGGGACTGTTTCGCGGCGTCTATCCCGTGGCGCTGCTGGAGGCGCTGAACGCGGGCGACGATGCCGGGCGCTGGGCCGAGAGCGGCGCGGCAGCGTTTATCGAAACGCTGGTCGAGATGCTGATGGAACCACCGGCGCAGGCCGAGGCACCCGTGGAAGAGGCCGAGGCGACAGAGCCCGCGCCGGAGGCGACGCCCGCGGCCGCGGAGACCGGTGATCGCATCCTGCCCAAGCGGGTGAAGGCGAACCGGGCACTGCCGCCGCGCGCCCGGTTGCAACCGCGCGAGAAGGAAAGCCTGCTGTTCTGAGCCGCATTGCGGGTTGGGTAGAATGAGTTTGGAAAGGCGAAGGTGAAATGGGACTGGTCGAACGTCTGGATGCGATGCGTGCGGGGGCCGAAGGCTGCCGCCTGGTTGCGTTTGGCGATCTGCGCACGCGCCTGGTGCTGCGGATGAGCGCCGACCGGTCCTGGCCGCAAGAGCGGCTGGACGAGCTGTGCAGCCAGGCGGCCGAATGCTTTGACCGGGCCGATAGCGAGGTGTTCGCGGCAGAATTTTCCGAGGCGCATCTGGACGAGGCGATCATGCTGGCCGCCGATGGCATCCGGCTGTTCATCCGGCCGGAAAACGGTGAATCCGACGTGATCTGCTGTGTTTGCAACGATGCCGCGGCGCTGGCGCCGCTGGCCAGCGCCGCGCGCGCCGTACTGAGCGAGATGTGAGGCCGCGATGGGGATGACCGCACAGATCCGCCCACAAGCCGCGCCACCCGGCAGCGGGCGCCTGGCCGGGGCCATCGGGCGGCTGAGCGCGCGCGACGAGGCCGCCGGCACAGCCAATCCGATCCAGGCGGTGTTGCGCGAGATCGACGAAACCGTATTGCCGCGCCGGATCACCCTGCGCAGCGAAACCGGCGCGGCGGTCGACCTGCTGGTGTCGAACCGCCGGTTATACGCAGTCACGGTCGGCGGCGAAGCCGGCGCCGATCCGTCGGACCCGCAGGAGGCGGCGGGGATCTTCGCACGGCGGTTGAAGGCGGCGCTGGGCCAGGTGCGCAGGGTCACGCTGCACGCGGCGCGGCCCGAGGTGGATCCGGACGTGCAGCACATCGGTTGCACCGCGCAGGCCCTGGCGCAGGCAATCGGCGTGGCCTTCCGCGCAAATACCGCCGCCGGTTTGGAGGAGTTCCTGGCCTGGATCGAGGCCGAGGCGCTGGCCTGGCTGCGGCCCGGCAAAGGGGTGGCGGAACGCAGCGGCGGCGCGGCAG
>NZ_PGTB01000182.1 GCF_002786325.1 Pseudooceanicola lipolyticus | reverse complement strand
CCCCGCCCCCGCCATCGCACGCGCAGGCACCCGCACACCCGCGGCGGGAAACACCCGCATCGCCGCAAATGGCGTCAGCGGCAAGGGCAAGGCCGTGAACGACAACCGGCCGGCGGGACTGACCGCGCGGTTCAACACCGCCGCACGCACCACAGCGCCGCGCCGATCAGTACGCGCGGATGGCGCGGTTCCCACGCGTTCAAACGGCGTCAGAGCAGCAGCGACGGGATCAAGAATTGCCATTGTAATGTCGTCCAGCCGTGTGGCTGGGGGTGTTGGAACTCAGCCACGCGCGGCAATTCAAGCATTGCCTGGTGGAAGGGCGGCCCTTCAGCGTTTGCAAAGCAGAGCCAACGCCAAGCGTGACTTGACTGGCAACTCTAATTCAACGGCATTCGTTTCAAGATTGGCATTCGCAAGGCAAATCATCGCCAGAGAGTGGAAGACGACTCATCGACCCGACTCTGTTTTGGTCAACGTCCCTTCTGCCAAGGCGGAGGTGGCAATGGCGCGTTCCAGAAACGGCGTTGTCACGATCACAGACATCAAAAGAGGTCAACTTCCACATGGAACCGCAGGGCTGATGATTTCGAAGGTGATGCGTGAGAATGGTGTCACCCGCCCAAAAGAAATAGTTTTTCAGAATGTCAAAGAAGTAAGATCCAAAAGAGATTATGACCTTGGCAAATCACCAAATAATACCGTCTTGGCGCGCGCCGCCAAGCTCGCCCTGAAAGATATGGGGCTTAAGCCTGGCAAGGTTTCTTGGGAAAAGGACAACCACGGAAACTTGCAGATAAAAATGTTAGTTAGGTGAAACTAGAAAGTTGGGTCGCAGCATGATTAAAAACCCAAGTTTCGAAGAAGAAAATTCGAATAATTCCGGCGGTCTTTTGGGCTGTCTTCCCATTTTGCGTTACTTCTTCTCTCTGAAAAGCTCCAAATTTAGATGCGATCAACTCCCCAAAATACCAACCTCTTCATCCCGTTCTTTGTTGCTCTTAATTAGCAGTTTTATATCAATTGCAATTTTAACCGAAGGCAAGGCTCTGGCGCAAAGTGTGCTTGATTCGATAGAGGAATGCGACATCCTCGCCGCCCATCCCGACGATCCCCAGCGGATGGCCGATGGCATCGCCGACGACCAGATCGTTCCGCGCCTGGCCATTCTGGCCTGCGAGGATGCCATCGACTTCGACTCCGAAGAACCGCGTTTCGCCTTCCAGCTGGGCCGCGCCCTGCTGGCCGTCGGGCAGCAGGACGAAGCCTTTGCGCTGTTCCAAACCGCCTCCGGCACCGATTATGCCGCCGCCTGGGCCTATCTGGGCGATGCCCATCAATTCGGGCTGGGCACGCCGGTGGACGGGCAGCAGGCCTATCAGGCCTATCAAAAGGCGCTCGATCTCGGCTTTCTCGCCGCCGAGGGCCAGATCGCACAGCTGACCTTTGACGGGGCGCTTTATGCCCGGCCCTTCGTGCAGCTTTTCTTCGAAGGCCAATACCCCCGGATCACCGGCGCCGTGGCCGATCCCGCCGCCGGCGCGCCCAGCCGCAACTATGTCTTCAGCCTGGTGCAGACCCTGCTTTTGGAATGTGAACCCTTCCTGCAGCCGGGCAATGTGCCGGCGCTTTACGGCTTTCGCTATCCGGCGAACTGGACCCCCTCCGACGATGAACCGATCGAGATCGCCATCGAAACCTCGGTTGCCGAATACGATGCCGCCGTCTTTCTCCGGCGGCACGGCTGCAGCGGCCTGATCGCGCAGCATATGTTCGACAGCTTCAACCGTTACCTCGCCCAGGGCAGTTGGGAGGACTGACCGATGCCTGTAACCCACAGCCGACTAGCCTGGCCCGCTACCGCGCTTGGCCTGGCCCTCTGCGCCGCCCCGGCGCAGGCCGACCGCCAGATCGCCAGCTTCGAGGGGATCGCGATTGCCACGGCCGAGGATTTCACCTGTGGCGAACGTATCCATCTGCGACTGACCGCCCCGGATCCCGCCAGTTTCGGCGATAGCGCAAAACTGGCGCGGCTGGCAGGCACCTTGCAGGCCTTCCTGGGCTTTGAATGTCCCGAGGCCAAGGATGTCATGCTCAAGGGGTTTGACGGCGAACAGCTGGTCTATCAGGGCGTCGTCTCCGCGCGCAGCAACTGGGCGGTGATGACCATGCTGGCGCCACCCGCGCCCGAACCGCCAAGCGCGCCCGAACCGCCCACCGCGATGCCGAACCTCGCCGACCGCAAAACCGACACGGCCGGCAAATCCGGGTTCCTGCCGCAATTGCCCGAGGCCACTGCACAACGCACCGAACCCGCCCCCAGCGCCGCCCCCGAACCCCGCCGCCCTGCGGCACAACGCGCGGCGGCTGACGCTCTGCCCGAGGTCGCGCTCAGCACCGCGGGGTTCGATCCCGGCATTTTCGCGCGCCCGCGGCAGATGCAGGCGCTGTATCGCGGCGACTTCGATTACCTCGACTCGGATGACGGGTTTCTTGTGTTCTACCTGTTGAAAATGAACGAACATTTTTCCAACCCGGTGAACTTCTACTCCAACAGCTGCGCCGCCTTTGCCAACCCCGATCTGGGGCCGCAGGTGACGCGCGAGATCATGAGAAATATGTTCGATCCCGGCGGCGGGGCAAGCAAACAGGCGCTGGATATCCTGGCCCAAGGGTTCAAGGACCTCGCCACCAATCCCGGCGCCCTGTTTGACAATGTGTCGGCCCGCGAGGCCGCCCAGAACGCCGGCGAAAAAGACGGGGTGCGCCTGTCGCAGATGAAGGATGGCTGCGACAACCCGATCGTCAAGGCGATCTATCAGAACCTGCAAAACTACCTGCTGGGCGATGGCCCGGCCCATGCGATGGGCTGGCCCGGATTGCGGATGCGCTGTGCGGCCCAGGCCGCGCGCAGCGGCGGGTCGTATCGTGCCGCAACCGCAAAATGCCGGTGCATCGAAGGGCAACTGAAATCGGCGGGCCTGAACGAGGAAAACGCCGAGTGGCTGGCACGCGATTACGGCTTCAATCACCTGCAGAATTTCGAACTGGTCTTCGCCAAACACCCGGCATCGCGGAAATCGGTTGGGCTGTGCCTGCTAACCCGGTGAGAGGAGAACAGCCATGCGGCTTAACTGGTGCAGAACGCGCGCGGCGCTGGTGATCGCGGCCCTGGCCTGCGGGCCGGCCCAGGCGCAAAGCGTCGCCACCGACAAGCCGGTCTATCAGCCGAACGAGACCATCACCGTGACCTTCGCCAATGCCCCCGGTCACAACAACGATTACGTCACGCTTGCGCCGCTGGGTGCCCCGGCGACGATCAATATCGGCGGCCAGTTCTTGCGCGGCGAAACCCGCGGATCGCGCGCCATTCGCGGCCAGCCGGGCGGCGTGTTCGAGGCGCGGCTGATCTCGGGCCAGACCGCCCAGGTGCTGGCCGCGCAGAAATTCGCCGTCGGGCGCACCTGTCTGCAGGACGCCGTCGCGCAGTCGCAGGTCTGCGACCTGTCCATCAGCGTGGAAAAACCGGAATTTGCCCTGGGCGAGCCCATCGGCGTCGCCTTCCAGGGGCTGCCCGGCCAAACCGGGAACGAGGTGCTGGTGCTGGCCCCGGCCAACGCCCCGGACGGCAAATATGCCGAGGCACACCGCGCCGCGCGGAAGATGTACGGCCAGCATTACTTCAAGGGCCAGCCGGCGGGCGATTACGAGATACGGCTGCATCTGAACGGCAATCCAACACCCCACCTGCGGGTGCCGTTCCGGGTCAGCGCCGCCGCCGCGGTGCAAACCGACCGCGCCGCCGCGGCCCCGCCCGCATCCGCTGCCGCGCCGCCCTCTCCCGGCAAAACCCCGGTTGCCTCGCTGCCCCAGCCGGGACTGGCCGGACACTGGATCGGCTATGTGCAATGCGAACGGAAAAACCGGCGCGCGCAGGGCACCGGGGCCGATGCCCGGCTGGTGTTCACCCTCGGCGGCGCGGGATCGCCCGGCACCGATCTGTTCGTGCTGATACCGGGGCAGGATGGGCTGGCCCTGCGCATGTCGGAAACCATCGATCCCTCGGGCGCGACGCTGTCGCTGGACCCTCAGGCCTGGATCTACCCACCGCGCGCCAATACCGCGCCTGTCGCGCTGCGCGCCACGCTGGATCCGAACGGCCTGATCCTGACCGGCAGCCTCAGCAATCTGCCGGGCTGCCCCAGCTTTACCGCCTACAAGCACAACCGGGACAACCGGCCGCGCGCCGGCGGCGTGTTGGCCCTGGTGGCGCAATACGGCAATGCCGCGACCAATACCGAGAATTGCACCAATTTCCTGCGCTTCACCTCGCATGACGCGGTGGCGCAATCCAGCGGCGTGGACATCCCCGAAGTCGTGGTGGATGGCGACCTGTTCTACACCATGGTCGGGGTGCCCTATGAAGGCTGGCAGCGCGACGACCGCTCGGTCTTCGAGCGGTTCTGGAGCATGTGCGTCAGGGAGATCGGCAAGGACCGGACCGGCATCCAGGCGCAGCTGCTGCTGCAAGCCGCCCAGACCCAGCGGGCGCTGCAAACCTTCCTGATCTATACCCAGCCGGCGTCGGCGGCACAGGGGCGCGACCAGCGGTCGCATATCGGGTTTCTTGGCAATTATGCCGCGCTGACCGGCCTCAGGATCTCCCGGCTCTACGCCGATCTTGAAACCCGCACCGCCCAGGCGATGGAGGCCACGCGCAGCAACCTGGCCAGCGTGCTGAACAGCATCGAGGTGATCGGCGGGCGCCAGGGCCCCTATATCGCCCTGCCGGACCGGGACCGCGACAGCTTTGTCGCCCTGCTGCGGCAGGAACGCGCCCGCCTCAGCGGCACCCTGGCGGATGCCGAATTTGCCGCCTTCGACATCGCCAGATACAGCCGCGATCTTGACGGGTTGATCGAGGCGCGCGGCGTCGAAGCCGCAATTGTCGCCGATATCGAAGGCTTCGCCCTGCCCGCCCAGACCGAGGATATTCGCCGCAGGTTCGTCGACACCTTTGCCGACCTCTCGGCCACCGTGACCGGCCAGCTGATCGCGGCAATCCCCGCCCCCGCGCCCCAGCCACAGGCCCTGATCGAAGGTCGGACCCACACCGCCCAGGCCGAACGCCACGCCATCCCCCACCTGGCAAAGGTGGATCAGACCCAATTTCGAACCGCGCTGGCACGCCGGAACAGTGAAACCGCGGCGCAGATCGCGCCGGGCTTCCCGGACTGGCTGATGGCGCATATCTCTCCGGACGAGCAGGGGCGCCAGGCGATCGAGGCGCTAGCGCAGGATATGCTGGGCACGCCGCTGCACGAGCTGGGCGCGTTCAGTGGCGATGCCGCCTATCGCACGCTCGCCCGCGCCATCCTGAGCCGCGAGGAACGCCTGCATTTCGAACTCTGTGCGCTGCCGCCCGGCTTCGAAGAGCTTGCGGAACTGCTCTGCGCCGAGTCAGCCGTCATCGCCATGTTCGACGGCTGAGACCGGCCTCAGATCACGCCGGAAGCCGCCCGGAATTGAGCCGAGCGCGACCCCTGCCGCACAACGCGGGTCCTCTCGGCGGCAGTCATGCCACCGCTTCCTCGCCTTGACGGGGCGATATCACGCCGCCCAGACCCGCTTGCACAGCCAATCCACCGTGGCATGCAGGGCCAGCGTCAGCACCGCCAGCACGATCAGGGCGGCGAACATCAGGTCGATCTTTGCCCGCCCGTTGGCCAGCAGCATCAAATAGCCAAGCCCCTGCGAAGCGCCGACCCATTCGCCGATGATGGCGCCGATCGGGGCATAAACCGAGGCCAGCCGCAGGCCCGAGGCAAACCCCGGCATCGCGGCGGGCACCTTGATGCGCCACAACACCCGGCCCGGCGTGGCATTCAGCACCCGCGCCAGTTCCAGCCAGCCGGGCGGCGTGCGCATCAGCGCGTCCAGAAAGGCCGAGGTCACCGGAAAATAGATGATCAGCAAGGCCATGGCGACCTTGGACCACAGCCCGTAGCCCATCCAAAGCGTCAGGATCGGCGCCAGGGCAAACACCGGCACCGCCTGGCTGAACACCAGCACCGGCCGCAGGATCGTTCGGGCCAGCGGCGACGCCGCCAGCAGGATCGCCGAGCCAAAGCCAAGCCCGGCGCCAAACGCCAGGCCCAGCAGGATCTCCGCGCTGGTCACCAATGTGTGTTCCGCAATCAAAACCCGGCTGGTCCACAGGGTGCTCAGCACCAGTTGCGGCCCCGGCAGGATGAACCGGGGCAGATCGAACAGCGTGACCAGCGCCTGCCAGATCAGCAGGCCGCCCAGCGTGATCGCCGCGATGCGCAAAAACGGCCTCATCGCGCGGACAGCAGCCGCCGCATCAGGCGGCCCTGATACTCCAGCGTCTCCGGCGCGTCCGGGGCCCGCGGGATCGGCGTCTGCGGCGGTGCAATCGACAGGATGCCCTCGGCCGTCATCAACAACACGGTCTGCCCCAGCCGCGCCGCCTCGGCGGCATCATGGGTGACATGCAGAACCGTGCGCCCGGCCAGATGCTCGGCGGCAAGATCCTGCATCAGCGACCGCGAGCGGGCGTCAAGCGCCGAAAATGGCTCGTCCAGCAACACCACCGGCCGATCCTCCAGCAATGTCCGCGCCAGCGCCACGCGCTGCCGTTGGCCCCCGGACAGCGCATGTGGCCGCTTGTCGGCGTGATCGGCCAGCCCGACCCGCCCCAGCACCCAGCGCGCGCGCTCGG
>NZ_PGTB01000181.1 GCF_002786325.1 Pseudooceanicola lipolyticus | reverse complement strand
GGTGGAGCGCGCCAGCGCCGCGCAGCGCGCCTGGGCCGCGCGGCCACTGGCCGAGCGGATCGAGTTGGTAATGCAGGGCGTCGCCCGGCTGGGCGAGATGAATGACGAGGTGGTGCCGGAACTGGCCCGCATGATGGGCCGCCCGGTGCGCTATGGCGGCGAATTCGGTGGGGTGAACGAACGCGCCTCTTATATGGCGCAAATCGCCGAACAGGGGCTGGCCCCGATCGAGGTCGAGGACAGCGGAAAATTCCGCCGGCTGATCCGGCGCGAGCCGCATGGCGTGGTGCTGATCATCGCGCCGTGGAACTATCCCTACATGACCGCGATCAATGGCGTCGCGCCGGCGCTGATCGCCGGCAACGCGGTGATCCTGAAACATGCCACCCAGACGCTGCTGGTGGGCGAGCGCATGGCGCGCGCCTTCCATGCGGCCGGTGTGCCCGAGGAGGTGTTCCAGAACCTGTTTCTGGGCCACGACACCACCGCGCAGCTGATCGCCGCCAAATCCTTTGGCTTCGTCAATTTCACCGGCTCGGTCGGGGCCGGGCAGGCGATCGAACGGGCCGCCGCCGGAACCTTCACCGGGCTGGGGCTGGAACTGGGCGGCAAGGATCCGGGCTATGTCATGGAGGATGCCGATGTGCAGGCCGCCGCCGACACGCTGATCGACGGGGCGATGTTCAATTCCGGCCAGTGCTGCTGTGGCATCGAACGGATTTACGTGCATGAAGCCCTGTTTGACGATTTCCTCGCCAAGGCCGTGGACATCGTCAAGGGCTACCGGCTTGGCAACCCGCTGGACCCCGAAACCACCCTTGGCCCGATGGCGCACAAGCGCTTTGCCGATCTGGTGCGCGCGCAGACCGAGGCGGCCGTCGCGGCGGGGGCCACCCCGCATATCCCGGTGTTCGACAGCGATGATGGCGGCACCTACCTGACGCCGCAGATCCTCACCGATGTCAGCCACGACATGCGGGTGATGCGCGAGGAAAGCTTTGGCCCGGTGGTCGGCATCATGCCGGTCACTTCCGATGCCGAGGCGCTGGCGCTGATGAATGACAGTGAATTCGGCCTCACCGCCTCGCTCTGGACGCAGGATCCGGACCGGGCCGAGGCGCTGGGCGCGCAGATCGAAACCGGCACCGTGTTCATGAACCGCGCCGATTACCTCGACCCGGCCCTGTGCTGGACCGGCTGCAAGAGCACCGGCAAGGGCGGGTCGCTGTCGCTGATCGGCTATCACAACCTGACCCGGCCGAAATCCTACCATCTGAAGAAGGTGACGACATGACCCTGACGGGCAACTGGTCCTATCCGACCGCACTGAAATTCGGCGCCGGGCGCATCGCCGAACTGGCCGAGGCCTGCGTCGGCGCCGGCATCAAGAACCCGCTGCTGGTGACCGACCGGGGGCTGGCGGGGCTGCCGATCACCGCACAGGCGCTCGACATTCTCGACGCTGCCGGGCTGGGCCGCGCGATGTTTTCCGAGGTCGACCCGAACCCGAACGAAAAGAACCTGGCCGCCGGGCTGGAGGTGTACCGGGCCGGGGGCCATGACGGGGTGATCGCCTTCGGCGGCGGCTCGGGGTTGGACCTGGGCAAGATGGTCGCCTTCATGTCGGGCCAGACCCGCCCGGTCTGGGAGTTCGAGGATATCGGCGACTGGTGGACGCGGGCCGACCCGGCCGGCATCGCGCGGATCATCGCGGTGCCGACCACTGCCGGGACGGGCAGCGAGGTGGGGCGCGCCAGCGTCATCACCAATTCCGAAACCCATGTGAAAAAGATCATCTTCCACCCCAAGGTGCTGCCCAGCGTGGTGATCTGCGACCCCGAATTGACCGTTGGCATGCCCAAAGCGATCACGGCCGGCACCGGCATGGATGCCTTTGCCCATTGTCTCGAAGCCTATTGTTCGCCGCATTACCACCCGATGAGCCAGGGCATCGCGCTGGAAGGCATGCGGCTGGTCAACACCTATCTGCCGCGTGCCTATGACGATGGCGGCGACCTCGAGGCACGCGCGCACATGATGAGCGCGGCGGCCATGGGCGCGGTGGCGTTCCAGAAAGGGCTGGGCGCGATCCACGCGCTCAGCCATCCCATCGGCGCGGTCTACAACACCCATCACGGCACCACCAACGCGGTGGTGATGCCCGCGGTGCTGGCCTTCAACCGCCCGGCCGTGGCCGAGCGGCTGGAGCGCGCGGCGGCCTATCTGGGCATCGCCGGTGGCTTCGACGGCTTCTGTGCCCATGTGCTGGACCTGCGGGCGCGGCTGGGCATCCCCGAGAAACTGTCGCAGATGGGCGTCGGCAGCGACCGCATCGACGAACTGACGGCCATGGCGCTGGAGGATCCCAGCGTCGGCGGCAACCCGGTGGCGATGACGCCGGAGAACACCAAGGCGCTGTTCCAGGCGGTGATCTGACCTGCGGAACAGCGGCGGTCCCGGACATTCATGCCCCCGCCAGCGGCAGCGCGGCGGGGGCATGGGCCGGCTGTTGTGGCGCCGGGGAAGGACAGTTCCCCTTGCCAAGCCGGCCGGTATTCCGCACTCTCACGCGACGCGAGAGGGAGAGCGCCGCATGTTCATCGTCCATCACCTCAACAATTCGAGGTCGCAGCGCATTCTGTGGCTGCTGGAAGAGCTGGAACTGAACTATGACCTGCGCAGATATGAACGCGATGCGGTGACCAACCTCGCGCCGTCCGAATTGGCCTCGGTACACCCGCTGGGCAAGGCGCCGGTGCTGGAACATAACGGCCGGCGCATCGCCGAAAGCGGCGCGATCGTCACCTATCTGTGCCACCGCCACGGCCGCCACCTGGTGCCTCGGGTGCAAAGCGATGCCTACACCACCCATCTGGAGCTGATGCATTTCGTCGAAGGCTCGGCGATGTTGCCGGTGGTGCTGTCGCTTTATCTTGGTCGGCTGGGCGAGGCCGGCGCGCCGCTGCGCCCGCGGGTGCAGCAGCAGCTGGACAGCCATTTCGCCTATATGGAGCGGATGCTGCGCCCGTCGGGGCATTTCGTGCTGGACGACCTGTCGGCGGTCGACATCATGATGAGCTTTCCGGCCGAAATCGCCATCAAGCAGGGGCGCGGCGATGTGCTGCCCAAGCTGAAACAGTTCGTCGAAAAGATCCACGCCCGCCCGGCCTGGCAGCGGGCGATGGAACGCGGCGGCGCCTACAGTTTCGCGTGACCTGCGCCGCACCCCGCAATGCCTGAGGCGCGGGCTTGAGTTTCGCGCGCGGGCTCCTAATCTCGCCGAACCGAAACCTGACCGGATCCAGGACGTGATCGCAATCGATGTCCCGATGCCTCAGAAACCACCGACGCAGACGGTGGTGGACATGCTGCGCGAGGTGGCGCGCCGGGCGCCCGCGCGCGAGGCGCTGGTCTGTGGCGCCACCCGCCTCAGCTGGTCGGAGCTTGACGCGCGGGTGAACCGCGTGGCCAACGCGCTGCTGGCGCGCGGCTTGGGGCGGGGCGACAACATCGCGGTGCTCTCGCCCAATTCGGTGGCCTATGCCGAACTGTTCCTCGGCATCCTGCGCGCCGGCGCCTGTGTTACCCCGTTGTCGACCATGGCTTCGGCCGAGGCGCTGGAAAAGATGCTGGCCGATTGCGATGCGAAGGCGTTGTTCCTGGCCGATACATATCGCGGCCTCGCCTCGGCCTTCCTGCCGCGCTATGGCGGCCTCAAGGTCGCGATCGATTTCGACGCGCCCGGATTCGAGGCCTACGCGGCGATGTGCGCCGAGGCCGCCGCGACCGATCCGCAGGTGCCTGTTGGCCTGGGTGATGCCTTCAACCTGATCTATTCCTCGGGCACCACCGGCACACCCAAGGGCATCCTGCACGATCACCGGATGCGCGCGGCCCAGATGGACCGGGTGAGCGCCAATGAATACGATGCCGATGCGCGCACGCTGCTGTCCACGCCGCTTTATTCCAACACCACGATCGTGTCCTTCCTGCCGACGCTGGTGGGCGGCTCGACCGTGGTGCTGATGGAGAAATTCGACGCCCGCGCCTATCTGCAACTGGTCCAGGCCGAACGCATCACCCATACGATGCTGGTTCCGGTACAATACAAGCGGATCATGGAGGTGGCCGATTTCGACCGCTTCGACCTGTCGTCGATGCGGTTCAAATTCTCCACTTCAGCGCCGCTGCGTGCCAAGCTGAAGGCGGATGTGCTGGCACGGTTTCCCGGCAAGCTGGTGGAATATTACGGCCTGACCGAAGGTGGCGGCGTCACCGTTCTGGTGGCGGACGAGCATCCCGACAAGCTGCACACGGTGGGCCAGCCGGCGCCCGGTTGCCAGATCCGCCTGATCGACGCGGCCGGGCGCGAGGTTGCGCCGGGACAGCTCGGCGAGATCTGCGGCCGCAGCCCGACGATGATGGCGGGCTATTACGGCCGCGACGACCTGACCGCCGAGTTTATCTGGCGCGATGCCCAGGGTCGCGCCTATTTCCGCTCGGGCGATATGGGGGCCTTCGATGCCGACGGCTTCCTGGTGCTGTCGGACCGCAAGAAAGACATGATCATCTCGGGCGGGCTCAACATCTATGCCAATGACCTGGAGCTGGCCCTGCTGGCCGACCCAGACGTCACCGATGCCGCGGTGATCGCCATCCCGTCCGAGCAATGGGGTGAAACCCCGCTGGGCCTGGTGGTGCTGCGCGCCGGGGCCACGCGCGCGGCCGCGGCGATCTGCGCCGCCGCCAATGCCCGCCTGGGCAAGGCCCAACGCCTGGCCGGGGTCGAGATCCGCAGCGATCTGCCGCGCAGCTCGATCGGCAAGATCCTCAAACGTGAGCTGCGTGCGCCCTATTGGGACGTGCCGGGACAATAACCGCCGGTCGCGACGCGAACCGACATCAGCTTGGGAAAATCAGATGAACGGAGCCGAAAGCCTGATCCGCAGCCTGATCGCCAGCGGGGTCGATACCTGTTTCACCAATCCCGGCACCTCCGAGATGCACTTTGTCGCCGCGCTGGATCATGTGCCGGGCATGCGCTCGGTGCTGGCGCTGTTCGAAGGCGTGGCCACCGGTGCCGCCGACGGCTATTACCGGATGACCGGCAACCCGGCCTGCACCTTGCTGCATCTGGGCCCCGGGCTGGCCAACGGCTTGGCCAACCTGCATAACGCCAAGAAGGCCGGATCGGGTATCGTCAATATCGTCGGCGAACATGCCGAAAGCCATCTGGCGCTGGACGCGCCGCTGAAATCCGACATCCAGGGGCTGGCGCGTCCGATGTCGCATTGGGTGCACAGCGCGACCTCTGCTGCCGAGGTGGGCCGTGACGGCGCCGCCGCGGTCACCGCGGCGCGCACCGCACCGGGCCAGATCGCCACGCTGATCCTGCCCTCGGACACCGCCTGGAGCGAGGGCGGCCCGGTTGTCACCGCCGAACCGCCCGCGCCACGCGCCACGGTTCCGTCAGAGGCCGTCGTGGCGGCGGCGCGGGCGCTGAGCGGCCCGCGCACGCTGTTGTTGCTGGGCGGGCAGGCGCTGACTGCGGCAAACCTCGACCACGCCGGGCGAATCGCCGCCAAAACCGGCTGTGCCCTGCTGTCGGAATGGTCCAACGCGCGGCTGGAACGCGGGGCAGGGCGGGTCAGCATCGGGCGCATCCCCTATCCGATCGACCAGGCGCTGCAGGTGCTGGAGCCCTTCGACCGGATCGTGCTGGTCGGTGCGCGCCCGCCGATCGGCTTTTTCGCCTATCCCGGCAAGCCCGCGCGCCTGACCCGGCCCGATGCCGAGATCATCGACCTGGCCGACTGGGCCGCCGACCTGGATGCGGTCTTGGACGGGCTGGAACAGGAGGCCGGCGCCGCCGGGACCACGCCGCTGGGCCTTGCCGAGGCGGCCGAACTGCCGGTGCCCACCGGCGCGCTGACGCCCGAGACAATCGGCGCGGCGCTGGGCGCGACAATCCCGGAAAATGCCATCGTGATCGACGAGGCAGTGACCACCGGGCGCAGTTTCTTCCCGGTCACCGCGGGCGCGCCGCCACACAGCTGGATCAACAATCGCGGCGGCTCCATCGGCTACAGCCTGCCGGTTGCAATCGGTTGCGCGCTGGCCTGCCCCGACCGCAAGGTGCTGGCCCTCAGCGGCGACGGCAGCGCAATGTACACGCCGCAAGCGCTCTGGACCATGGCGCGCGAGGGGCTGGACGTGACCGTGCTGATCTTTGCCAATCGCAGCTACCAGATCCTGCGCGGCGAGCTGACCAATGTGGGAGTGCAGAATCCAGGTCCGAAAGCGCTGGACATGTTGTCGCTGGATCGGCCGGCGATCGACTGGGTTGGCCTGGCCAAATCGCTTGGGCTGGAGGCGTATCGCGTCGACGAGGCCGGCGCCCTGACCAAGGCAATCGAGACCGGCCTGGCCCTCGACGGCCCGGTGCTGATCGAAGTGGTGATGTAAGCGCCAAGCCGCCAAAGGCGCGACCCCGGAGCCGTGTCCGGGGTCCAGGTACTAACCGCGCTTGTGGCCTACCGCTTGCGGTCGCGCCGCGAGCTCATCGGCTGGAAGGCGACGCCCACATGGGCCTCGCAATAGGGCTTGCCCGCCTGCACCGGCAGGCCGCAGAACCAGAAATCCTCGGTCGCCGGGTCGCCGACCGGCCATTTGCAGGTCCGCTCGGTCAATTCCATCAGGCTGATCTTCTTGGCTTTCTTCTCGACCTCGTTGACCTTGGCCAGCGCCTCGGGGCTGATCTCGTTGGCCGAGGGCTGCGGCGGCAGCGGCTGTCCCGCCGGAATGATCTGGCGCCGCGCCGGCACCGCCGGCTTGGCGTCGGACTCGGGCGCAGCCGGGCGCGCGGCCTCGGTT
>NZ_PGTB01000180.1 GCF_002786325.1 Pseudooceanicola lipolyticus | reverse complement strand
CCCAGCCCGCGCGAGCGCAGAAAGCCGTCCTCGACCCGCACGTCGCCGGGCTTTGCCCGGCTGGCCCAGGCCATGCGCGGCCGTTCGCCGGCGCCGGGCGCGGCTTCGCTGAAGATCACCCGTTTCTGCTGTCCGAAAAAGCGCTGCAGCGGCCGCCGTTTCCACAGCCGCATGCCGCTGGCGATCCAGCCGCGATGGTCCTGCCGCCAGGCCCGCGCCTGGGCCTCAAGGGTGTCCAGCACGCCTTCCAGCTCGCACAGCCGGTCGCGATAGGGATCGTACCAGACCGGGTAAAGGATCATCGCCGCCGCGAACAGCTGCGCGCGGGTCAGGCGGCGTTCGCGGCGCGGCACCGGGTTTTCGTCGCGCGTCAGGCCCCAGCCGGCATAAAAGGGCTGCCCGAACACGCGCGGGTTGTGCCCGGCCAGGATCGCCTCGAACCCCAGCTGCGACGACACCGTATAGACGCCCACCGCACCATCCATCAGCGCCCACGGGCTGACCGGATCGCGCAGCAGGGTGATCTTGCGATGGGTGTCTTCCGGCCCGAAATAGCCGGGGCGAAACCCGTCGGCGGTTTCCGGGTGGGTCTTGATCACCACCCGCGCACCGGGATGTTCCTCCTGCGCAAAGACCAGCATCTCGCGAAAGGTCGCGGCATCGGCGCCGCTGGCGGCGACCGAGGCATCGCCGCGGGTTTGGTCCACCACCAGCACATAGCCGGGCTCGGGCACCGGCGCTTCGGGGTCGAAGGCGTTGTATTTGCTCAGATGCCCCTCGCGCATCCGGGCGATGCCGTCGCGTGCCCGGTCCAGCAGCGCGGTGTCGTCCAGCGGTGCGGTGAGGAGGAGCTGTTCCAGATCCGACGGGGTGGAGGGGTCGAAATGCACCCCGGTCCGGTCCAGATGCAGGCCCAGCGGCGCCTCGCCGGACCGCCCCGGCCGGATCGAACGCAGAAACGCGTCTTCGACCCGTAACAGCGGCGCGCCGCGCCGCTGTGCCACCGCCAGCCCGCGCGGGGCGGTGGGGCTGGCGCCCCAGATGCCCACCATGTCACCGGACCCCGGCAGGCCCAGGCTGATCCGATAGCCGGCAAGTTCCAGGATCCGGCGCAGCCGCCGCTGGGTCAGGAAACCGCCGTTATAGACGTACAGCCGCTGGCCCCGGCGGTTGTCGGGCACCGGATCAGTCGCCGGCGTTGGTCAGCGTGGTGACATTGGCAAAGGGCGACAGTGATCCGGCCACCAGCGAGATGGTCTTGGTCCACTGGGTATAGGGCGCCTCGGTGACAAACAGGGTGTCGCCATCGCGGATGACGAAATCGCGCGCCAGGAAGATGCCGTTGGGCTGTTTCAGGTTCAGCACATAGATCAGCCGCTGCGCGCCCTGTAGGTCGGAGCGGCCCAGCACGCTGTCGGCGATCTCTTCCGCCTCGTTGCGGAAGATGAAGATCCCGGTCGGGTCCGAACTGGAGGCGATCAGCCCGCCGACCTGCGCAATCGCTTCCAGCGCCGACAGGTTCTGCGATTCAAACGGAACCCGGCCCTGTCGCCCGGTGGCGCCGAGCGCGGTGAACGAGCGGGAATCCTCTTCCACCAGGATCCGGTCGCCGGCGCGCAGCGCGATGTCCAGCTTGGGATTGTCATAGAGATCCTGGAACCAGACCTTGCCGCGCTGATTGCCGCGGATCACGGTTACCTGGGCGATCTCGGGCTCGATCACGATGCCGCCGGCATGGGCGAGCATCGCCGACAGCGTCCGCGTCGGCCGCTCGATCGGGTACACGCCCTGGCCGCCCACCGCGCCCGCCAGCGTCACGGTCGAGCCGTCACCGGCGACGCGGCGCACCTCGACCTGCGGGTCGGGGGTCTGTTCCTGCAGGCGCGCGGTGATGATCTCGCGCAGCTGGTTGGGCGTGTTGCCGGCGGCGCGCAGCCGGCCGGCATAGGGCACGAATATGAACCCCGAACTGTCGACCTGAACCTCTTCCAGCGGTCGCGCGCTGCCGGTCTCGCCGGTCAGCAGCCCGTCATCGACGTTTTCCCAGATCGTCAGCCCCAGGATGTCGCCGGGGTTGATGGTGTCGGCGGTGACCTGCGCGGCATTGGTGAAATCGGTGGAAAAGGCAAAGGCCGGCACCACGGCAGTGGCCCGTGTCACCCGGTCATTCACCTCGACGACAAAGGCGTCGCCTTCCTTCTGGACGGAGCCGGCGAAAATCTGCCGCTTGTTCGGCCCCACCTGGGGCAGCCCGCACGCGGATACGATGCCCAGAATCGCCAATGCGGCGACGGGCCGGACCCATCGGTCTGCAATGAATGCCACTGCTCGGTCTCCTCGACCTGTTTTATCTGCCTCGGTCTTTTTTCAAACCCTTAGCCGAAGGCGCGATAAAAATCCAGCGCGCGGGAGGCTGGCGGTCAGTTCACCAGCCGCAACTGTTGCCGCGGCGCCGCTGTGCCCAGGCGCAGCGCGTCATAGGGGTCTTCCGGGGCCAGCATCATGTCGACCACCAGCCGCAGCAGCTGTCTGCGGCCACTGCGCGAATAATAGCCACCGGGCACCTGGCTGGTCTCCAGCAGGTAGCGGCGGTAATCCTTGTAGGCGCGGGCATCCGGGCGGCTGGCGGCGCGAAAGAATTCCGGCAGCGTCTGCCCCGAGACGAATTCGGGCTTGGCATAGACCGCACGCCCGAACACCTTCAGCGGGATACCGCGCCACAGCACCTGCTGTCCGGCGGTGGAATTGACGGTGACTGCGCTGCGCGCATCGTTCAGCAATTCGGCCAGCTTGCCGCCGCGCACGAAATGCACCCGGCCTTTCAGCCCGTATTGCCGCGACAGCCGGCGGATCGCCCGGCGCACCGGTGCGCGGCCATCCTCCAGAGGATGCGCCTTGACCACCAGGTGATGATGGCGCGGCGCGCCCTCGGCAAATCCGGCAAAGACCTCGGCCAGGAACTCCGGCGTCGAGGCAAAGGGCGAATGCGCCCGGAACGAACTGTCGTGATCCAGCTGCAGCAGCGCCAGGTGATAGGGGAACCCGCCCGAGCGGATCCGCCGCGTCGCCAGCCGCCGCTCGATCGCGTGCAGCGGCATCAGCAGCAGCCGCTGCAGGTACAGGCGGAACTCGGATGTCACCGGGATGTCGCGATGCGGCCGGAAATGCCGATAGCCGCGGTTCAGCAGCAGCACGCAGCCGTGATAGGCGGCGCCGTAAAAGATATGCTGGCGCATGTCGCCCCAATGCGACGGTGGCAGCGGCGCCTCCATGTCCGACAGGGCCAGCGCCGCCTGCATCTCGGTCAGGCTCATCTGCATCAGCCGCGAATTGCCATTCGACCCGCCGCGCTCATAGGTGACCCAATAGGGCCGCATATAGCCTTCTTCGAAGACATGCACGTTCAGCCCGCGCGCCCGGGCAATCGCCACCGCCTGGGCATGGATCGGCCGGGTATCGCCATAGAGCACGATATCGGTGATGCCATGCGCCGCCACCAGCTTGGTGAAGGTTTCGGGCCAGTCCTCGGGCCGGCCGCGAAACGGGATATAGCTGCGCCCGTCGCGCCAGAACACCCGGTCGCCCATATTGAACCCGACCCGCCACACTTGCGCCCCGGTGGCGCGCAGCATCCGTGCCAGCGCGCCAAAGAACGGCCCGTGCGGCCCCTGCAGGAACAGGAAGGTCCGGTTTTCGGGCTCGGGTTGCGTCATGCCTGTGGCTCCTTGCCGTGATGGCATCGGAAGCGGTGTTATCATTGAGGTGGGGTAAAACTATGGCAATCAGCGGCTTGTCAAGAAATATCCGGGGCTTGCCCCGCGGCGGGGCCGGGTTTAGGTCAGGATGCAACAGGCTTGAGGAGCGTTTGCATGTTCACTGGCATCATCACCGATGTGGGCACCGTTAGGTCGGTCGAGCAGCGCGGCGACCTGCGCGCGCGCATCGCCACAAGCTATGACACCGGCCGCATCGACATCGGCGCCTCGATCGCCTGCGACGGTGTCTGCCTGACCGTTGTCGCGCTGGGGCCGGATTGGTTCGATGTCGATATCTCTGCCGAGACGCTGGCAAAATCCAATATCGGCCGCAACCGCTGGGCCGAGGGCCGCCCGATCAACCTGGAACGCGCGCTCAAGGTCGGCGACGAGCTGGGCGGGCATATCGTGTCGGGCCATGTCGATGGCGTCGCCGAGGTGGTCGAGATGCAGGACGAGGGCGACAGCACCCGCATCGTGCTGCGCGCGCCCGCCGCGCTGGCGCCGTTTATCGCGCCGAAAGGCTCGGTGGCGCTGAACGGCACCTCGCTCACCGTGAACGAGGTGACGGGCGCCGATTTCGGCATCAACCTGATCCCCCACACCAAAGAGGTGACCACCTGGGGCACCGTGGCGGTGGGCGATTTCGTCAATCTCGAGGTGGACACGCTGGCGCGCTATGTCGCGCGGCTGAAGGAGGCGGGGTGATGGCCGGGATCGGACATAACAACGGCCCGACGCTCGAGCGCGGCCAAAGCTATCGCGCCTATCAGTGGCGTCGTGCGCAAAAGCAGATGATGCCCAACACCATCCCGCTGATGATCGTCCGGATGCGGCTGCGCCGTGCCGCTGAACTGGGGATGGATTACAAGGCCTATGCCCGCATCCGCCAGGCCTCGGGGCAGGACATCATGGGGCTGCTGTTCTCCTCCAACGCTTTGCGCATCATCGGTGACGGCGCCAAAATGCCCGAGGCCGAACGCCGCGCGCTCGACCGGGTGAAAGCGGCCGAGAAACTGTCGCTGGTGCACCTGCCGAACCGACCCGACCAGGTGTTGCAGGCCAACCCGGTGCTGGATGCGACCGAGGCCGCGCCGCGCTTTACCGACAGCTGGTCGCAGATGCGCGAGCGGATCGAAGGCTTTATCCGCGCCCGCAAGCTGCCCGGCAGCCAGTTGGTGATCATCGGCGACGCCCCGCTGGAATCCGACTGGATGGCCGCGGCCAAGGCGGCGGGCTATCTGCCGGCGGCGGAATACTTCCCGCACCAGGCCGGCTGAGCCGTCAGCGGGTTTCCTGTTCATGCGCCAGCCGCTGGCGCGCCACGTCCTCGTTGCGCCGCGCCGTCTGCTGATCGCGCAGCGCCTGTTCGACATAGTTCAGATGCGCCCGCACCGCCGCCGCCGCGCCGGCCGGGTCGCGCGCCTGCAGCGCATCGTTGATGGCGCGGTGCTGGTCCAGCAGCGCCGCCCGCGAGGTGCGCTGGCTGAACATCACCTGCCGGTTATAAAACACCCCTTCGCGCAGCAGGTCGTACATCGACCGCATCATGTGGAGCATCACCACGTTATGGCTCGCCTCGATGATGGCGCTGTGAAACTGCGCGTCCAGCCGCGCCTCTTCCGCGGTATCGCGGCGGCGGTGGCTGGCCTCCATCTTGTTGAACACCGTCTGCACCACCGCCAGGTCCTGGTCCGATCCCAGCCGCGCCGCCCGCTCGGCCGCCAGCGCCTCGATATCGCGGCGGAACGAGACATAGTCGAACACCGCCTCTTCGTGGATCGAGAACAGCCGCAACAGCGCCGGCGAAAACGCCGAGCCCAGCACTTCCGCCACGAAGATCCCGGAACCGGCGCGGCTGGTCAGCAATCCCTGAGCCTGCAAGTCGGCCACCGCCTCGCGCAGCGACGGGCGCGACACGCCCAGCCGCTCGGATAGGTCGCGTTCCGGCGGCAGCCGTTCGCCCGGCCGCAGAATGCCGCGCAGGATCAGCAGCTCGATCTGACGCACCACCGAGGCCGACAGCTTTTCGGGTTCGATCTTCTGAAAGGGCATTCTTGGCTCCGCTCGGTCGTCGCGAGACAATAACGCCACCGCCCGCCAGCCGTCCAGCGGCCCGGCCAACACGCCGCATCCTCTCTGCCCTGCGGGGGCGAGGGTTGGGGGAGCGGGCATGTACCGCCGTCAAGCCGCTCAACAGGTGACGCAGACCGCAGTCCGTTTCCCTCGATTCCCCCGAATCCACCCCCACAGATAGGCGGGAACAGGCCGAAACCCGCAATATCTTGGGGATAAATCCCCCGATTTCGCCCTTTCCCCCCGCAAACGCGTTGACGCGCGTGGCCCGAAGACCGCACATTTCTTCTTCAATAGGAATCAGAGGCAGAGCTTTGCGCTTTTCCAAACTCAGGCTGACCGGCTTCAAAAGCTTCGTCGACCCCACCGACCTTGTTATCGCCGACGGGCTGACCGGGGTGGTGGGGCCGAATGGCTGCGGCAAGTCCAACCTGCTCGAGGCGTTGCGTTGGGTGATGGGCGAAAACCGCCCCACCGCCATGCGCGGCGGCGGCATGGAAGATGTGATCTTTGCCGGTGCCTCCACCCGCCCGGCCCGCAACTTTGCCGAAGTCACCCTGCATCTGGACAATTCCGAGCGGCTGGCGCCCGCCGGGTTCAACGATTCCGATACGCTGGAAGTGATCCGCCGCATCACCCGCGATGTCGGTTCGGCCTACAAGGCCAATGGCAAGGACGTGCGCGCGCGCGATGTTCAGATGCTGTTTGCCGATGCCTCGACCGGCGCGCATTCGCCGGCGCTGGTGCGGCAGGGCCAGATCTCGGAACTGATCAACGCCAAGCCGCAGGCGCGCCGCCGCATCCTGGAAGAGGCCGCCGGTATTTCCGGCCTCTACCAGCGCAGGCACGAGGCCGAGCTCAAGCTGAACGGTGCCGAAAACAACCTCACCCGCGTCGATGACGTGGTCGAACAGCTGGCCGGGCAACTGACCCAGCTGGCCCGCCAAGCCCGGCAGGCGGCCCGCTATCGCGAGATCGGCGAGGCGCTGCGCCTGGCCGAGGGGCTGTTGCTCTATCGCCGCTGGCGCGATGCCGACGAGGCCCGCTCGGGCGCCGAGGC
>NZ_PGTB01000017.1 GCF_002786325.1 Pseudooceanicola lipolyticus | reverse complement strand
GAGGCCGAGGCGCTGACCGCCCGGCTGCGCGCAGCCGCGCCGCCACCCTGAGGCGCTCCCGGGCCGGGCCCGGGAGGATGCCGCATCACTTGGTGTAGGCCACCATGGTCAGCAGTTCGTATTGCGCCACCTGTTCAGCGTCCTGGTTATACAGCGTCACGTTCCAGGCCACTTCGCCATAGCTGTCGGTGCGCCGGGTCTTGCGGGCGCAGGTCAGGCGCACCCTGACGCTGTCGCCGGGGCTGACCGGTTTCTGAAAGCTCAGCCCGTTCAGCCCGGTATTGGCCAGCACCGGCCCCGGATCGGGCTGCACGAACAGTCCGGCGGCAAAGCTCAGCAGCAGATAGCCATGCGCCACCCGGCCGGGGAAGAACGGGTTCGCCTGCGCCGCCGCCTCGTCCATATGGGCATAGAAGGTGTCGCCGGTGAAGGTGGCGAAATGCTCGATATCCTCCAGCGTCACCTCGCGACTGTCCGTGTGCAGGGTCTCGCCGATCTCGATCTCGTCGAAGGTGCGCTGGAACGGGTGTTGCGGGCCCTTGGTTTCGGCCGCGCCCGCCACCCATTGGCCAGTGATCGCGCTCAGCACGTCGGGGCTGCCCTGGATCGCGGTGCGCTGCATGTAGTGCAGCGCGCCACGCACGCCGCCGAGTTCCTCGCCGCCGCCGGCGCGACCGGGTCCGCCATGTACCATATGCGGCATCGGCGCGCCGTGGCCGGTGCCGGCCTTGGCATTGGCGCCGCCGACGATGTACAGCCGCCCGTGCCAGGCCGCGCTTTCCAGCGCCACGCTGCGGGCAACCTGCGGATCTGCGGTGACCAGCGAAGCCACCAACGACCCGCCGCCGCGATTGGCGATCCGCGCCGCATGGGCCAGGTCGCGATAGGGCATCAGCGTCGAGACCGGGCCGAAAGCCTCCAGCTCGTGCACCGATGTCGCCGCGTCCGGATCATCGCATTGCAACAGCGTCGGTGCCAGGAACGCGCCTTCGGGGTTGGCGCCGGTGGCTTCCGGGTCGCCGGTCAGCACCCGCGCCTCGGCCCCGATTGCCGCGATCTTTTCCAGCACATCGGCCTTCTGCGCCGCCGAGGCCAGCGCGCCCATGCGGGTGGTTTCATCCGCCGGGTCGCCGATGGCGATGCCCGACAGACGGGCCATCAGTGCCTCGGATACCTCGGCGATCGAATCGGCCGGGACGATGATGCGCCGGATCGCGGTGCATTTCTGCCCCGCCTTGGTGGTGATCTCGTTCGCCGCCTCCTTTATGAAGGCGTCGAATTCCGCCGTGCCGGCCTTGGCGTCGGGGCCGAGGATGGTGGCGTTCAGGCTGTCCTGCTCGGCATGGAAGCGCACCGAGTTGCGCATCAGCGCCGGGGTGCTGCGCAGGTGCAGCGCGGTATCGGCCGAGCCGGTAAAGCTGACCACGTCCTGCGCATCCAGCCGGTCCAGCATGTCGCCAAGACCGCCGACCACCAGCTGCACCGCACCTTCGGGCAGGATGCCGCTGTCGATGATCATGCGAAAACAGGCCTCGGTCAGGTAACAGGTCTGGGTTGCCGGCTTCACAATCGCCGGCATCCCGGCCAGCAGCGTCGGCGCCAGCTTTTCCAGCATCCCCCAGACCGGAAAGTTGAAGGCGTTGATATGCACGGCAACGCCTTGCAACGGCACGCAGATATGCTGCCCCAGGAAACTGCCGTCGCGCGACAGCTGCTCGACCCCGCCATCGACATAGACCTGCCCGTCCGGCATCTCGCGCCGGCCTTTCGAGGCGATGACAAACAGCGTACCGATGCCGCCCTCGATATCCACCGCACCGTCGCGGCGGGTCGCCCCGGTCAGCGGGTTCAGCGCATAGAGCTCTTCTTTCCGCTCGCCAATATAGCTGCCCAGCGCCTTGATCATCCGCGCCCGATCATGAAACCCCATCGCCCGCAGCGCCGGGCCGCCCTGGTTTCGCGCCCAGTCCAGCATCGCCTGCGCATCCGGCGCCTTGCCGCCGGCCATGGCGATCACCTTGCCGGTCACCGGCCCGTTGATCGCCCGTGCGTCCTCTCCCGGGGCAATCCAGCTCCCCGCCGCATAGCTTTCCGGTCTCAGCATGATCTGTCCTCTCTCCTGTCTGGCCCGCAGCATGGCGCGGCGCGGCGGGGAAATCAACACTATTGACCGCATGGTCGGTTTTGTGCAGATTGACCGCGAGGAGAGGGAGGAGCCGATGACCCCACAGGAACGTGCCGAACGCAGTGCCCAGGCGATGTGGGACAAGGATGCCGCCTCGAAATGGCTGGGCATGACGCTGGACGCCATCGGGCCGGGCACCGCCACCCTGTCGTTCCAGGTGCAGGACCATCACCTGAACGGGCATCGCATCTGCCATGGCGGCTATATCTTCACCCTGGCCGACAGCGCCTTCGCCTTTGCCTGCAACAGCTATAACCGGGTGACCGTGGCGCAGGAAAATTCGATCACCTTCCTCAGCCCCGGCCAACCCGGTGAACGGCTGACGGCGCAGGCGGCCGAGGTCGGCCGCGCCGGGCGGTCGGGGGTCTATGATGTCAAGGTAACCGGGGCGGATGGACGCACCGTGGCAATGTTCCGCGGCCTGTCGCGCACCATCAAGGGACAGAATTTCGAGGAGGACGAAACATGAAGGACCTGACCCCGAACCGCGCGGATCTGGACGCGATCGAAATTGCCAGCCGCGACGAGATTGCCGCGCTGCAGACACAGCGCCTGAAATGGTCGCTGGCCCATGCCTATGACAATGTGCCGTTCTACAAGCAAAGCTTTGATGCTGCCGGCCTGCACCCCTCGGATCTGACCACGCTGGAAGATCTGGGCAAGTTTCCGTTTACCACCAAGCTGGACCTGCGGGCGAACTATCCCTTCGGCATGTTCGCCATCCCGCGCGAACAGGTGCGGCGCATCCATGCCTCGTCGGGCACCACCGGGCAGCCAACGGTGGTGGGCTATTCCGACAATGACCTGAAGGTCTGGGGCGAGGTGGTGGCGCGGTCGCTGCGGGCCGCCGGGATGCGCCCCGGTGACATGCTGCACAACGCCTATGGCTATGGCCTGTTCACCGGCGGCCTGGGCATCCATCTGGGTGCCGATGCGCTGGGGTTGTCCACGGTGCCGGTCTCCGGCGGCATGACCCAGCGCCAGGTGCGCCTGATCGAGGACTTCCGCCCCAAGGGCATCACCGTGACCCCGTCCTATGCGCTGTCGATCCTTGACGAATATGCCGCGCAGGGGCGCGACCCGCGGCAATCGCCGCTGGAGGTCGGAATCTTCGGCGCCGAACCCTGGACCAACGCGATGCGGCTGGAGATCGAGCAGGCCTTCGACATGCATGCGGTCGACATTTACGGCCTGTCCGAGGTGATGGGCCCCGGCGTTGCCAATGAATGCGTTGAAACCAAGGACGGGCTGCATATCTGGGAGGACCATTTTTATCCCGAGGTGATCGACCCCGAAACCGGGGCGGTGCTGCCTGACGGCGAGATTGGCGAACTGGTCTTCACCTCGCTGTCGAAAGAGGCCTTCCCGATCATCCGCTATCGCACCCGCGACCTGACCCGCCTGCTGCCGGGCACCGCGCGGTCGATGCGGCGGATGGAAAAGGTGACCGGCCGCAGCGACGACATGATCATCCTGCGCGGCGTCAATGTCTTCCCCACCCAGATCGAGGAACAGCTGATGACCGTTGCGGGGCTGGCGCCGCATTTCCAGATCGAGCTCAGCCGGCCGGGCCGGATGGACGAGCTGAAAGTGCTGGTCGAGGCGGTCGAGGGGCATCAGGGCGCGGAACAGCGCGCCGCGGCGGCCAAGGACCTGATCCACAAGGTCAAAACCTCGGTCGGCGTGTCGATCCGGGTCGAGGTTGCCGATCCCGGCGGTGTCGAACGCAGCCAGGGCAAGGCCGTGCGCATCATCGACAAGCGGCCCAAAAGCTGATGCCAAGGGGGGTAGCACGCGATCACGACGAAAAGCGCGCCGGGCTGCGCGCCGGCGCGGCAACCTATTTCGCGCGGCACGGCTTTGACCGCGCCTCGATGAGCGGGGCGGCGCGCGAATGCGGCGTCTCCAAGGCGCTGATCTACCACTATTACGACAGCAAGGAGGCGCTGCTGTATGACATCCTCGACGCGCATCTTTCCGAGCTGGTCGAGGTGATGGAACAGGCGCGCGACGCGGGGATTCGCGGGATCATCGCCGCCAAGCTGGCCGCCTATCACGACGCCGATGCCGAACATAAACTGCAGATCGACGCGCTGGCCACCTTGCCGCCCGAGATGCAGGCGCCGCTGATCGCGTTGCAGCGGCGGCTGGTCACCACCATGTCCGACGCCATCCGCGCCGAGCGCCCCGACCTCGATGCCGACCGGGTGCGCGCATTGACCATGTCGATCTTCGGCATTCTGAACTGGGTCTATATGTGGCACCGCCCCGGCAAGGGGCTGAGCCGCGAGGCCTATGCCGATCTGGCCGCCGACTTCGTGCTGGCCGGATTGAAGGGCCTGCCCGAGTAACCCCGCCGCCGGACACCCCCGCTTGCAATCGCACCACACTGCGGCTAGCACGGCGCACGACAAACCGGGGACCGGGCATGGACGATCTGAAAAGCAAATATCTCGGCCAGATTGCCGACGCCGCCGACGAGGCCGCACTGGAAACCATCCGCGTGGCCGCGGTTGGCAAGAAGGGCGAGGTGAGCCTGAAAATGCGCGAACTCGGGAAGATGACCCCCGAGGAACGCCAGGTCGCCGGCCCGGCGCTGAACGCGCTGAAGGACGAGATCAATTCGGCGCTGGCCGCCAAGAAGGTGGCATTGGGCGACGCGGCGCTGGACGAACGGCTGCGCACCGAATGGCTGGACGTCACCCTGCCCGGCCGGCCCCGGCGCCAGGGCACCGTGCACCCGGTCAGCCAGGTCACCGAGGAACTGACCGCGATCTTTGCCGAAATGGGCTTTTCCGTAGCCGAGGGCCCGCGCATCGACACCGACTGGTATAATTTCGACGCGCTGAACATTCCCGGCCACCACCCGGCCCGCGCCGAGATGGACACGTTCTACATGCACCGCGCCGCGGGCGACAACCGCCCACCACATGTGCTGCGCACGCATACCTCGCCGGTGCAGATCCGCTCGATGGAAAAGATGGGCGCGCCCTTGCGCATCATCTGCCCCGGCGGCGTCTATCGCGCCGATTACGACCAGACCCACACGCCGATGTTCCACCAGGTCGAGGGGCTGGCGGTGGACAAAGACATTTCCATGGCCAACCTGAAATGGGTGCTGGAAGAGTTCTTTGCCGCCTTCTTCGAGATCGATGGCATCAAAACCCGCTTCCGTGCCTCGCATTTCCCGTTCACCGAACCCTCGGCCGAGGTCGATATCCAGTGTTCCTGGGAGGGCGGGCAGCTGAAGATCGGCGAAGGCGACGGCTGGCTGGAAGTGCTGGGCTCGGGCATGGTGCACCCCAAGGTTCTGGCCGCCGGCGGCATCGACCCCGAGCAATGGCAGGGCTTTGCCTTTGGCATGGGGATCGACCGCATCGCTATGCTGAAATACGGCATCCCCGACCTGCGCGCCTTCTTCGATTCCGACCTGCGCTGGCTGCGCCACTACGGCTTTGCCGGGCTTGATGTGCCAACGCTGCATGGCGGGCTCAGCCGGTAACGTCGCATGCCGTTGCCGGCCCCTTGAACCGGCGGCCAATCCTTGCGAGTCCGGGGGCACCCAACGAAAGGCCGCGCCCCCATGCTGTTCCACAAGGACCATCGTAACCAGAGCACCGAAAGCAAGCGTCTCTACGCCCTGTTCGAAATCGCCTATACCTTGGTCGATTTCGCCGCGGCAATCTGCTTTGTAATCGGCTCGGTGATGTTCCTGTCCGAACGCTGGACAACCCCTGGCACCTGGTTGTTCATCATCGGTTCGCTCTGCTTTGCCGCCAAACCCACGTTGCGCCTGATCCGCGAGGTCAAGCTGGCGGCGATGGGTGACACCGATGACCTCGCCGACCGGCTGGAGCGCTGAAGCGGCCCCGGCGGCGGCTTTCCCCCGGTGGCAGTTGAGTTCACCCGCCAAACCGCCTATCTCGGCGCTGACGCCGCGCATGCGGCACTGACGGGGACTGACCGCTTGGCAAACCATCTATACCGGAACGACCTGCCCGACGGGCTGGACATGGGGCCCGTGGTGGCGATCGATTGCGAGACCATGGGGCTGAACCCGCATCGCGACCGGCTGTGCGTGGTGCAGATGTCGGGCGGGGATGGCAATGCCCATATCGTCCAGGTCAGCAAGGGCCAGACCGAGGCTCCGAACCTTTGCGCGATGCTGGAGAACCCGGAGGTGCTGAAGCTGTTCCATTTCGGCCGGTTCGACATTGCCGCGCTGTACCATACCTTCGGGGCGCTGGCCGCGCCGGTCTATTGCACCAAGATCGCCAGCCGCCTGGTGCGCACCTTCACCGACCGGCACGGGCTGAAGGCGCTGACGCAGGAGCTGCTGAGCCTCGACATCTCCAAGCACCAGCAGATGAGCGACTGGGGCGCCGAAACCCTGACCGAGGCGCAGCTGGATTATGCCGCCTCGGACGTGCTGCACCTGCACGCGCTGCGCCAGAAGCTGGACGCGATGCTGGCCCGCGAGGATCGCACCGATCTGGCCCAGGCCTGTTTCCAATTCCTGCCGACCCGCGCGCGGCTGGACCTGGCCGGCTGGCCCGAAACCGACATCTTCGCCCACTCATGACCGCGACGTTCCAGGATATCGCCCGGCGGGTGATCCGCACCGAGGCGCAGGCGCTGACCCTGCTGGAACAGGGGCTGAACGGCGCCTTCGACCGCGCGGTCGACACCATCCTGCAGGCCAAGGGCCGGGTGATCGTCTCGGGGATGGGCAAATCCGGCCACATCGCCCGCAAGATCGCCGCGACGCTGGCCAGCACCGGCACGCCGGCCCATTTCGTCCACCCGGCCGAGGCCAGCCATGGCGACCTGGGCATGATGGCGCAGGGCGACGTGGCGCTGGTGCTGTCCAATTCCGGCGAAACGCCGGAGCTGGCCGATGTCATCGCCTATACCCGGCGCTTCATGATCCCCCTGATCGGGGTGGCCAGCGGCGTGGATTCGACACTGCTGCGCCAGTCCGACGTGGCGCTGGTGCTGCCCCGCGCCGAGGAGGCCTGCGGCAACGGCATCGTGCCGACCAGCTCGACCACCATGACCCTGGCGCTGGGCGACGCGCTGGCAATTGCGCTGATGGAACATCGCCGCTTCACCCCCGAGCATTTCCGCGCCTTCCATCCGGGGGGCAAGCTGGGCGCGCAGCTGACCAAGGTGCGTGACCTGATGCACGGCCCCGACGACATTCCGATGGTGCAGGAAGACACACCGATGGCCGAGGTGCTGCAGGTGATCAGCCGCGGCCGCTTCGGCATGACCGGCGTGGCCGACGCGCAGGGCGGCCTGACCGGCATCATCACCGATGGCGACGTGCGCCGCAAGATTGACGGGCTCTTGAGCCACACTGCCGGCGAGGTGATGACGCGCAACCCCAAGACCATCCGCGCCGATGCGCTGGCCGAGGAAGGCGCGGCGATCATGAACCGGGCGCAGATCACCTCGCTCTTCGTCAGCGACGGGCCCGGTCCGGCACTGGGGGTGCTGCATATCCATGACTGCCTGCGGGCAGGCATCGGCTGATGGCAGGGGCGCGGGCGATGGATTCCTATTCCCGCATGGTCGCCTTCTTCAAGGTCCTGCTGCCGCTGGCCGCGCTGGCGATTCTGGCCACGCTGTTCCTGCTGTCCCGCGGCGTCGAGTTCAACGCGGCGATCCCCTTTGCCGAAAGCGAGATCGCCGGCCGCCTGCGCGACCAGCAGGTCACCGGACCGTTCTTTTCCGGCACCACCTCGAACGGCGACGAGATCATGGTAAACGCCACGCTCGCCCGGCCCGGCGGCACCGACCGGCCGGCCGAGGCGACCGATGTCAGCGCTCAGCTGAAAACCGCGGCCGGGGGCGGCATGACGCTTGAATCCGACCTGGTCCAGGTGCTGGCACGCGAGGATCTGGCGCGGTTCTCGGGCGATGTGCGGATTGTCACCTCGACCGGGATCGACGTGCGCACCGATCAGCTGGACACCGCGCTGACCGGCTTGTCCGGGAAGGCGCCCGGAACCCTCAGCGGCACCAGCCCGTTTGGCGATCTCACCTCGGGGAGCATGGAATTCAGCGCAAAAAACGAGGGCGGCCCGCTGCACGTGCTTTTCAAAAGCGGCGTAAAGCTGGTATATCGGCCCGCAGAAAATCCGGAATAACTGAATTGTTTCCCGTCCGCCTCTTCTTTTTGATCCTTTGCGTCGCTTTTGGCGCTGCCACCGCCTCGGCACAAACCACCAATGTCGCCTTCGGCACCGTGAAGGCAGACCCGACCCTGCCGGTCGAGGTCACTGCCGACACCCTGGACGTGAACCAGGCCGACGGCTCGGCCGAGTTCCGCGGCAACGTGAAGATCGGCCAGGGCGAGATGCGGCTGTCGGCCGAACGGGTGCTGGTGATCTACGGCGCCGGGGGCAAGGGCATCCAGCGGATGGAAGCGGTGGGCAACGTCGTGCTGGTAAACGGGCCGGACGCCGCCCAGGCCGACCGGGCCGATTACAGCATCGACACCGGCGTGATCGTAATGACGGGCGACGTGTTGCTGACCCAGGGCGACAATGCGCTGACCTCGGACCGGATGACGGTCAACCTGACCACCGGGACCGCGCAAATGGCAGGACGGGTGAAAACCATCCTGAATCCCGACGGCGACAACTGATGGAAAAGCCGAAATTTACCGTCACCGCCGGCAGTTCCGGTCTGGTCATCAGTCATCTGCGCAAATCCTTTCGCAAGAAAATGGTCATCCGCGACGTGTCGATGACCCTGCACCGGGGCGAAGTGGTGGCGCTGTTGGGGCCGAACGGGTCGGGCAAGACCACATCGTTTTACTGCGTTGCCGGGCTGATCTTTCCCGAAGCCGGCAGCGTGCATATCGACGGGCAGGCGGTCACCACCCTGCCGATGTACCGGCGCGCGCGGCTGGGGATCGGCTATCTGCCGCAGGAGATGTCGATCTTTCGCGGGCTCAGCGTCGAGGACAATATCTCGGCGGTGCTGGACATCACCTATCGCGACCATCACCGCCGGCGCGAGCGTCTGGAAGAGCTGCTGTCGGATTTCTCGATCGAGCATCTGCGGCGGGCGCCCGCGCTGGCGCTGTCGGGGGGCGAGCGGCGGCGGGTCGAGATTGCCCGCTGCCTGGCGGCCGAGCCGAAATACCTGCTGCTGGACGAACCCTTCGCCGGGGTCGACCCGATCTCGGTTGCCGATATCCGCCACCTGGTCGCGGACTTGAACAACCGGGGAATCGGGGTGCTGATCACCGATCACAATGTGCGCGAAACCCTCGAGATTGTTGACCGAGCCTATATCCTGCACGAAGGCCAGGTGCTGATGTCGGGCACGCCCGGCGAGGTGGTCGAAAACGAAAACGTCCGACGGGTCTATCTTGGGGAAAACTTCCGGATCTCGTGATGGCGACACCGGTTCATGCCCAGCAAACCTGTGCTTGTGTACGCGCTCGAACCGCTTTTCGTTGACACACGCCTGTCACAATGTGTCAATTGGGCTATGGCAAACGTGCAGTCCGACGCTGTATCCCGCAACGCCCGCAAGGACGGGCGAGACGGTATACAGACGGTATCAACACCAGCTCCGTTCACCCGAAACTAAGTCCCGCGCATTTCAGGTACGATGCGCGATGGGTGAGAAAAGTGAAGGAACAAAATGCGTTACCAAATCAGCGGAAAACAGATCGACATTGGCGAAGCGCTTCAGAACCATGTGAAGAGCGAACTGAATGAAGTGCTGCAGAAATACTCGCAGCGCCCCACCGATGCGAATATCGTTTTCTCGCGTTCGGCCCATGAATATGTCTGCGAAACGACGATTCACCTGTCCAGCGGGCTGAACGCCGCGGCCAAGGCGCATGCGACCGAAATCTACGCCGCTTTCGAGGCCTGCGCCGAGAAGATGGACAAGCAATTGCGCCGCTACAAGCGCCGCCTGAAGGACCATCATCGCGAACGGTCGGAACCGGTTGAACTCTTCGGCGCATCCTCCTATATCCTCGCCTCCCAAGAGCAGACGGATGAAACGGAACCCGACTCGCTCCAGCCGATCATTGTCGCCGAGACCGAGATGCATATCCCTGCATTGTCGGTCGGAGAGGCGGTTATGCAAATGGAATTGGCAGGTGCGCCCGTGCTGGTCTTTCGAAACGAGGGAAAGAAGGAATTAAACGTGGTCTATCGCCGGGACGATGGCAACATCGGCTGGATTGACCCGCGAAACCTGGATTGAGGCAGCGCGCGTTGCAGGCGCGCCCTCTGACGGAGCACAGTGTACATGCAGCTTTCAAGCATCCTCAAACCCGAGGCGGTGAAGGTCTTTGCCGCCGCCTCGAGCAAGAAACGTCTGTTTCAGGAAATTGGTGATGTCGCCGCGGCCAGCTATGGCCTGAACAGTTCGGAAACGGTCGAGGCGCTGCTGGAGCGTGAAACCCTGGGGCCCACCGGCGTCGGCCATGGCGTGGCATTGCCGCATGCGCGGATCACCAAGCTGGACGATGTGGTCGGCATCTTCGTGATGCTGGAAAAGCCGCTCGACTTCGGCGCGGTCGACCGCCAGCCGGTCGATATTGCCTTTGCGCTGTTCGCGCCCGAGGAATCGGGCGTCGAGCATCTGAAGGCGCTGGCGCTGGTCTCGCGCACCCTGCGGGACGCGGCACTGTGCGCCAAGCTGCGGGCCAACCGCGAATCCGCAGCGCTGTATGCGCTGCTGACCGAACCGAATTCGGTCAAGGCCGCCTGACGCTGGCGCGCCCCGGCCTAGCGCCGGGGCTGCGCGGCCTCGGGCGGCCGCCCCCAAGCCTGAAAGCCGAACATCACGTAATCGCGGTTGTAGACATCGGCGATCAGCGCCTCCAGCGCATCGTCATAGATGTCGGCGAGCGGGTAGGGTTCGGGGCTGTTATCCGCCTGCCAGGCCGGCGGCGCGGCATGCCCGACGCGGCGGGCCAGATCGGGCAGCAATTCGGTTAGTTCATCCTCGCGCAGGACGTGATCGGGTAGGGCGAAATCGCCAAAACTGCTCAGCGCCTGGGATTGGCTGCACCAGGTCCCGTCCACTCGCAGCGCGGTTTGTCCGGCAAGGTTGGCCTTGACGAAGGTCAGGAAGCCTTCGAACGCCGCCCGGTGGCTCGCCAGTGAATAGCTCTGGTCCAGATCGCCCTCGGGCAGATTGAGGCCGAACTGGCGGTTCAGGGTCTGGCGGATCTTCAGATAGCTGCCCGGCCCGGTCGACAGGATCTTGTGGCAGAACACCGAATGGATCCGCGCCGCCGGGTGGCGCAGCACGGTAAAGCTGCGATGTCCGGGCATCGAGCGCTTCCATTTGCGCAGGGTCTTCTGCGTCATCTTGCGGTGCAGATCCGCTTCCGACACGCCGTCGAGCGCGGCCAGCCAGGCGGCCACACTGTCCACCGGACCGCCGGGTATCGGCAGGTAGAGCAGCGGCGTGGCCACCCCGCCGACATAGCTGGGCACGGCGGCGCCGCGGCGCGGTTCGAAATTCGGCGTGCGCGACAGGTTGAACCAGTCCATGCCCGCCAGCGCCGCCTGCATCTGGTCGGGGTTTGACACCTTGTCGGTCAGCGGCGCGGGGTTCTGTACCTTGAGGCTGTCATCCAGCGCCTCAAGCCGCGCGTCACAGCCCAGCCAGGCAGCCAGTCCGTTCATCACCCCCAGGTCCTGCAGGTCCTCGTAGGCGACATAGAAGGCGGTCTGGCCGCTGCTCTGCAGCCGGTTCATCAGCGCGACCTGGAAGCCTTGCAGCGTCGCGACGTGGCGCGCGAACTCCTCGGCGTCGAATTCGGCCTGGGCCTGCTTGCGCCGCTTTACATCGGTCAGCTTCCACTGGTTGGTGGCCTTGGCGATCTTCCAGGACACATAGCTTTCCAGCGGGTTGCGCGTCAGCACGATCTTGGCGCAGCGCGGATCGGCCAGCGCGATTTCCAATGCGCGCGGATCGTGGTCGTGAAAAAACCGGAACCCGCCGATACCCGGCGCCTGTTTGACCGCGCGGATCAGCCGCGCGGGATCGGCATCGCGCATCGCCTGGGTGATACCCAGAATTTCGGTCTTGTTGGGATAGCCGATGAAATGCGGATTGAACGCCTCGCCATGGCACGCGATGCCGTCGAACGCGTTCAGGTTGGACTCGAGGAAATTCGAACCCGTCCGCATCTCGGCCAGCAGGATGAAGTAATCGAAACGCCTGGTCATCGCGCGCTATTTCACCAGATAGGGTTTGCGCGGCGGTTTAGACTGCCGCGTCGGGGCCTGCCCCACCGGAAAATCCCCCATCAGATAGGGGTGCATGCCCTGGTTCTTGAGATTCTGCAGGAACTGGCCGAAGCCTTCGAGATCGACCATCTTGGGCACCTCGCTCAGCCGGCGCAGGCGCGCCGGGCCGATTTCGTCGAGGATGGATTGCAGCGGTTCCATCGGCGATTCGATAAATTCCGCCATGGTCCAGATGCGGATGCGTGCCTTGGCATGGGGCGACCTGAGGATGCCCAGATGCTCGCTTTCGATCCGCTGCAGGTGGGCGGCCTCGCGGCGCAGGTCGGCAAAATTGCGGTTCGAGCGGAACAGCGGCACCGCCCAGGCGCCCGAGATCACCGAAACCTGCGCCTTGGGGTCGCGCGCCACCAGCCAGTTGATGTCCTGGTTGTCGCGCGGTCCGAACTGGAAACATTGCCGTTCGCCGCGCGTGTTCCAGATCAGGTTGGTGAGGAACGATTGCGGCGCATAGTCACGCACCACCGCATTGTCGCTGAGCCCGCCATTGATCAGCGTCATGCCCCCGGCAAACTCGGCCCGTTCGGGGGCAAAGAGATGCCCATGCACCTGCGCCCCGGTGGCGCGGGTCAGCCAGGTTTCGAAATTCTCGAACAGCTCGGCAAAGCCCTGGAACATCGAATAGGGGTTCGAGGTGATGCCGTTTTCCCAGCCCTCGCGAGGAAAACGGCTTTGCATATACAGGCCCGGGCGGCCGCGCGTGCGCCGCTCGACCGCCTTGGCAAAGATGCGGTCGATCTTGCCGGGGTTCGGTTCGGTCTTTTTCATCGCGCCGGCGCTGTCGGTCAGGAAGGCTTGGTACAGCCGTTCGGCGCGCGGCCAGATCTTGCGGGCGACAAAACAGTCCGACCGCCGTAGCAGCTGCAGGTGATCGTCGTAGAAGATGTGCGGCTTGCCCTGGAAATCGAATTTCGACAGGGTCAGCGACCGGCTTTCGATGCGGCGGGAATAGTGCCGCGCCAGCGTCTGATAATAGCTCTCATCGGGGATCCAGACCCGCCGGAAGTAACGGTCATGCTGCTTGCGTTCCGGGTTCTGCAGGATCGCTGACAGGGTCTGCCGGGTCAGGCACCACCACTGGCTGCCCATATGCGGCACGATGCCGTCGGGGATCCGGCGTTTCAGCTTCAGCCGCCGCTGGATCCGCACCCAGCGGTCGAACAGCGCGCGCTGACGTTTCCACGAGAAGGGAAAGCGCAGCGTGAAGCGTTCGGCATCCAGCCCGCCCACCGTCCACGGCACGTCCGAGGTTGTGGCGCTTTCGATGAAATCGGTCTGCGGGCGGGCGGCCAGATAGTCGATCAACTCCTGGATCGGCCGCAGCGGCAGGCAGGAGCCCGAGGCGAGATAGACATGGTTTACCTGCGGGAATTCCTGCAGCATCAGCTCGGACGCCGCCTGCGAGGCGGCGACAATGCCCCAGGTGCCCCATTCGCAGCGGTGGCGTTTGCTGAACCGGATCAGCGGATCGTCCGACAGCGCCTTGACGAACGAGCGGCAGGTGCGCCGCGGCACGTTGCGGTCGACATGGATCACCACCGGACAGCCCGATGCCGTCCAGTGCCGCGCCACCTGCGCGGCACGGTTCAGCGAGGTATGCACCAGCATGACGGTGCCGACGGTCATGCCCAGTTCCCTTTGGACATCAGCCCGAGGATCTCAAGCTGGCGCCAGTTGATATATTTCTCAGACCACTTGCACCACAGGTCGGGATTATCCTTCAGCCGCTCCGCATAGGCACGGTATTCGACCGAGCCGGCATAATGCTGGCCCCGGTCCAGTTCCTCGTCGGCCTTTTCGGCAAAGGTGTTGAGGAACTTGGCGTGCAGCAACGCGCCCGAGGCCTTTTCGCCGCCCCATTCCTCGTAGACATGGTTCAGCCCGCGCGGCAACAGCATGTGGGTCGAGCTGACATAGGTATAGCGCCGGTCCCATTTCACCAGCGGGATCTTGTTGAGCGCCGGCGCCGCCTCGGGGGTGTCGGCAAAAAACACCCGCGCCCGCGGCCCGCCCTGGATCCAGAGGTTGCCATAGGTCGGGTTGCGCTTGATCGAGTAGTTCCCGGAATCGAACCATGCGGCGATTTCCAGCGGATCCTGGCCTGCCCTGTAGGGTTCGGAATCGATCCGGCCCTTCGGATAAAGGTCGATCAACATGGCGCCAAACGACCGGATCGAGGAATTGTCCAGCCAGTCGGTCAGCGCGGTGATCGGGCGCGTATCGCAGAACGGATAGACGAAAAACTCGTCCGGATCGACCACCAGCGTCCAGTGATCATGGGCATAGCGGCGGTTCAGCCAATTCACCCAGTCGACCCCGAAACTCGCCCGGCGATAGCTGCCTTTGGTGGTCCAGATCGACACGTCACGCTCGCCCGACAGGTATTCCGCCGACCCGTCGTCGCTGTCATTGTCGACGAACAGGAAATGCCCCACCCCCAGGTCACGGTAATAGGACAGGAAATAGGGCAGTCGGATGCGTTCGTTGCGCAGCGTCGACACCAGCAACACGTCCTGCGGGCGGATCGCACCGGTGCGGTCCTGAAGCACCTTCAGCTCCAGTGACTTGCGGACAGCCCTCAGCCTTCGGCGCTTGCGCCGCAACCGCATTCGGTAGGACTCCCAAAGGCTCACGTTCTTGTCCACTCACTGGGCCGCGGGCGCACTTCTTTCGGTGGTTCCCTGGCCAGATACCGTCTCAATCTTGAGAATCGGTGAATTTTCCTGATGTTACAAGGCCCAAGGCTGCTGCATTGCGGCAAACTGGCGAAAATGTGGCAATGATGTTTGCGCCGAAACCGCGCTACCAGCCGCCGGAAGACATCAGCCCCAGGCCGGCCAACTGCCGCCAGCCCTCATAGCGCAGCGACTTGTCAGACCACAGAACCGGCTGCTCGGCAATCGCGTCGTAATAGCCGGAAAAACTCTGGGGATCGTTGAAATGCTGTTGCCGCGCCTGGTCCTCCGCGGCGCGGGCGGTGACATCGGGCAGAAACTTGGTGTGCAACAGCACGCCCGACGGCTCGATGCCACCGGGGCCGGAATAGGCCAGGTTCAGCTGCGGCGGCAGGATCGAGTGGCAGGAATTCACGAAGGCCCAGCGCCGGTTCCAGCGGATCAACGGCAGCTTGTTCAACGTCGGCGACCGGCGCGGCCGGCGCGGAAAAAACACCCGCTCGCGCACGCCGCCCTGCACCCAGAGGTTCTGCATCGGCCTTTGGCGCAGGGCGCGGTAAGGGCCGGGATCGAACCAGTTCAGCGTCTCCAACGGGTCGGCACCGGGCGCGGCGGCCCCCTCGCCCACCGGGCCCTGCGGGTAAAGGTCCAGCATCAGCGCGCCCAATGCCGGCTGTCGCCGCCGATCCAGCCAACCGGTCAGCGCCTTGAGGTCGCGGCTGTCGCAATGGGGATAGATCAGCAGCTCATCGGCATCCAGCAGCAGGCACCAATGCCCGTGCCCGTAGCGCATCAACAGCCAGGACGCCCAGTCCAGCCCGAAACGCGCGGCGCGATAGCTTGCTTTGGTCGACCACAGCGACACGTCCGGCTGCGCCGCCAGCAGCGGCGCGGTATCGTCGGTGCTGTCATTGTCGACGACGAGGAACTGCGCCACGCCCAGCCGTCGGTAATAATCCAGGAAATAGGGCAGCCGCAGCGCCTCGTTCCGGACCACCATAACCAGCAGGATGTCGCCAGGGGCAATCGCCCCAGTACGGTTCTGCATCGATTTCAATTGATGGCGGCTGCGAAACGCCCGCCACAGCAGGCGGCGGCGCTTCAGTCTCAGCCGATAGGCCTGCCAGATGCCCGGACCGGTTGCCCGGTCAGCCGTCATAATGCCCGGTCTGGTGCCACCGCCAGGCATCGGCGATCATCTGCGGCATGGTCGAGCGCTTCGGCTCCCATCCCAGGTCGGCCTCTGCCAGGGTTGACCCCGAGACCAGCTTGGTCGCGTCGCCGGCCCGGCGTGGCCCTTCCGAGAACGGCACCTCGCGGTTGGTCACGCTGCGCGAGGCGTCGATCACCTCGCGTACCGAAAACCCCTTGCCGGTGCCCAGATTGAACACCTGGCTGCCCTTGCCCCGCTCCAACCAGTTCAAGCCCAACACATGGGCATCGACCAGGTCGCAGACATGCACATAGTCGCGGATGCAGGTGCCGTCGGGCGTGGCGTAGTCGGTGCCATGGATCGTCAACGCCGGGCGCTTGCCGTCAATGGCTTCCAACATCACCGGGATCAGGTGGGTTTCGGGGCGGTGGTGTTCGCCCACCTCGGCCTCGGGATCGGCGCCCGCCACGTTGAAATAGCGGAAGATCACGTGCCGCAGCCCATGCGCCGCCTCGAAATCGCGCAGGATGTTTTCCACTGCCCGCTTCGACGCGCCATAGGCGTTCAGCGGGATCTGCGGCGTGCTTTCGTCCAGCACCACGTTGTCATGTTCGCCATAGGTGGCGCAGGTCGACGAGAACACGAAATTCAGGCAGCCCGCCGCCACCGCGGCTTCGGCCAGGGTCAGCGAGCCGGCGACATTGTTGCGCCAATAGCGGCCCGGCTCGCTCATCGCCTCACCCACCTGGCTGAGCGCGGCGAAATGCATCACCGCAGCCGGTTTGTACTTGGCGAACACCTCGTCCAGGCGTGCGCGGTCGGACAGGTCGCCCTGTTCGAACGGGCCGAACTTGACCGCGTCGCGCCAGCCGGTCACCAAGTTGTCAAAGGTGACGGGAGTGTATCCCGCCACCTTCAAAGCCTTGCATGCATGAGAGCCGATATAGCCCGCGCCGCCCGTTACCAGAATTGTGGTCACGAATGGCGTTCCTTCACTTGAGTCATTCAGCAGCCTTTTCGTGCTGCGTCACTTCCTGCAGATAACGGCTGAGATCGGCGCGCAGGTCGTCGCGGGCCAGGGCGAAGGCCACCGTGGCCTGCAGGAACCCGGCTTTCGAACCGCAGTCGAACCGCTGGCCGCGGAAGCGATAGCCATACACCGTGTTCTCGGTGCCGATATCGGCGGCGATGGCGTCGGTCAGCTGGATCTCGCCACCCGCGCCGGTTTTCATCTTGTTGAGATTGGTCAGAACCGAGGGGCCCAGGATATAGCGGCCGATCACCGCCAGGTTCGACGGCGCCTCTTCCTGCTTGGGCTTTTCGACCATGCCCTTGACCGACACGATAGATCCCATGTCTTCCTGCACGTCCAGCACGCCATAGGCCGACGCGCGCTCGGGCGGCACCTCCATCGCGGCCACCATGTTGCCGCCGGTTTCCTCATAGGCCTCGACCATCTGCTGCAGGCAGGGAGTTTCGGCGGCGATCACGTCATCGGGCAGCATCACCGCGAAGGGCTCGTTGCCGATCAGCCGGCGCGCACACCACACGGCGTGGCCCAGGCCCAGCGCCTTGTGCTGGCGGATATAGGCGATGGCGCCGCTGTCCATGTTGGTGGTTTTCAGCAGTTCCAGCAGGTCATTCTTGCCCTTGCGACGCAGCTCCTGCTCGAGCACGGGCGAATGATCGAAATAGTCTTCCAGTGCGCTCTTGCCGCGCGAGGTGACGAAAATGAATTCCTTGATCCCGGCCGCGCGCGCCTCGTCGATGGCGTATTGCACCAGCGGGCGGTCAACCAGCGTCATAATTTCTTTAGGTACGGATTTCGTCGCCGGGAGGAAACGGGTCCCCATGCCTGCGACGGGGAAAATTGCTTTGGTAACTTTTCTACGCATTCCTGTCCTCATTCTCTCAAACCGTTTACTCGTCTGACCCAGGCGAGGCCAACTTATCACTCCAAATACGAAGCGTACCGGAAGTTTATGGCACTTCCGAGACAAACGCCACAGCGCCTGTCTGTGCCAGCCCGCCGCTTTGCGTCAAGTCGGGAATATTGCCCATTCACCGGGCGCCGATAAGGCGAAGTTCCGACTCTTGTGTGACTGCGGATCAATCCAGGCCCATCTGGGCCATCATCGACTCCAGTCTTGAAACGTCCTCGGGGTTGTTCAGTTCCCAGAACTGGCGACCGCGCGACTCGACCTCGACACACAGCACCCGGCGGCCGTTCTCCATGAAGCGTAATTGCTCCAGCCCCTCGTTGCGCTCCAGCGGTCCGACCGGCCATGCGGGATAGGCCGCCAAGGCGCCGGGACGGTAGGCATAGACACCGACATGGTGGAATACCGGGGTGGCCTCGTCCGGGGCAAAATCGCGCCCCGTGAACGGCACCACCTCTTTCGAGAAATACAGCGCCGCTCCCTCGGCGGAAAACACCGCGGTGGTGCCGCCGACGCGACCGTTCAGACGGTCTTCCTTGAACCCGGACAACATCTCGCCATTGCAACGCAGCACTGGCGTGGCGATCCCGGCCTCGGGGTCGCGGCGCAGCCCGGCGACCAGGTCTTCGACAAACCAATGCGGGGTCAGAGGCGCATCCCCCTGCAGATTAACGACAATCTCGTAACCCCCGCCCAGCGCCTCGTGTGCCTCGGCACAGCGTTCGGTGCCGTTGACGCAGGTGTCGGAGGTCATCACCACCTCGGCACCGAAGCCTTCGGCGGCGGTTTTGATGCGGTCGTCATCGGTGGCCACCACCACCCGGTCAGCCCCGGCCACCGCGCAGGCGGCACGCCATGATCGTTCGATCAGCGTGCGCGCCTGTCCGCCTGCACCGCGCAGTTTGACCAGCGGTTTTCCGGGATAGCGGGTCGAGGCGTAGCGCGCCGGAATGACGATGAGAACCGACATCACCCGGCCTTCAATTCCACCCCGGGCGCATAGGCGATGAAGAAGGGGTTGGCGAAGCCCTCCTTGCCATAGGTCAGGGGCGAATGATCGTCGAAACGCACCACCTTGCCACCTGCCCCGGCCAGCACCGCGTGACCTGCGGCAGTGTCCCATTCCATGGTCCGGCCCAGCCGCGGATAGAGGTCGGCCTCGCCGGTGGCGACCAGGCAGAACTTCAACGACGACCCGGCGCTGGTCATATCCTTAACGTTGTATTTGCCGATGTAATCATCGGTCGCCTGGTCGCGATGCGACTTGCTGGCGACAACCATAAGGGCCGAATTGTCCGGGCTGCCGACACAAACCGGCTTTTGCGCGCCAATTGTTTCGGCCGCCAGATCTCCGGTCTCTTCCACCGACTCACCTTCCGGCTGTGTCATAAACAGGCGGCCCTTGGCCGGCGCGTAAACCACGCCGCGTGTCGGCACGCCGGCTTCGACCAAAGCGATATTGACGGTGAAATCGCCGCGGCGATGTACGAATTCCTTGGTGCCGTCCAGCGGGTCGACGATCAGAAAAGTGTCGCCACGGGCGGCATGCGAGGCGGCCTGCTCTTCGGTCACCAGCATCACATCCGGGAAGGCGGCGCGCAGTCCGGCAGAGATCAGCGCATCGGCGGCTTCGTCGGCCTCGGTCACCGGGCTGTCATCCGACTTGGATTTCACCTCGAAATCGTCGGCCTCGTAGATCTCCATGATCTTTTCGCCGGCCTCGATGGCAAGTTTCCGCATCAATGGCATCAAAGTCTCATAGTTCACGCAATCCGCTCCGTTTTGTGCCGGTTTGTTGAATATTCACACGCCGCCCCTTATGCTTTGCCCCCAGCGGAACAGCAAGAAGTCCGTGACCGGTCACAGGACCCAGAGGCCATGTTCAAACACCGGGTGCGCAAAACCGCTTTCTCAGGCGCGCTGACCACGCTTGAGTTGATCTTTCATGCAACCGTGCGCAGCGTGCGCAAAACCCATAACAACGCCTTCATGGCGCTTGTGGTCAACATGCTGCAGGCGGCGATCATGGTGGCCGCCTTCTATGTCATGGTCAGCCTGCTGAATCTGCGCACCAGCGCGCTGCGCGGCGACTTCCTGCTCTATATCATGTCGGGCATTTTTCTGTACATGTCGCATGTCAAGGCGGTGGGCGCGGTGGTGGGCGCCGAAGGCCCCAGCAGCCCGATGATGCAGCACGCGCCGCTGAACACCGCGATCACCATCACCGGCGCGGCGCTGGGGGTCCTGTATGTCCAGGTGCTGTCGATGCTGGTGATCCTGTTTGTCTACCATGCGGCGTACAAACCGATCACCATCTACCAGCCGATCCCGGCCTTTGGCATGTTGCTGCTCAGCTGGTTCACCGGATGTGCCGTCGGGCTGGTGCTGACCGCGATCAAACCCTGGTTTCCGACCTTCGTGAACATCGCGTCGACGGTGTATCAGCGTGCCAATATGATTGCCTCGGGTAAGATGTTCCTGGCCAATACGCTGCCCACATTTCTGTTGCACACATTCAACTGGAACCCATTGTTTCACACCATCGATCAATCCCGCGGCTTCGTGTTTATTAACTACAATCCGCATTTTTCGAATTGGCAGTATGCCTTTTGGGTCGGCGTTGCGCTGTCGATGCTTGGCCTGATGGGCGAATTCTATACGCGGCGCCATGCCTCGTTGAGTTGGGGCGCCCGAAGATAGCGCCCGGCGGCCCCGCCGCAACGCCCCTTGGACTCGTCGAATAACCCGTTCTGCCTAAAAAATAATCGCCGATGGCCATCCGAGGTTTGACACGCCTCCTCGGCCACCGCTATCCCGTCGGTGTTAGGGGATTAGGCACGCAAATCGACGGAGTGAAGGATTCGCCGCGCGGCCCGCCGCATGGCTCCACAACCTCCTGAGTCATCGCGCGCCTATTGGTCAGATGGAGCATTACATTGGCAAAAGATTTTGTAAGAACCACGCATAGCGTTCTCGACGGAAATGGATTTGAATGGGATCTCAATGCCGACGGTTCAATTGTTGACGGGTCGGAAGATGCTTTTGACACCGGATTGGATTTTTACGGGCTCAGCGCCTCGTATTACCTGATCGCAGAGGGGGCCAACACCTTCAGAACCCTGCCCTATGTCAACTATTCTGGCATCTATATGGAGCGGCAGGTGAAAGTGTCGCAGACCGATGGCTATGCCCGGTTCTTCGATACCATCACCAATGCGTCCGATAGCACGGTGACCTATACCTACCAGCTGCGCACCGATTTCGGCGCCGATGGCAATATCGCCACCCAAACCTCCAGCGGCGACTCGGCCGTCACCAGCAGCGACACCTGGGTCGCGGTCTATGACAGCACCGACGCCACGACACCGGCCGGTGTGCTGGTGTCCAACAAGAAGGATCTGGCCGGCGCCGAGCTTACGCTCAGCTATGACGACCTGACCTATGAATATGACGTGACGCTGGCGCCGGGTGAATCGGTGTCCTTCCTGTCCTTCGCGTCGCAGGCCGACAGCGCCAATACCCTGGCCAGCACGTTCAACAGCCTCAAGAAACTGCCGCTGGGCACGCTGGACGGTCTGACCGCGGACCAGCTCGCCTCGGTGGTGAACTGGAAGCTGCCGAATATGGAGCTGGACCTCGAAGGCACACCGGAAGACGACGACCTCTACGGGGCAAGTGCCAACGACATCCTGCGCGGCCTGGACGGCGACGACCTGCTGGTCAGCGGCGCCGGCAATGACACCATTCGCGGCGGCTTTGGCGCCGATGTCGCCTTTGGCGGCGCTGGCAACGATCTGATCTATGGCGACGGCACCGTGCTGCCGGTCACCACCTCGTCGATCGAAACCCTGGCCACCGGCGAACAGATCGCGGTCAGCCTGACCGCGGATGACGCCGCCGGGGGCAAGAAGACCAAGATTTCGGGCTTCGTGTCGCGGCAGGAAGTCGTTTCGGACAACGTGGACCTGGTCTTTGCCATCGACGTGTCGGGCAGCACCGGATCGGGCTTTTCCGGTTCGGTCAATGTCGGCGACCGCAACGGCGATGGCAGCAGCAACACCGTGCTGGATGCCGAGATCGCCTCGTTCGAGGCGCTGCACGCCTCGATCATCAACGATGCCAACCTGCCGGATGCGGCGATTACCATCGTGCCGTTCGAATCGGATTCCACCATTTCGCAGACCTTCACCGCAACCCAGGACAGCAACGGCGATGGCGTGGCGGACGTGCTGGAATATGTGCGTGGCCTGAACGAGCTGGGCGGCACCGATTTCGAAAGCGCGCTGCAATCCTCGCTGTCCTATTTCCAGAGCTCCTCGGCCGGGCAGAAAGTGCTGTATTTCCTCTCGGACGGCGGCAACAACGCCGGTGGCCCCCTGAGCGACGAAGTCACCGCGCTGCTGAATCTGGGCGTGCAAATCCAGAGCTTCGGCGTCGGCGCCAATGCCTCCGAGGCCGACCTGGACATCGTCGATGACAACATCAACAACAACTCGACCACCATCGTGCTGGACCCGTCCAGCCTGTCCGACGAACTGCTCGATCCCGGCATTTCGGCAACCGACCTCGCCTCGCTGACGATCTACCTGAACGATGTCGCGGTCGCCTCGATCGATCCGCAGGATTTGGTCATCACCCCGTTCGGCCTGCGGTATTACGAGTTCGAGCTGACCGGGATGAAATCCAAGGCCGATGACAAGGTCGAGGTGCGCGCGGTGGCCAGTGACGGCAGCAGCACGGTGATTTCGACCTCGCAGATCATCGAGAACCTCAACGGCAAGGACACCGGCGACAAGCTGCACGGCGGCGCCGGCGACGACACGCTGTTTGGCGGCGCCGGGAACGACATTCTGATGGGCGGCGCCGGCGCCGACCGGCTGAGCGGCGGGGTCGGCACCGATCTGGCCAGCTATGCCGACGCCGATACCGGGGTCGCCGCCGACCTGTCCGGCAAGAACGCCGCCCACGGCGACGCGGTTGGCGATTCCTACAGCCTGATCGAGGGCCTGATCGGCAGCAGCTATGGCGACGAACTGACCGGCAACGGCAAGGCCAACACCCTGCGCGGCCTTGGTGGCAACGACACGCTGGCCGGGCTTGGCGGCAAGGATCTGCTGATCGGCAACCGCGGCGCCGACACCCTGCTGGGCGGCGGTGGCAAGGACACGCTGCGCGGCGAAAAGGGCAATGACACCCTGACCGGCGGCGGCGGAACCGACAAGTTCGTGTTCGGCCTGGGCGACGGGCGCGACGTGATCACCGATTTCCGCCTCAAGGGGAAGGCCGAGAAGATCGACATCCGCGAATTCGATGTCGACTCGTTCGCCGACCTCAAGGACCTGATGTCGACCAAGAAGGGCGATACCATCATCAACTTCGGCGAGGGCGACCGCCTGACCATCGAGGATGTGACGGCGGGCCAGTTTTTGGCCAACGACTTCATCCTCTAATCCGCTTGAAGGACCGGGCGGGCCACGTGCCGGCCCGGTCTCCCCCGCGGATCAGGTGACGACCCGCAGCGTCAGGTTGATCCGCCCCCCCTGCGGCAGCAATCGCGACGACCCGTAACGGATGCGGTCCACGCCGTGATAGGCCAGGCGCGCCGCACCGCCCAGCACCACCACATCCCCCGACTGCAGCCAGGCCGAGGCGGTCTTGCCCCCGCGCGTGGTGCCGCCGATTCGGAACAGGCCGTCATCGCCCAGCGACACCGAGACCACCGGCCAGGAGAAATCGGCCTCGTCCTTGTCCTGGTGCAGCCCCATGCGGGCGCCTTCACCATAGTGGTTCACCAGGCAGCATTCGGGCGCATGTTCGAGCCCGGTGACCTCTTGCCAGATCTGCAGGATCTCGCGCGGGATCGGCGGCCAATCCATGCCGTCGGGATGCGTGGTGACATAGCGATATCCCTTGCGGTCGGAATACCAGCCGAACTGCCCCGCCGAGGTCATCTGCACCGACATCTTCTTGCCATAGGGCGTCATCGGCGCATAGGGCGGCGCGGCCCTGCACAGCTGCGCCACGACCTCGACCAGCCGGGCCTGCCGCGCCGGGTCCAGGTGATCTTTCCACAGTTCGGCCGCACCCAGTGCCAACCGGGTCATGGTCGCCGCCCGGCCACAGGATGGATCCCTTTCCGGCACATGGTCCAATTCGCCTCAGATTTGCACATTTGCGCCTTTAAGAACGGTTGCAGGGTCAGAGTCTGCTCCCTATATACGCCGGGACGCCGGGGAAGCGAATGCGGCTTCCACGGCAACCGGATCGGGGCGGGGATGCCAATACGGGTTCCGGCCTCGGGATATCGCCTTAAAGAGAGAAGGGATCAAAGAAGATGGGAAAAGTCATAGGTATCGACCTTGGGACGACCAACAGCTGTGTCGCCATCATGGACGGCAGCCAGCCCCGGGTGATCGAGAATGCTGAAGGTGCGCGCACGACTCCGTCGATTGTCGCCTTCACCGAAGAAGAGCGGCTGGTCGGCCAGCCGGCCAAGCGCCAGGCAGTCACCAACTCCAGCAACACGATTTTCGCGGTCAAGCGTCTGATCGGTCGTCGCGTCGGCGATGCCGAGGTGGAAAAGGACAAGAAACTTGTCCCCTATGCCATCATCGACGGCGGCAATGGCGATGCCTGGGTCGAATCGCGCGGCGAGAAATATTCGCCCAGCCAGATCTCGGCCTTCATCCTCGGCAAGATGAAAGAGACCGCCGAAAGCTATCTGGGCGAAGAGGTCACGCAGGCCGTGATCACCGTGCCCGCCTATTTCAACGACGCCCAGCGTCAGGCCACCAAGGATGCCGGCAAGATCGCCGGCCTGGAAGTGCTGCGGATCATCAACGAACCGACGGCTGCCGCGCTGGCCTATGGGCTCGACAAGGAAAACAGCCACACCATCGCGGTCTATGACCTGGGCGGTGGCACATTCGACGTGACCATCCTGGAAATCGACGATGGCCTGTTCGAAGTGAAATCGACCAATGGCGACACCTTCCTGGGTGGCGAAGATTTCGACATGCGGATCGTCAACTACCTCGCCGAGGAGTTCAAGAAAGAGCATGGCGTCGACCTGACCAAGGACAAGATGGCGCTGCAGCGCCTGAAGGAAGCCGCGGAAAAGGCCAAGATCGAACTGTCCAGCTCGACCCAGACCGAGATCAACCAGCCGTTTATCTCGATGGGTTCGGACGGTCAGCCGCTGCACATGGTGATGAAGCTGACCCGCGCCAAGCTGGAAAGCCTGGTGGGTGACCTGATCAAGAAATCGATGGCGCCCTGTAAGGCGGCGCTGAAAGACGCCGGCATTTCCGCCAATGACGTGGACGAGGTTGTCCTGGTCGGCGGTATGACCCGGATGCCGAAAGTGGTCGAGGAAGTGACCAAGTTCTTCGGTAAAGAGCCGCACAAAGGTGTGAACCCGGACGAGGTGGTCGCCATGGGCGCCGCCATCCAGGCCGGCGTGCTGCAGGGCGACGTGAAAGACGTGGTTCTGCTGGACGTGACCCCGCTGAGCCTCGGCATCGAGACGCTGGGCGGTGTCTTTACCCGCCTGATCGACCGCAACACCACGATCCCGACCAAGAAGTCGCAGATCTTCTCGACCGCGGAAGACCATCAGAACGCCGTGACCATCCGGGTGTTCCAGGGCGAACGCGAAATGGCCGCCGACAACAAGATCCTCGGCCAGTTCAACCTGGAAGACATCCCGCCGGCACCGCGTGGCATGCCGCAGATCGAGGTGACATTTGACATCGACGCCAACGGCATCGTGTCGGTGTCGGCCAAGGACAAGGGCACCGGTAAGGAACAGAAGATCACCATCCAGGCCTCGGGCGGTCTGACCGACGACGATATCGAACGCATGGTGAAGGACGCCGAGGAAAACGCCGAGTCCGACAAGAAGCGGCGCGAACTGGTCGATGCCAAGAACCAGGCCGAAAGCCTGGTCCATTCCACCGAGAAGTCGATGGAAGAACATGGCGACAAGGTCGACCCCTCGACCATCGAGGCGATCGAACTGGCAATTGCTGCGCTCAAGGACGAGCTGGAAACCGACAACGTGGACAAGATCCGCGGCGGCATTCAGAACGTAACCGAAGCCGCGATGAAGCTGGGCGAAGCGATCTACAAGGCCAGCCAGGAAGAGGCGGATGACGAACCGAAAGCCGCCGATGACGTCGCCGGTGGCGATGATGACATCGTCGATGCCGAGTTCGAAGACCTGGATGACGACAAACGTGCGTAATGCATAGCCGGAACGCGATGTGGGGGCCGGTCCGGGATCCGGGCCGGCCCGCTGCGTTTCGGCAGAGAGGACGATACGATGTCTAAGCGTGATTTCTATGACGTGCTTGGCGTGGCCAAAGGCGCATCCGCTGACGAGATCAAGAAAGCCTATCGCAAGAAGGCCAAGGAACTGCACCCGGACCGGAACAAGGACAATCCCGACGCCGAGGCAAAGTTCAAAGAGGCCAATGCGGCCTATGAAATCCTGAAGGATGCCGACAAGAAAGCCGCATATGACCGGTTCGGCCATGCCGCCTTTGACGGCAGCATGGGCGGCGGTGGCGGCCAGGGCGCACGCCCCGGCGGCGGCTATCCCGGCGGCGATTTTTCCTCTGCCTTCTCGGATGTGTTCGACGATCTGTTCGGCGACTTCATGGGCGGCGGCGGCCGGGGCGGCACCCGCCGTGCCGCGCGCGGCTCGGACCTGCGGTATAACCTGCGGGTGACGCTGGAAGATGCCTTTTCGGGCATGCAGAAAACCATCAACGTGCCCACCTCGGTCACCTGTTCGGCCTGCGATGGCTCGGGCTCCGAAGGCGGCACCGAACCCACCACCTGCCCCACCTGTTCGGGCATGGGCAAGGTGCGGGCACAGCAGGGCTTTTTCACGGTCGAGCGGACCTGTCCCACCTGTGCCGGCATCGGCCAGATCATCAAGAACCCCTGCAAGGCCTGCGGCGGCCAGGGCCGGGTTGAAAAGCACCGCGCGCTGAACGTCAACATTCCCGCCGGGGTCGAAACCGGCACCCGCATCCGGCTGGCCGGAGAGGGTGAGGCAGGGATGCGCGGCGGGCCTCCGGGCGACCTGTATATCTTTGTCGAGGTGGCGCCGCACAAGCTGTTCGAACGCGACGGGGCCAATCTCTATTGCCGCGTCCCGGTGTCGATGTCCAAGGCCGCCCTGGGCGGCGCCATCGAAGTGCCGACCATCGACGGCGGGCGCACGCGGGTGCAGATCCCCGGCGGCAGCCAATCGGGCCGTCAGATGCGCCTGCGCGGCAAGGGCATGCCGCCCCTGCGCGGCGGCGGCACCGGCGACATGTTCATCGAACTGGCGGTGGAAACCCCGGTGAACCTGACCAGCCGCCAGAAAGAGATCCTGCGCGAATTCGAGGATCTGAGCGAGGATAACAACCCCGAGACCAAGTCGTTCTTTTCCTCGGTCAAATCCTTCTGGGACGGCATGAAGGGCTGAGCCGCCAGCCTATAGCGCGATGATCTCCTCGGGCCGTTTCAGGCCCTTGAGTTCGAAGGCGCCCACCGGGCGGCAGGGCTGATCGCCAATCGCCGCCCGGAATTGCGACGAGGCCAGCAGCGGCATTTTCAGCGTCCCGCATAACGTGGCGACCCGGCTGGCCAGGTTCACGTCGCGTCCGATCACCGTGTAATCCAGCCGCGCCCCTGATCCGACATTGCCAAAGGCGACCTCGCCGAAATGCAGGCCGATCCCGACCTCGAATTTCGGCTGGCCCGCATAGCTTGCGACATTGGCCAGCCCGGCGCGCGCCGCCTCGGTCGCGTGCCGGCAGGCTCTGCCACCTTCGCCCTCGGCGCGGAAAATCGCCAGAATGCCATCGGCGATGAATTTCAACACCTCGCCGCCGCGCTCCTCGACCGGGGGCACGATGCAGTCGTAATAGTCGTTCAGCAGGCGCGTGGCCGCCTCGGCGCTGAGGTCAGCGGTCAGACGGGTAAACTCGCGCATATCGGCAAACAGGATCGCCGAGCGTATCCGCGTCACCTGTCCCCGGTGCACATCGCCCGACAGGATGCGCTTGTGCGGTTCGTTGCCGACATACATCCGCACCAGTTCATGCAGGATGCGCCGGGTGGCCAATATCTCCTGGCAGGCCGCAATTGCGGGAAAGATCGCTCGGAAAAAGGCAAAATCGCTGTCGGAAAATCCCTGCGGCGCCTTGGTGGCAAAGCTGAAGGTGTTCGACATGCCCTCGGCGGTAAAGACCGGCATCATCACGTAATGGGTATAGCCGTCGGCCTTCAGCTCGGGCACGATGTTATAGGCGTCGTCGGGCGTATCGGGCAGCCACAGCGTCAGCCATTCGCGAGTCTGATGCACCACCGCCGCCGGTGAGCGGTTATATTGCTCGCCGCTGTCGCCCAGACGGAAGGGAAAGGTCTGGTGCCGTGCGCCGATTCCGCGTTCCCAATACCGCGCGCTGGCCACTGATTCCGCATGCAGCAGCCGCACGATGGACGACGACCGGTCCAATGGCACCCCCGCGGCGAAAATGCGCTCGGACATGCCCGAGATGACGATATCGGCATCGGTGGCCTGCCGCGCCTCGCCCAGCATGTAATCATTCACCTCCAGCGCCCGGACAAGTTGCTCGGGCGGCAGCGAGGCGACGATCTCGGACGCGGCGGCCATGGCCTAGTATAGCCTGTGCCGGCCAAAGCCGCCATGGGCGCGCGTGGCTCAGGCGGCGGCCTTCAGCAGCCCCTGGGCTTTCAGGTCGGCCAGGCAGCCATCCAGCGATTTCACCGCCCGTTCGATCAGGATGTCGATCTCGTCCGGGGTGATCACCAGCGGCGGCGCGATGATCATCCGGTCGCCGACATGGCGCATGATCACCCCGTTGGCAAAGCAGTGTTCGCGGCAGATCAGCCCGGCGGTGCCCGCCTCGGCGGCGAATTGCGCCCGTGTCGCCTTGTCCGGCGTCAGCGCCAGCGACGCCATCATGCCGCAGATCTTCGCCTCGCCCACCAGCGGATGATCTGTCAGCGCCTCCCACTTCTGTTGCAGATAGGGAGCGGCGACGTCGCGAACGTGGCCTAGAATGTTCTCTTCCTCGATCAGCCGCAGGTTTTCCAGCGCCACCGCCGCCGCCACCGGGTGGCCGGAATAGGTATAGCCATGGTTGAACTCGCCGCTGCCGATCACCGCCGCCACCGCATCGCTGACGATCGAGCCGCCAATCGGCGCATAGCCCGAGCTGAGCCCCTTGGCGATGGTCATGATATCCGGGCGGATGTTGAAGGTCTGCGCGCCAAACCAGTTGCCGGTGCGGCCAAAGCCGGTGATCACCTCATCCGCGATCAGCAGGATGTCATGCGCATCGCAGATTCGCTGGATCTCGGGCCAGTAGGTTTCGGGCGGGATGATCACGCCGCCGGCGCCCTGCACCGGTTCGGCGATAAAGGCGGCGACGCGATCCTCGCCGATCTCGGCGATTGCCGCTTCAAGCTCGCGGGCGCGGGCCAAGCCGAATTCTTCGGGGGTCATGTCGCCGCCCTCGGCATACCAATGCGGCTGGTTGATGTGGTGAATGTCCGGGATCGGCAGGCCGCCCTGTTCGTGCATTGCCGCCATGCCGCCCAGGCTGGCACTGCCCATGGCCGACCCGTGATAGCCGTTCTTGCGGGCGATGATCACCTTCTTGTCCGGCTGGCCCTTCATCGCCCAATAGGTGCGCACCATGCGGATATTGGTGTCATTCGCCTCGGACCCGCTGCCGGCGAAGAACACGTGGTTCAGGTCGCCCGGGGCCAGTTCGGCCAATTTGGCAGCCAGGGCGATGGCCGGCACATGGGTGGTCTGGAAAAACGTGTTGTAAAAGGGAAGCTCGCGCATCTGGCGCGCCGCCACCTGGGCCAGTTCGTCGCGGCCATAGCCGATATTGACGCACCACAGCCCGGCCATGCCGTCGATGATCTCGACGCCTTCGCTGTCGGTCAGGAACACCCCCTTGGCGCGGGTGATGACCCGCGCGCCTTTTTGGGCCAATTCATCGCCGGTCGTGAACGGGTGCATATGATGCGCCGCGTCCAGTTTCTGAAGCTCGGCAGTGGGCATATGATTGGTGATCGCGGGCATGACGGCACTCCGTTTTCGGGGATAGCCGCAGAATATGATCAAATTTTAGACTGTCAATCGAATCAGCCGTTCGGTTGCAGCACCGCCGCGATCTGCTCCATCCCCTGGTCGATATCCTGCGCCATCGCCTCGGCGGCGGCTTTGGGGTCGCGCCGGGACAGGGCGACCAGAAGCTCCTTGTGCCGGTCTGGCAGGTTCTGGGTGCCAAAGCGGCCGCAGACCACCCGCAGCGAGGGGCCGAAGCGCAGCCACAGGCGTTCGGCCTGATCGGTCAGAACCGGGGCATTGGCCTGGGCATAAAGCGCCGTGTGAAACCGGTGATTCTGCGCCAGATAGCCCGCCACGTCACCGTTTGAAATCGCCCCGTCCAGCGCCGCATCGATCTGCTCCAGCTCCTGCACCAGATCGGGCGATATCTGCCGCGCCGCCCGGCGGGCCAGCTCGACCTCTATTGATTTTCTTACGAAAACAAGCTGTTCCAAATCGTCCAATGTCAGCACCGGCACGATCACCCGGCGATTATCCTGGAACACCAACGCGCCTTCCGAGATCAGCCGCCGGATCGCCTCGCGCACCGGGGTCATGCCCGCCTCCAGCGCCGCGGCGATCCCCTGGATCGTCACCGCCTGGCCGGGCGTCATTTCGCCAAACAACACGCGCGCGCGCAGCGCTTGATACACCGTTTCGTGAACCGGCAGCGCGGGGGCCGAGGGTGCCGATTTCTCTGCCGCATTTTTCACCACGTTACGCGCCGCCCCTCTCCTGCGCAGCCACCCGGCTTGCGTCAGCGTCCAGTGCATGGAAACATAAAGGCTATTGCTGGGAATGGCAAAACTTGATCAAATCCAAGTCACCGGGGCGAACCCCGGGGCGCAAGGGAGATACTCATGAAAACCCAAACTCTGACACTGGCGTCCGTGCTGGTTCTGAGCGGTGCGGCAGCGTGGGCGCAGGAAGTCCGCGTTTACAACTGGTCGGATTACATCGACGAAGATCTGCTGACGAAGTTCGAGGAAGAAACCGGCCTGGACCTGGTCTATGACGTCTTCGACAGCAACGAGGTTCTGGAAACCAAGATGCTGGCCGGCGGCTCGGGCTATGACGTTGTGGTGCCCACCGGCACCTTCCTGCAGCGCCAGATCGCGGCGGGGGCGTTCCAGAAACTCGACAAGTCCAAGCTGCCGAATTACGATAACATGTGGGATGTGATCCTGGATCGGACCGCACAGTATGATCCGGGCAACGAATATGCCATCAACTACATGTGGGGCACCACCGGCATCGGCGTGAATGTCGGCAAGGTGACCGAGGTTCTGGGTGAAGATGCCCCGATCGACAGCCTGTCGCTGATCTTCGATCCGGCCAACATGGAAAAACTGGCCTCGTGCGGCGTGCATTTCCTGGATGCCCCGACCGAGATGATCCCCGCCGCGCTGAAATTCCTGGGCGAGGATCCGGACAGCCATGATCCCGACGTCATCGCCAAGACCGAGGCGGTCCATTCGGCGGTGCAGCCCTATGTGCTGAAATACCACAACTCGGAATACATCAACGCGCTGGCCAACGGCGACATCTGCGTCGCCTTCGGCTGGTCGGGCGACATCCTGCAGGCGCGCGATCGTGCCGCCGAAGCCGATAATGGCGTCGAAATCGAGTACCACGCCCCGACCGAGGGCGCGCTGATGTGGTTCGACCAGATGGCCATCCCGGTTGACGCGCCCAATCCGGAAGGCGCCCATGTGTTCCTGAACTTCATCATGGACGCCCAGAACATGGCCGCGGCCTCGAACTATGTCTACTACGCCAACGGCAACAAGGCGGCGCAGGAATTCCTGGAAGAAGACGTGATCGGCGATCCGGCCATCTATCCGGACGAAGCGACGCTGGAAAACCTGTACACGACCACCCCCTATGATCCGCGCGTGCAGCGGACCGTGACGCGGCTTTGGACCAAGATCAAATCGGGCACCTGACCCGAAACGGACGGGGCGGGCAGCAACGACCCGCCCCGGTCCTAAGACCAACGAGGGACGGAATTTGAGTTCAACCGTATTTGCACCCTGGGACGAGCCGGAGGCAAAACCGCTGATCCGGTTTCAGAACGTCACCAAGAAATTCGGTGAATTCACCGCGATCGACAATCTCTCGCTCGATATCTACGAGCGGGAGTTTTTTGCTCTGCTGGGGCCGTCGGGCTGCGGCAAGACTACGATGATGCGGATGCTGGCCGGATTCGAGGCGCCCACCTCGGGGCGGATCGAACTGGCCGGGAAGGACATCGGCAAGGTGCCGCCCAACAAGCGCGCGGTGAACATGATGTTCCAATCTTACGCGCTGTTCCCGCATCTGACCGTCTGGGACAATATCGCCTTTGGCCTGCGGCGCGAGGGCATGGAAACCAATGCGCTGAAGGCGCGGGTCGAGGAGATGCTGCGCCTGACCCGGCTGGAACGCTTTGCCAAGCGCAAGCCGCACCAGATTTCCGGCGGCCAGCGCCAGCGCGTGGCGCTGGCCCGGTCGCTGGCCAAGGCGCCGACCTTGCTGCTGCTGGATGAACCGCTGGGCGCGCTGGACGCCAAGCTGCGCCAGGACACCCAGTTCGAGCTGATGGACATCCAGGAAAAGACCGGCACCACCTTTGTGATCGTCACCCACGACCAGGAAGAGGCAATGACCGTCGCCACCCGGATCGCGGTGATGGATGAAGGCCAGCTGATGCAGGTCGCCACGCCCGACCGCATCTATGAAACCCCCAGTTCGGTCTATGTCGCCGATTTCATCGGCGACGTGAACATTATCGAGGGCCGCACCACGCCCACCGACGAAGGCCAGATCCGCATCGATTGGGCCGAAGGGCAGCCGCCGCTCTTTGCCACCTCGTCGCAACGGTTCGACGCCGGGCAGACCGGCTATCTGGCGATCCGGCCGGAAAAGGTGGTGATCTCGGCGGAACACCCGGAAACTGCCGACAACGTGCTGCGTGGCAAGGTTCATGACATTGCCTATCTGGGCAACCTGTCGACCTATCATGTCGAACTGGCCAACGGCACCATCATCAAGGCGCAGTCGGCCAATACCCGGCGCATCGCGCGCCGCTCCTTTACCTGGGAAGACGACGTCTGGCTGTCCTGGACCGCCACCGCCGGTGTGTTGTTGGCGCGATGAGCGGGCGGGCCGCCTCCCTCCCCCGGTTCCCGCGCCGGGGCCAGCACCGCCCGCAGCAACGGGAGCAGGCAGATGCGTAGATTTTTCCTGATCGCGACGCCCTATCTGTGGCTGCTGGCGCTGTTCCTGGTGCCGTTCTTCATCGTCGTCAAAATCTCGCTCTCCGACGTGGCACTGGCGCGGCCACCCTATCTGCCCCAGTTCGACTGGGCCGAGGGCATCTGGGCCTTCCTGTCCGAGCTCGATTTCGAGAATTTCATCTTCCTGACCACCGACTCGCTGTACTGGAAGGCCTATCTCTCCAGTCTGACCATCGCGGTGGTCTCGACCCTGCTGACGCTGGCCATCGGCTATCCCATCGCCTATGGCATGGCCCGCGCCCCCGAGGAGTGGCGCCCAACGCTGATGATGCTGATCATCCTGCCGTTCTGGACCTCGTTCCTGATCCGCATCTATGCCTGGATCGGCATTCTCAGCCAGGAGGGCTTCCTGAACCAGTTCCTGCTGTGGATCGGGCTGATTCAAGAGCCGCTGATCATCCTCAACACCAATGTCGCGGTCTATATCGGCATCGTCTATGCCTACCTGCCCTTCATGGTGCTGCCGATCTATTCCTCGCTCGACCGGATGGATGGCTCGCTGATCGAGGCGGCCGAAGATCTGGGCTGTTCGCGGCTGTCGGCCTTCTGGCTTGTCACCGTGCCGTTGTCGAAAAACGGCATCATCGCCGGCTGTTTCCTGGTCTTCATCCCGGCACTGGGCGAATTCGTGATCCCGTCGCTGCTGGGCGGATCGGGCACGCTGATGATCGGCAAGGTGCTGTGGGAAGAGTTCTTCTCGAACCGCGACTGGCCGGTTGCCTCGGCGGTGGCGGTGGTGCTGCTGCTGATCCTGGTGATCCCCATCGTGCTGTTCCAGCGCAACCAGGAACGCGATGCCGAGGCCGGTTTGTGATGCGGCTGAGCTGGTTCAACACCGTATCGCTGACGCTGGGCTTTGCCTTTCTCTACATCCCCATGGTCATCCTGGTGATCTACAGCTTCAACGCCAGCAAGCTGGTCACCGTCTGGGCGGGCTTCTCGACCCAATGGTATGGCGAGCTGCTGCGCGACAAGTCCTTCCTGGACGCCGCCTGGGTCACCTTCAAGGTGGCGGTGTTTTCGTCGACGATGGCAACCGTTCTGGGCACCATGGCCGCCTATGTCCTGGTGCGCGGCGGTCGCTTCCTGGGCCGGACGCTGTTTTCCGGCATGATCTACGCGCCGCTGGTGATGCCCGAGGTGATCACCGGCCTGTCGCTGCTGCTGCTGTTTATCGGCATCGGGCTGGATCGCGGGGTGCTGACCATCGTGCTGGCGCATACCACTTTTTCGATGTGCTATGTCTCGGTCGTGGTGTCCTCGCGGCTGGTCACCTTCGATCAGTCGCTGGAAGAGGCGGCGCTGGATCTCGGCTGTTCCCCGGCCCAGGCGTTCCGCTTGGTCACCCTGCCGATCATCGCGCCGGCGGTGATTTCCGGCTGGCTGCTGGCCTTCACCCTGTCGTTGGACGATCTGGTCATCGCCTCGTTCACCACCGGGCCTTCGGCCACCACGCTGCCGATCAAGATCTTCTCGGCCGTGCGGCTGGGCGTCAGCCCGGAAATCAACGCCCTGTCGACCATTCTGATCGGGATCGTGACCATCGGCGTGATCTCTGCCTCGCTGCTGTCCAAACGCAAGGTGGTGCGCCAGCGCCTGGACGAGCAGGCGGCGGTGCGGGCGCAATGAAGCGGATCTTTTCGGGCTTTGCCTATGGCGACGCCCCGCGCGACGGCTGCTGGTGGCCCGAAACCGTCACGCCGCCAGACTGGCCGCAGTTGCAAGGCGAACGCAAGGCCGATGTCGCGATCATCGGCGGCGGCTTCACCGGCCTGTCCGCAGCGCTGCATCTGGCCGAAGCCGGCGCCCGCGTCGCCGTTCTGGAGGCGCGCAGCCCGGGCTGGGGCGCCTCGGGGCGCAATGGCGGCTTTTGCTGCATCGGCGGCGCAATGCGGAGTCATGCACAGATCGAGCGCAGCTTTGGCGCCGGCGCGGCCGAGGAATTCTGGCAGGCGCAACAGGACGCGGTGGCGCTGGTCGCCGCCCTGATCGACCGTTTCGGCATCAAGGCCGACACCCATTCGCAGGGCGAAACCCAACTGGCGCACCGCCCGCGCGACATGGATGCGCTGCGCGCCCAGGCAGAAGCGCTGGGCCCCGACAAGGCGCAGCTGATCGAACCCGAAGATCTGGCCGCACAGGGCATGGCCGGGCCGTTTCACGGCGCGCTCACCCTGCCCTGGGGCTTTGCGCTGAACCCGCTGAAATACCTGTTCGGGCTGGCGGCGGCGGCCCGCTCGGTCGGGGCGCAACTGTTCCAGAGAAGCGAGGTGACGGGAATCGATTCTCTCTCTGGTCGTTATCGTCTGCGCACAAACCGTGGACAGTTGCGCGCCCGCCAGGTGATTGTCGCCACCAACGGCTATTCCAGCGAAGATGTACCCAACTGGCTGGCCGGGCGCTATATGCCGGCGCAATCCAACGTGCTGGTGACCCGCCCGATGACCGGGAAAGAACTGCAGGCGCAGGGCTGGACCAGCGCGCAGATGGCCTATGACACCCGCGGTCTGCTGCATTATTTCCGCCTGATGCCCGACCGCCGATTCCTGTTCGGCATGCGTGGCGGGCTGCTGTCCTCGCCCGCCGCCGAGGCACGGGCACGGGCCCGCACCCGCGCCCATTTCGAAGCGATGTTTCCCGCCTGGGCACATGTGGAAAGCCCTTATTTATGGTCCGGAATGGTCTGTCTCAGCCGCCGGCGCGTGCCCTTTGCCGGCCCGGTGCCGAACCAGCCGGGCCTGTTCGCCGGGCTCGCCTATCACGGCAACGGCGTCGCCATGGGCACCTATACCGGCAAGCTGCTGGCCGGGCTGGTCCAGGGCACCACGCTGCCGCCCCGGGCGATGCGGGGCCCGCTGGACCGGTTTCCGCTGGGTGCTGCAAGACGCATCCTGATGCCGCCATTTTACCTCGCCAGCGCAATTGGCGACCGCTGAGGGCGCCTGTATTGTTGACTTCGATTCCCGCATCGCGGATCCCTTTCTCAAAGCGCATTTGAGGGTACCAGTATGAAGATTGCTATGATCGGCACCGGGTATGTTGGCCTGGTCTCGGGTGTCTGTTTTTCCGATTTCGGCCATGACGTGATTTGCGTCGACAAGGATCCGAGGAAGATCGAAACGCTGCGCGCGGGCGGCGTGCCGATCTACGAACCGGGCCTTGATCTGCTGATGGCCAAGAATGTCGAAAGCGGCCGCCTGTCCTTTACCACCAACCTGCAAGAGGCGGTTGATGGCGCCGACGCGGTGTTTATCGCTGTGGGCACCCCCACCCGGCGCGGCGACGGCCATGCCGACCTGACCTTCGTGATGAAGGCCGCCGAAGAGATCGCCCAGGCGCTGACCGGCTATGCCGTGGTGGTGACCAAGTCGACCGTGCCGGTCGGAACCAACCGGCAGGTGAAAGAGACCATCGCCCGGGCCAACCCCAAGGCCGATTTCGACGTCGCCTCGAACCCCGAATTCCTGCGCGAAGGCGCGGCGATCGACGATTTCATGCGCCCCGACCGTATCGTTGTCGGCGTGCAGAATGACCGCGCGGCCGAGGTGATGTCCGAGATCTACCGACCGCTCTACCTGCGCGACTTCCCGATCCTGACCACCGATCTGGAAAGCGCCGAGATGATCAAATACGCCGCCAACGCGTTCCTGGCGACCAAGATCACCTTCATCAACGAAATCGCCGCCCTGTGCGAACGCACCGGCGCCGATGTGAAGCTGGTCAGCCAGGGCATGGGCCTGGACGGGCGGATCGGCAACAAGTTCCTGCATGCCGGCCCCGGCTATGGTGGCTCGTGCTTCCCCAAGGACACCAAGGCGCTGGCGCGGATCGGTCAGGAATACGGCCTGCCGATGCAGATCACCGAGACGGTGATCAAGGTGAACGAGGAAACCCGCCGCCGCATGGTGGACAAGGTCGCCGACATGCTGGACGGCAAGATTGCCGGAAAGACCATCGCGGTGCTGGGTGTGACCTTCAAGCCCAACACCGACGACATGCGCGAAGCGCCGTCGCTGACGGTGATCCCGGCGCTGATCGGTGGCGGTGCCAAGGTGCGCGCGGTCGACCCGCAGGGCCACCGCGAGGCGGTCGATCTGCTGCCGGGGGTCAACTGGCTGGACGATGCCTATGAGGCCGCCAAGGACGCCGATGCGCTGGTCATCCTGACCGAGTGGAACGAATTTCGCGCGCTGGACCTCAAACGCCTGGCCGAAGGCATGCACTTTGCCGCGCTGGCGGATCTGCGCAACATCTACTCGTCGCGCGATGCCAAGCGGGCAGGATTCAAACGCTATGTCTCGGTGGGCCGCACCGATTTTGTCGAGGCGACGCCGCCGGAGGTGCGCGAACCCGTGGTCGCCGACCCGGCCGAGTAAGCACAAGTCCGGGCTGCCGGGGAACGGCAGCCCGCGGCTCATTCAGGATGGCCGGCGCAAGGCGGTCACCGCAGCGGCGGCAACCTCACCGCCGCCTTGCAGCACCAGGATGACCTTGCCCTCCTCGATACGCGCCTCGGCCACGCGGGCATAAACCGCCGCCGGCGCCGTGGACAGCAATTCGCCATTTTTCCGGCTTTCCACCTCGAAGCTATAGACACCCTGCGGAAACGGCGCACCGCTGTCATCCTGCCCCATCCAGTCGAAGGGGGCATCGCTTGTGCCGATTGGCAAACGTTGCACCGGCGCGCCGCTGGCATCCTTGACCACCAGCACCGCCGCATCGGCCCCACCCGCCACGGAAGGCACAATGGTGACCGGGGCGCCGCCGAATTGCGCCGGGGCGGCGGCCTGGGTCTCCATCCCGATCCAGCTCGCAAGCGAGGCGGCGGTAAAGGTATCAAAGCCCGCAGACAGCGCCGCCAACCTGTCATTGGTCAGAACCTGCTGTTCCACCATCGAGAATTGCGCCAGCTGTGCGGCATATTCGGTGGAATCGATCGGGTCGAGCGGGTCCTGATACCTGGCCTGGGCGGTCAACATTTTCAGAAAGGTCTCAAAATCCGAGGCCAGCGTCGCCGCATTGCCACGCGCTGCGCCGGGGCTGTTTGCGGTCACGCCGGCGGAATTTTGGGTCACTTCAAGCGTCATCAATCACAACCTCAGATCGAGCCCGGTGTGCACCACCGGCCCCAGATAGAGCGGTTCGGCCGCCTCCTTTGCATCGCCGGCAACCGGTCCCGCCACGGCGTTCTGGTCCTGCCCCGGCTGGCGATCGGCATCACCCTGGCGAAAGGCAAAACCGACTTCGTTTTGACCCAGTTGCCGGAACTCCTGCGCAAGCTGGTCGATATGCCGGCGCATCAGGTCCAGGGTTTCGGGACGGTCGGCGGTGATGGTCAGCGTCATCCCGTGCTCTGAAACCGCCAGCGCCATGTGAACCCGCCCCAGCTCGCGCGGATGCAGCGAGATTTCCACCGCCCGCTCCGGCTGGCGCAGCAGATGGTCCACCAGCTGTGCGGTGGGAACCCGCGCCGCTTCGCTTTTCTGCAGCTGTGGGTCGCCGCCTGTCGGATTGGTCAATCCAGAGATGTCCAGGCGCAAGGGTGCCGCATCACCGCGCTCGCCCCCGGGCTGGTCAAGCCGCGCGAGACCGTTCGCGCCCGCCCTGGTCTGCCCAGTTGAGTCAATCTGCGTCACCGGGGGCAACTGGTGGTTGCCATCTGGAGGCGGGGTCTGACCGGTCTGGGTCGGGGCGAGCCCGACGATACTGTGCTCGGGATTTGGGAGTTCACCGGGTTGCGCAATTTGCCTTTCATGCCGGCCCTGCAGGGCGGCGGTGCGCGCAGCCAGGGTTGCCGCCTTGTCCGGCCTTCCTGCGGCGACCTGCGTGATGGGCGGAGCCGCAGGCCCTGCTTCTTGGGCCGCGCGCAGTATCGGAATGGCATCGGCCGGTTTGCGCTTTGCCAGCAGCTCTGCGGATTGCGATGGGGGCGCGTCCTCAACGGGTTGGACCGGTTGCCCCCGTTCCGCCAATCGCGGTCGCGTCATGCCTGACCCATGTCGAGAAACCTCCGGAACCAGTGGCGAAAAATGCGTGCAGGACGCGCGCGCTGAGGTCCGGGCAAGCGCTCTGTCCGGATCGCCCGCCGCCCATGCGGATTCAAAACCTCGTCGCGGGCTGCCCTGCGCAAGGTGCAAGCCACCCTCCCCCTGTTGCAAAGAGAACGGGGCAATAGGGGGAACACCGGGTTGCGCCGGTGCGGCGTCCCGGTCCGGCGGGACCGAACTGCTGGCCCATGCGGGTGGCGGTTCGCGCTGATCGGCCAATGCCGCCCCCGGTCGGGCCGGGGGCGCTGACAGACGATCGCCGTTTGCGTGAACATCAATAGTCCTCGCCGCCTCGGACGGCGCCGTCCGTGCCGGTGCCGATTTGATCGACGGTTGTGGATCTGGCGGCGCAGGCCTTTGGGAAGACATTGACAACATCTGAAGCACTGCGCGGTTCTGGCCGAGCGACCGTTGTTGTCCTGCTGCGATTATCGGTGCAAGAGGCGCCTTCGCCTGCGCCTCCGCCTCCTCCGCAGCCTGAATCGGTGCGGCAATGTCCTGCCGCTCGGGTCCAAGCATGCGCGAGGATATCTCTGCCGTTGGCACGCCGATCGGGGCCTTTTCCTGCTGCGTCCAGCCATCTTCGCGGCCGACCGTTTCGAACCTGCCGGGCGGCGGCGCCCTGCCCGGTGCCCGCCCAGACCTCTCCGGCGGCTCCACCACCGACGCCTGCCGCTCTGTGTCCAAGCCGGCATCCGCTGGGATGACCTCGGCAGGGTCGGCATGTTCTGCAGCCGCCGCATCTCCATGGGTTTCCAAATCCTCCGGCGCAGTCACTGCGCGCCTCTCGCTGGAGCCAGTCTCGGGCCTCTGTGCAAACGACCACAGCTGCCGGAAGATCCCGGCAAAATCGCCATTCGATTCCGCCAGGCCGGACGCCGGTGCGGCCAAGCCGAGGGGCAGGCTCACCGCCGTTGCCGAGGGCCGAAGGATTGGGGTGGTATCCATGTCGCTCCGCGCTGTGCTGATCGGGGCAAACCATGACAGCTGCGGGTTACCATTATTTTAACTCCTGATCCGCAAACTCACTCTCATCCGCACAATTCGAGGCAACTGATGGTGCAAACGGTAGTTCCGGTTTCTGTCCCGCTCCAACGTCAGCAGGCCCTGCAACAGGCCGCGCAGCAGCTTGAGGCAACGTTTTTGGCCGAAATGCTCGAATCGGCCGGGCTGGGCCCGGCGCGCGGAGGCTTCGGTGGTGGCGCGGGCGAGGCGCAATTCGCGTCCTTCCTAGTGCAGGCACAGGCGGAGGCAATGGCCGAGGCCGGCGGCATCGGCCTGGCCGAAACGCTGTTCAACGCGCTGGCGGAGCGTGACCGTGGCGGATGAACAGGCAGCGGAGTTGCTCGAACAGCTTGACCGGCTGCTTCTGCGCGAGCGCACGGCGCTATTGCATGGCGATCTGGACGAGATCGGCGCAATGACAGCGCAGAAGCAGGCGCTGGTGCAGCGGCTGGGGCAGCAACGCGATCAGATACCGCACGATCTTGGCGCCCGCAGGGAAAAATTGCTGCGCAATCAGGCGCTTTTGGCAAATGCGATGCAGGGCATCCGCGCTGTTGAATCCCGCCTGGCCGCGCTTCGACGCCTGCGCGCGGGGCTTGAAACCTATGATCGGGACGGGCGCCGCAGCCACGTCCCGGCGCAGCGCAGCCCCAGGGTTGAAAAGCGCGTTTAGGGCCGGATTGATTTAAATCCAAGCGACAGGACGGGGAGACATTAGCACTCCCTTAGCAATTCGCGCTCATCTTGGCAGCGCACCTGCACATCGGGTGGCGCGACCCCGCAAGCCGGGGCTTCGCATTGGTCAGAAGGTCGATTGCTTTGCCGGTCACGGCAAAAAACCGGGCGGAACCTGCCCAACGCGTGAAGGAAACACTATGTCGAGTATACTGACCAATAACAGCGCGATGGTGGCGCTGCAGACCCTCAAATCGATCAATATGAACCTGGCGAAGACCCAGGACGAAATCTCGACCGGGAAAACCATCGCCGGGGCGAAGGACAATTCCACCGTCTGGATCACCTTGGCGTTGGAGGAATAGGCGCGCTGGGTCTGGATCATCGCGGTCAATTCGCCCGCCACATCGACCGCGGATTCCTCGCGCGCGTAAGAGACGATATCACCGGTTGGCCCTTCGCCAGCATCCCACAGATAGAACGTGCCGCTTTCATTCGAAGGCTTATAGGTCTGCTGGTCCAGCGAGAGCATGCCGTTGGGGTTGGGCAGGTCGACCAGCGGGATCTTGTAGATGGTGCGGGTGATGCCGGAATCGAACGTGGCATGCACAAAGCCGCTTTCGTCGATCTCGACCGAGGTCAGGTTGCCAACCGGGGTGCCATCTTTCGAGATCTCGATCGGCGCGAAGCGGTCGGACAGCTGGCTAATGCCGCCGGTTTCGCCGGGAATGCCGATATCCACTTCGATCGGCCCGCCGGCGACATTGACGATCAGCGTGCCGGTGGTGGCGTCGAAGGCACCGCCGCTGACCGTGGTGACCGTGTCCAGCGTGCCGCCATCGGCGCGGCTGTTATCGAAGGTGAGATCATATTCGCCGATGGTGACGCCCGGCTGCGCCGAATCTTCCATCCGCATCGTCCAGGTATTGGACGCTCCGGCCGCCGGAATGGTTGGTTCGAACGTGAAGCGGATGTTTTCCGATTTTCCGAGATTGTCGAGATATTCGATCGACAGTTCCTGGATGGTGCCGTCGGCGGTCGATTCGGTACCGGTGGCCGGCAGATTGACGCCCAGGCGCATCGAGGTGGTCGGTTCGCCGGTGAATTCGTTGACGTTGATCCGCACCGGGTCCAGCGCATCGGCCGTGTCGCTGGGATAATTCGGGATGGTGCCGTCGGCCAGCGCGGGCCAGCCCAGCAGCACCAGCCCGGATTCGGTGGTCAGGTAGCCGTCGGACTCGGTGCGGAAGGATCCGGTGGTGGCCAGCAGCATCTGGATATTGCCGTTGCCGGCAGCCACCTCGGCCGCCGAAGCCACCGGCAGCATGCCGCGGCCGCGCACCGCCAGGTCGGTGGCGTTCGAGGTCGACACCAGCGGGCCGCGTTCGTCGATCAGCCGCTGCGAGGTGGCACGCACGCCCCCCGCGGAATATTTGCCGCCGGTTTCGGAAATGACAATGGACTGAAAATCGGTGCGCACGCGCTTGTACCCGTGAGTCGAGGAATTCGCGATATTGTCCGAGATCGAGGCCAGCCGGCTGGCATTCGATGTCAGCCCGGCGACCCCGGCATTCAGCGAGGAAGAGATGGTCATGCGGCGCCTTTCTGCTGCGTCGGTTCAGGTCGGGCCCAAGCTTAGGCCGCCGGCGCTTAACGCCGGGCTAACAGGTAAAATACCGCTCACTTCCGAAGGCCGCCGCCGGCCCCGCGGCGCAGCAGCGTGATCTCGACGCGGTCATTCCGCACCGCCATCGGGTCGCGCAGCGCCGGGCTGCGGTCGGCATGGCCGGTGACCCGCCTCAGCCGATTTGGCCGGGTGCCGGCCGACTCCAGCAGGCGCCGAACACGCGCGGCGCGGGCCGTGGACAGATCCCAGACCGGGTTGGCGATTTGCACCACCGGATTGGCGCGCACATGGCCGCCGATGGCGATGTCATTGTCGACCCTGCCGGTGACGCGCGCGATCATCGCGGTCAGATCAAGCAGCAAGTCGGTGGGGTGGTCGCCCCCGGCGGCGAAGAGCGGCGCGCCGGGCAGCGCGAACAGTTCGATCACCAGCCCCTCGTCGGTGACCCGCGTGACGATATGCTGGAGGATCTTGTCGCTGACCAGGCTTTCGCCGCCGCGCCCTTTCAGCACCTCCTCCAGCGCGCTGAACGCCGCCTCTGCTGCCGCATCCTCGTCGTCGGGGTCAACTCCGGTGCGCCCCTCGGCAACCCGGCTCTCGGTTGCGTGTTCCTCGGTGCTGCCGATGCCGTCTTTCAACAAAGTGTCGTCGGCAAACACGCTTTCGCCCCCGAAGGGATCATCGCTGCCCCCCGAAACACGATGCAGCGGAACTGAGGGCGAAAAGTAATCCGCCAGCCCCTTGCGCTGTTTCTCGGTCGTCGCGTTCAACAGCCACATCAGCATGAAAAAGGCCATCATCGCGGTCACGAAATCGGCATAGGCCACCTTCCATGCGCCGCCATGGTGGCCAGCGCCACCGGTGACCTTTTTCCGCTTGATGATGACCGGCGCGGCGTTTGTCGGCGCAGCCATCTTCACCACCTTTCCACTCGTCCGGTCCCAGGAATAGGCGCAGCGGGATTAGCGCCGGGTTAACAAATTGCATTGTTCTCAGGTCGCCTCGGACCGGTTGGAAGGGCACCGGCCCTGCCCAACCAATTCCACAAATCAGTCCCAACCGGGCCACGTTCCCCGGCTAGTTTTCAGCGAAACAAGACCGGAATTGCCGCCCGATCCAAGAAACGCGGAACCGTGCACAGCCAGGGGCCCAAGCCATGAGACAGATCGCACCTTATCTTTCGGTTGTCGTGCCTTGCATGAACGAAGAGGAAACGATCCCGGAACTGGCCCGCCGCCTGTCCGCCGCCATTGCGCCCTGGGCCGACCGGGCCGAGATCCTGCTGGTCGATGACGGTTCGACCGATGGCACCTGGGCCGCGATTGCCGCCGCCGGGCGCGAGTTCCCGCAGATCGCCGGGCTGCGCCTGTCGGCCAATCGCGGCCACCAGGTGGCGCTGACCGCCGGGCTGGAGGCCGCCAAGGGCCAGCGCATCTTCATGCTGGATGCCGACCTGCAGGACCCGCCGGAACTGCTGCGCGAGATGATGGCGCTGATGGATCAGGGCTATGACGTGGTGTTTGGCCGCCGCGCCCAGCGCAAGGGCGAGGGCCTGTTCAAAAAGGCCTCGGCCTACCTGTTCTACCGGGTGCTGAACGCGTTGTCCGACGTGCCGATCCCGAAGGATACCGGCGATTTCCGCATCGTGTCGCGCCGCGCGCTGGACGCGGTGCTGGCGATGCCAGAGCGCGCCCGGTTCGTGCGCGGCATGTTCGCCTGGGCCGGCTATCGGCAGATCGGGCTGGAATATGTGCGCGAACCGCGCCGCGCCGGCGAAACCAAATACCCGCTCAGGGCGATGCTGCGCTTTGCCACCGACGCGCTGACCGGGTTTTCGGCGCGGCCGCTGCGCTTTGCCATCCGGCTGGCCTTTTTCAGCCTGCTGGTGTCGTTCCTGACCGGGCTTTACGTGATCTTCTCCTTCATCTGGTTCAGCACTGCACCGGGCTGGGCCTCGATGCTGCTGGCGATGAGCTTTTTCTCGGGCATCCAGCTGCTGACGCTGGGGATCATGGGCGAATATATCGGCCGCATCTACATGGAAGCGAAAAAGCGCCCGCTTTACTTCATTTCCGAAGAGGCACATGGCCACAGCCAGATCGAACCGTTGCGGATCGAGGCACGGGGATGATCCGGCGACTGGATCTTCGCCTCCTCCGATTTGCCGCGGTCGGTGCCGGTGTCGCGGGGTTCTACATCCTGTGCTTTCTGGCGCTGGAGGCTGCCGGGCTGCACCGGATCACCGCCAATGCGGCGGCGTTTCTGGCCGCCGTGGCGCTGCAATACCTGGGCCAGACCGTGTTCACCTTTCGCCGCAAGCTGGCGGTGCCCGACCAGATCGCCCGGTTTGCCGCGATGATCGGCCTGGGCCTGCTGGTCTCGGCGGGCATCACCGCCTGGATCGGCCCGGCCCTGGGCTGGGCGGGTTGGCTCTCGGCCCTGGCGGTGACGCTCATCCTGCCGGTGCAGAATTATCTCATCCTGAAATTATGGGTCTATTCAGGCAAAACCGCCTGTCCGGAGGGGCTATGACACATATCTACAACAACCAGTTCTTCGACTATATCGACGGCGGCGCGCGCGCCTCGGCGCGGCGGATGATCGGGCTGATCCGGCCCTGGCTGGGAATGCAGAGCGTGCTGGACCTCGGCTGTGGGCGGGGCGCCTGGCTGGCCGAATGGATCAAAGCGGGGGTCACCGACGTGACCGGCGTCGATGGCGCCTATGTCGACCGCACCGCGCTGCTGGTGCCGGGCCATGCCTTTCTGGCCGCCGACCTGACCCGCCCGGTCGAAACCGGGCGACGCTTTGACCTGGCGCAAAGCCTGGAGGTGGGCGAACACCTGCCCGAAACCGCCTCGGCCACATTGGTCGACAGCCTGACGCGCGCCAGCGACCGGGTGCTGTTCTCGGCCGCGGTCAATGGCCAGGGCGGCGAGTTCCACGTCAACGAACAGCCGCTGTCCTTCTGGCAGGACCTGTTTGCCGCGCAGGGCTATACCGCCTTCGACTGCATCCGCCCCAACCTGCGCCATGCCGGCGATGTCGAACCCTGGTATCGCTATAACACCGTGCTGTATGTCAACGCCGCCGGCCGCGCCGGCCTGCCGCAACAGGTGCTGGAGCGCGAGATCCCGGCCGGCACGGCGCTGGAAAACGCCGGCAGCCTGGGTTGGCGGATGCGCCGCAGCGTGGTGTCCTTCCTGCCGCGCCCGGCGGTGACGCGGATTGCCCAGGTGCGCGCGGCGGCCATCGCCCGGCAGGCCAGGCGGCAAGAGGCCTGAGAACGTGCTCCCCCTGACGCGACTCTGGGAACGGGCGCCCGTCCCCACGGCGATTGCCGCGACCTATGTCGCGCTGCTGATCTGTTCCGGGCCCAACTTGATCGACCCGATGATCCGGCATGACGATTTTCCGGCGCTGCTGGGCGACGAGACGCTGTATTACGAAAAAACCCTGCTGGAAGGCCGCTGGATCAATTACCTCTGGCACCTGCGCGGCGTCGTGACGCCGTCCTGGCTGAATTTCCTGGTCTATCAGCTGTTCTGGGCCGTGTTCGCCGCCTGCACCGCGATTGCCGTCTTCGGCCGCGACGCCCCCGTCGGGCGGGTGCTGGCGCTGGCCCTGCTGATCGTGCTGGCCCCCACCGCGTTTGTGATCTCGCTGTGGTACAACACGCTGATCCCGGGCCTGGGCATCGTGGCGCTGTTCGCCTATCTGGCCACGCGTTATCCACCACATGTCATGCGCTGGCTGTTGCCGGTTTTCGTACCGGTGACGCTGCTGTGCTACACCACCTATCCGGTGCTGCTGTTGATGGTGGTGCTGGGCGCACGCAACCGCGACCGCTCGCTGAAAGACCTTGCGGTGACACTGGGCATTTTCATCGCCAGCTTTGCCGCAGGAATGTTGCTGATCTATGGGCTGAACTATGTCTATCACGGCGTCTTCGGCGTTCCGATGGCGCAATGGCGCAACCCCAGGCCGATCGAGGATCTGGCCGGGCTGTGGCACAATCTCGGCATGGTGCTGACCATGTTCGGCCGGCTGGCCAACGTGCTGTCCTTCAAACATATCCCGCTGCTGATCATCATGGCGTCGCTGCTGAGCTGCGCGGTGGTGATCGTCTGGCGCAGCGCGCCTCGTTTTGGCCTTTATGTGGCGGCGGGCTGTGCCGCCGGGCTGGGCCTGTTGTCGCTGCACGTGCTGAAAACCGGTGTCGATGTCGACCCGCGCGCGGCGATCTTCGTCTCGGTCGGCTGCGCGATGATCCTCAGCATGGCGATGGCCAATGGCATCGACCAGGGCCTCGTCACTGCCCGCCGGGCGCAGAACGCCATGTTCGTCGCCATTGCGCTGCACGCGGTGCTGATCGCGGTCAACTATTCCCTGCCGCGCGCCTGGCAGGCCGATACCCGCGCCTTTGCCCGGGCCGCCGGGCCGGGCACCGGGCCGATCTACGTGACCGGCGATTATGAACAGCTGCCCTCGGCCAAGGGCGCCGCGATCCAGAAATCCCGCGGCTTGCGCCTGCGGCTGGTCTATCTGACCGGGCGCGAGGTGATCATTTGCCAGGACCACCCCGAGGCCTGCCAGCACCTGCCACAAACCGGCGCGGGCCAAACGCAGCTGGTGCAGCACACCGGCGACGGCACCGTGCTGGCCCTGCCGGTGCGGGTGGCGCAGAACGGCGGCTGAGCACGATTTACGGTTTCTTAAGTCTGCGCTGACTAGCGTTTTGCACCTTTGGGGCAGCCGCCCCGCATGGAGGGGCTTATGACGCTGTCGCTGATCACCATCGTTCGCAATCATGCCGCCGGGTTCCGGCGCACCGCCCGCAGCGTCCTGGACCATGCGCCGGACAACGCCGAATGGGTGGTGATCGACGGCGCCTCGACCGATGGCACCGGCGCCGCAATTGCCGCGGTTGCCCCGCGCATCGCCACGCATGTGAGCGAGCCGGACCGCGGCATCGCCGATGCCTTCAACAAGGGCGTCGCACGGGCCAGCGGCGATTATGTCCTGTTCCTGAATGCCGGCGACTGCCTTGCGCCGGGGGCGGCCTTTTCCCTGGCCCGCCTGCTCGACACCCATCGTGGCGCGCCGGTGATTGTGGGTCGCATCGAACTGGCCGGGCGCCGGCATGGCCGTTCGGCGCCGTTCTGGCGGCAATACCTGCACAACCAGCTGCCACATCAGGCCATGCTGATCCGTCGAGACCTGTTCGCGACCTTCGGCACCTATGACCGCACCCGCCACTTCGGGATGGATTACGAATGGTCGCTGCGGCTTTGCCCGGTGTGGCGGCAGATCGTCTTCGTGAACGAGTTGTTGACGATCATGGAACCGGGGGGCACCAGCATCGCCAATGCCGGCAAAACCCTCACCGCCTATCACCACGCGCGGGTGCAGCATTTCGGCATGGCGCCGCTGTCACTGGCAGTGCTGCTGTCCTACCAGGCCAAGCGGCTGGCGTTGCGCCCGTTCAAACCGGCGCTGAACGCGGTGCGGGCCCGGCGCCTGGCGCCGGGCTAGGCCGTCCGGATGGCGGTGCCGCTGGCGGTTCTGCTGCTGCCGTTCCTGCAGCTCGGGCTCAGCTTTTACGCCTCGGTCAGCACCCTTGCCGCGGCGTTGTGCCTTGCCGCCGCCACCGGGCTGCGCGGCTTCCTCACCCTGCGCATCTTTGCCTGCCTGTTCGTGGTCTGGGCGATGCTGGCCACGGCGGCGCTGCACCCGCTGGCCGACAGCCACGACCTCCTGCGCGCCGGCCGCGAGGCCCTGTGTTTCCTGATGATCATCGCGTTGCTGCGGCGGAAGATCGTGTTGAACCCAAACCAGGCAAGGCTGGCGCTGCGCTGTCTCGGCCTGGTCGCGCTGGGCCTGGCCCTGCTGGTGATTGCCCAGACCATCGGCCTGCAACGTGGCGTGTTTGTCAGCCTGCCGCATGACCTCTACGTCATCAACACCAACACCCTGCCCACCGATCTGGACCTGCGCCATTCACGGGTGCGCCCGTCGGGGCCGTTCGGCGAACCGTCCTATCTTGCCGCGGTCGCAACCGTGCTGGTGCTGGCGCTGTCACCGCTCTGGCCGGTCTCGGCCCTGGCGCGGGGCATCATCCTGGTTCTGGCGCTGGCCACCTTCCTGTCATTGTCGATGCTGGGCCTGGTCTCGATGTCGGCGGCGCTGGCGCTGATCTTGCTGCGCCATGGCGACCGACGTCAGGGGCTGTTGTTTGTCACGGTGCTGGCCGCCGGCGCCGCCGGGGCGGCCCTGGCAGGCGGCGAGATCTCGGAGCGTATCGGGGCCATCCTGAGGGGCGAGGATTTTTCTTTTGCCAGCCGCATCGCCACGCCGCTGCTGGCGCTGCCCCGGGTTCTGGGCGAGGCACCGTTCGGCATCCCGATCCGGGTCTTCCTCGATATGGGCTACCTGCCGGGCATGGACCTGGCCAACGAGTCCTTTTCCCATAACGCCATCTTCAACACGCTGATCAATTACGGCGTGATCGGAATGGCGATGCTGGCGGTGCTGTTCCTGTCGGCACGCGGCGGCATCCCCTGGGCGATCCTGTTTGTGCTGCTGATGCAAAACGGCGCGTTCTGGTCCTTCGACAAGGTCAGCCTGCTGGCGGTGTCGGTGATCCTGCACCGCATGGCGCTGGGTCAGATATCAGGCTCTAACAAGGCACAACGCTTTGTTAGCCGACCTCTGCCTAAGCTTGTGCATAACGTTTCGGCACCAGAAAACGGCAGGGGGAAACATGCGGATATTGCGTCTGATTCTGACGGTGGATCCGGCCTATGGCGGCCCGATCGCCGGGATTTCCGCCATTACCCCCTGCCTGGCCGCACGGGGACATAGCACCACGATTGCCAGCCTCGACGCCCCCGACGCCGCCTTCCTGGCCGGGCAGTCCCGCGGCATCGGCGCCCGCATCGTGCCATTGGGGCCCGGGCGGTTCCGCTGCCGCTATACCGGCAGGTTGCGCCAATGGCTGGCGGCGCAGGCGGCGGGCTTTGACATCGCGGTGCTGCACGGGTTGTGGAATTATGCGGTGATCGGCGGCGGCCACGGCCTGAAGGCGGCGGGCCTGCCTTATGTGGTCTATGCCCATGGCATGATGGATCCCTATTTCGCCCGCATCGCTCCGTGGAAATTCCGCGCCAAGCGGCTGGCCTGGACGCTGACCCAGGGCGCGGTGCTGCACCATGCGCAGCGGGTGCTGTTTACCTCGCAGCAGGAACAGCGGCTGGCCACCCGCACCTTTCCCCGGCCCCGCTACCACGCCCGGGTGATCGCCTATGGCGCCAAGGCCGCGACGGTTGCCTCAGAGGAGACCGGCGCGCTTGTGGCGGCGCTGCCACGGCTTCGCGGGCGGCGATACCTGCTCTATCTCGGCCGGATCCATGAAAAGAAAGGCGCCGACCTGCTGCTCGACGCCTTCGCGCGGCTGGCCGCATCCGACCCCGCGCTGGACCTGGTCATCGCCGGGCCGGAACCGGACGGGTTCGGGCAGCGCCTGCGCCAGCAGGCGCGCGCGCTTGGCATCGCGCATCGCCTGCACTGGCCCGGCATGATCCGCGGCGCGGTCAAGACCGCCGCCTTTGGCGGCGCCGAGGCCTTTGTGCTGCCCTCGCATCAGGAAAATTTCGGGATCGCCGTGGTCGAGGCGCTGTCGCATGGTTGCCCAGTGCTGATCTCCGACCAGGTCAATATCTGCTCCGAGATCGCGCAGGCCGGCGCCGGGCTGGTTGCCCCGGATACGCCCGATGGCGTGGTGCAGCTGCTGACCCGCTGGTCGGCACTGCCGGCCGGGCAGCGGGCGGCAATGGCCCGCAGCGCCCGCCGCCTGTTCCAGGAACGGTTCACCCCCCAGGCCGCCGCCGCCGATCTGGACGAGGTTCTCACCGCTGCGATCCGATCTGGCGCTAGGACAGCGGGAAAAGCGGCGCGCCCCCTGCCCGTTCCGCCCGCCTTGCGCGCAGCACAGTCAGGTTCAGGCGCCGGTCCAACGCGCCATAAGCCATCCGCGCCACATCCGGCGCAATATGGCGCAGCCTCATCGGCTCGGCCTCCAGCGCCGCCCGCAGCGCCGATTGGGAATAGCCCATAAGCGCCAACCGCTCCTCTCCCAGCCAGTTCAGATAGCGCCGCGCCCAGCGCCGCCGCAGCGGGGTGGCGAAGACCTCGGGCCAGGTTTCCCGCCTGGCGCAGGTCACATCGGCATAGGCGCGCGTCCCGGTCTTGTCGCCCATCGACCCGGCAAACCGCACCGCGCCAAAACGGTCGGCCACGCCGGGATCATCGGGCAGGTCCAGATAGGCAAACACCGGGCGCAGCGTGGCGGCACAGTTGCGCACCAGATCTTCATAGCGCAGGACGTGAAAGCGTTCGGGATGGCGGGAATAGACCCTGCACAGGCTGTCCAGCCCTTCGAACAGGTCGACGTGAAAGTGATGCAGGTTCCAGCACCCGGCCGAGAAACTGCGGATCATCGAGGCGGCCACCGCCAGCGGATTGCGCCACAACAGCAATATCCGCGCCTCGGGAAAGGCGGCCAGGATCTCTTCTGCAATCAGGGCATAGCGCGGCGTCTTGTCCAGGAAATAGCGCGCACCATCCTCCGCGGCCGCGTTATAAAGCCTTGCCGCCATCCGCGCGGCCTCGGCCCGGTATTGCGCGGCCCCGCCGGGCAATTCAGCGCAAAACTCCGACACCGCGCGCCGCGCGGCGGTGGCGTTGTACTCGGCAAAGCTGGCCTTATCCAGCGCATGGAACAACGACAGCAGAATCCAGGGCTCTGCCGTCGAACAGATCGCCGGATGCGCCGCCAACAACCGCTGGGTCAAGGTCGAACCGGCGCGCGGCAGGCTGAACAGGAACAGTGGTTCGCTCATCGCCCCCCCCCGCCGCCCGGGCCCAGCACCGCCCGCAGCCATGCGGCCCCGCTGTCCCCGGTCACCTGCCAGGCCGTGCGCAGCACCGTGGCGAAGAACACCAGTTCCAGGACAACCAGAACCGCGGCAATGGCCAGCAGACCACCCGCCGCAGCGGCCCAGACACAGGGCAGCAGGACAGCGCTCAGCACCAGGTAAATCCGCGCCACCCCGATGTGACGGTTGATCGCGATCACCGGCGGGAACACCGCCAACCACAGGCTCTCTGCCACTGCCGCCGCCAGCAGCAGCCCGAACAGCACGGTGTCGAACCCGACTGCGCCGCCGGTCCAGGTCACAAACACCATCCCGCCGATCAACGCCACGCCCAGCGCAACCGCCAGCACCGCCCGGACCAGCAGGCGGGCCGCCGCGCGCGACAGGGCGCGAAACGGTGCGGGATCCGAGCGGTCATAGAGCGCGCTCAACTCGGCCTGGACCGGATGCGCGAGGCTGACCACGACGCTGACCATGCGGGTCAGTTGCCGATGGGTGGTGAACACCACCACCGCCGCCGGTCCCAGCATCACACCGATCACCAGCCGCACGCCCTGATGGCTCACCGCCAGACCCAGCGGGATCGCCATGCCGGCAAGCGCCGGACGCAGCAACGCCGCGATGTCGGCGCGCCGCACCCCGTGCAGCCCATAGCGCAGCCAGGGCACCCTACGCCGCAGCGCCAGGCGCATTCCGACACCGCCTGCCAGCTCCGCCAGCACCATGGCCAGCGCCACCGCCACCGGCCCACCGCCGCAGATCAGCGCCAGGGTGCTGGCGCCCAGCTGGCCCAGCCGGATCGCCGCCAGCACCAGAAAGCCGCGCGCATATTGTTGTACGCAATAGAACCCGCCGAACAGCAGCCGTGTCTGGCTTTCGATCACCAGTTTCAACGCCAGGCACAGCATTACCAGTGCCAACATCTGCGGCCCGATCCGCTGCAATCCCAACAGCGCCGACAGATCCAGCGCCGCGACGCCGCCCAGGAACAGCCCGGCCAGGCCCATAGACAGCGCCAGGATCAGAACCGATGCCCCCCGGAACACCGCCAGCGCGCCGTCGCGATCGCCCCGCGCCCGCCGCATCGCCATCTCCCGGTTGGCCGCACCGGCAAAGCCCAGATCGCTCAAGCTCAGGCAGGCCGGAATCGCGGTGACCAGCAGCCATTCACCGAACAGCCCGCTGCCCCAGGCCGCCAGGAACAGCGGCACCTCGGCCAGCCGGGCGAAGACCTGGCTGCCCTGGCTCGCCGCCTTGGCCAGCACGCCCCCCGTCAACCGGCGCCGCA
>NZ_PGTB01000179.1 GCF_002786325.1 Pseudooceanicola lipolyticus | reverse complement strand
CGGGCGGCAAAGGCGGCAACATGCTGGCCGGTGCCGCTGGCCAGTTCCAGCGCGCTCCCACGCGCCGGGGCGAGATCGGCCAGCAGGTCGCCCAAGGGCCCGGCATTGCGCGCGGCGGACGGCGCGAACAACCGCCCGTCGGGGGTGGTTTCGGCAAAGCTGGCGGTGGAGGGAACGTCGCGTTTGGGCATGGCGGCCTCTTTCGGTTTCGGGGTGGTACAGTCCGGCCCGGACTCCTTGTGCCGCGAGGCAGGGGGCGGAGGCAAGAGCAGGCGGGCCTGCGCCCGGCCGCCCCGAAGGCTGGGCGCTGATCCTCTGACGCGCAATTCGAAGGCTGCAACCGTTGCAACGCGGAAACGGGCGGGTCGATCGCCAGCCTGTTGCGGTAAAGGGTGCGCGCGAGCGCCGGGAAGGCCCGAAGCGCAGGCTCCGGTCCGAGTCGCGCTCGACGCTCCGATCCCTGCCATTCGCGGAATAAAGGGCCGCAGGCCCGCCGCGCATTGCCGGGCCGCCCCCGGGCCCGGCGATCTGGTTAGGCTGGGCGCAGAGCTGTGAGCGTTTCGGATTTGGCCGGGATTAATCGAGGGATTCCGCGCTCAGGCTCGCCGCGCCGCGGCCCGGCGATGCTCGGCTTGTGACCGAAACCCGAACATCGGCTTTGTCCGCTCAGCCGAGCTTGGCGCGCCCGGGGGCCGGGCGGTTTTGACTGGAACGGTCGAATGATTGTTTCGAGCCCAAAGTGAACGATGCTGCGGTCTGCGCATTGGTCGGCTTTGGGATGCTGCCCAAAAGGAGTATTCAAGAGCTATGCTCAGTAGTCCTTACGAACCCAAACGCCGCTACACTGGAAAGATCGCTGATCCAAGCCGGTGGGTGCCGGGCTGATCTCCGGACAGGCGCCGAAGTCCGGCTTCAGAGTCCAGGACGCCAAATGCCGAAATCGCCAACGCGGGTGGCGTGTGGCCTGCCGGGTTGGTATCGCAGACCCCGCAAGCCTGGTATGACGCCGCCATTTCAAGCGCCTGCGCATGTGAAACCGAGGTTTGGATGGCCAGTTCGACGTTTGCAACATTGGGGCCCGAAGGCAGCAATCACCACCTGGTGTTACAAGCCTATCTTGAACGCGAAGAGATCGCCGCCACGCCTCTCTTGTGCGATGATTTTGGTGCCGTTTTGCAGGCATGCACGCGCGACGCCGCCGACCATATCTTCATCTGCGCGGCCCACGGTCGCTGTGGCGAAGTCGTGGGGGCGGCGCAATACAAACTTGGTCTGAAAATCACGGATGTATTTGTCGCAGAGAGTCAGCCCTTGGCAATCCTGCATCGCAAAGAGCGCCCGAGGTCGATTGCCCTCCACCCGGCAACACGAGAATACGCCAGCCTAAGTGCTTATGAGGAGGTGATCGAGGTCAGCTCCACCGTCGCGGCCGCCGAAGGGTTGCGGGCAGGGGCGTGGGACGCGGCCCTTACTGCAACGCGGTTTGCGGGTGATGGATTGACCATTGCAAGACATATCCCGCCGCCCCGTGATGCCTGGCTGGTTTTGGGTGGGGTTGACCGGTCCACGGTCTGGAAACTGGGATAGTTTCAACCGGAATTCAGACGACCCGGGAACTGGGAGTTTGGCCGGCTTGGCGGGGCGCCCACGAGGTCACGGCCCCAAGCGGCAGCTTCAATGCAAAGGGCGCACCGCTTGGTGCGCCCTTCGTTTCGCCGGTGCGCCGCTTATTGCGGGATCTCGCCGGTGATGCCTTCGACATAGAAGTTCATGCCGGCCAGGGTGCCGTCATCCGGGGTTTCGCCCTCGGCCAGCCAGGGGGTGCCGTCCTGCTTGTTCAGCGGCCCGGTGAAGGGGTGATATTCACCGCTGGCGATGGCCTCGATCAGCGCCTCGGCCTCGGCCTTCACATCGGCGGGCACCGGGCCGGTGATCTCACCGATGCCGACCATCCCGGCCCCGATGCCGTCCCAGGTGTTCGCGCTTTCCCAGGTGCCGTCCAGCAGCGCCTGCACCCGTTCGATGTAATAGGGCGCCCATTCGTCAATGATCGACGAGATCCGCGGCTCGGGCGCGTATTCGTACATGTCCGCGGCCTGGCCAAAGCCCAGCCCGCCCTTTTCCTTCAGCACCGCCAGCGGCGCGGTAGAATCGGTATGGGCCAGCACCACGTCAACGCCTTGGTCCAGCAGCGCCTGGGTGGCGTCGGCTTCTTTCGCCGGGTCGAACCAGGTGCTGATCCAGATCACCGAGATTTCGACATCCGGGTTCACCCGCTTGGCGTTCACATAGGTCGAGTTGATGCCGCGGATCACCTCGGGGATCGGGAACGAGCCGATATAGCCGATCTTGTTGGTCTTGGTCATGTGACCGGCCAGAAAGCCTTCGATGGCGCGGCCCTCGTAGAAGCGCGCGGAATAGACGCTGACATTGGGCGCGGTCTTGTAGCCGGTGGCGTGTTCGAATTTCACGTCCGGGAACTTCTTGGCCACGTTGATCGTCGGATCCATATAGCCGAACGAGGTGGTAAAGATCAGGTCGGCGCCGGACAGCGCCATCTGCGTCAGCACCCGCTCGGCATCGGCTCCTTCGGGCACCGAGGCCTGTTCGACCAGTTCGATGGCGTCGCCGAAATGTTCCTTCATCGTCATCGCCGCGTGGTGATGGTGCTGGCTCCAGCCGCCATCATTGACCGGGCCGACATAGACAAAGCCGATCTTCGGCGTGTCCTGGGCCAACGCGGCACCGGCGCCCAGCGCCAGGCTGGCCGCGGTCATCGCCCCGGCAAGTAGGGTTCTGCGTTTCATGAGATACTCCCTTGTTGGAAATGGTGCGGGGGCTGCCCCCCAGTTGATGGGTCCCGGTCACCGTCCGGCATGGAACATCCGGCCCAGCGAGGCGGGTGCGGCGCCGGCACCGGCCGAGCGGGCCGAGATGACGACGAGAACGAGGATGGTGATGACATAGGGCGACATCGACAACAGTTGCACCGGCACGTTGACACCCGCCGCCTGCAGGTTCAACTGCAATACGGTGACTCCACCGAACAGGTAGGCGCCCAGCAGCGCGCGCCACGGTTTCCACGAGGCGAAGACGACGATGGCCAGGGCGATCCAGCCGGCACCGGCGGTCATCCCGTCGGTCCATTGCGGCACCCGCACCAGGCTCAGATAGGCGCCGCCCAGACCGGCGCAGGCGCCGCCAAAGGCGATGGCCGCGACCCGGATCGCCACCACCTTGTAGCCCAGCGCATGGGCGGCCTCGTGGTTTTCGCCCACCGCGCGCAGGACCAGGCCCAGCCGGGTGTATTTCAGCAGCGCCCAGACCCCCAGCACGATCAGCAGGCTGAGATAGACCATCAGGTCGTGCTGGAAAAAGGCGCGGCCGAAGAACGGCAGGTCCGACAGGCCGGGAATGTCCAGCCGGTAGGACCGGGGCGGGTTCTGCCCGCCATAGCTCTGCCCCAGCAACGAGGACAGGCCGAGGCCGAACAGGGTGAGCGACAGGCCCGAGGCCACCTGGTTGGCCAGCGCGAATTGCGTCAGCAGGGCAAAGAGCAGCGACAGCAGCGCGCCGCCCGCCGCCGCGCCGAGAAACCCCAGGGTGGGAGAGCCGGTATTCACCGCCATGGCAAAGCCGCAGATCGCGCCGGTGATCATCATTCCCTCGACGCCCAGGTTAAGCACGCCGGCGCGTTCGGTGACCAGTTCGCCGATGGCGGCCAGCAGGATCGGCGTGGCCGCCACCATCAGCGACGCGACCAGCAGGGCGGATTGGGTGGCAGAGAGATCCATGGCTCAGGCAGCCTCGCGCGTTTTCAGCCGCAGCCGGTAATTGGTGAAGAGGTCGAAAGCCAGCAGGAAGAACAGCAGCATTCCCTGGAACACCTGGATCGCCGCCGCCGGCAGCGCCAGGTTGGATTGCGCGATCTCGCCGCCGATATAGGTCAGTGCCATCAGCAGCCCGGCCAGCAGGATGCCGACCGGGTGCAACCGGCCCAGGAAGGCGACGATGATCGCGGTAAAGCCATAGCCGGTGTTGAAATCGATGGTGACCTGTCCCGCCGGTCCAGCCACTTCGAACAGCCCGGCCAGCCCGGCCAGCAGCCCCGAGGTGCCCAGGCAGAACAGCACCAGCCGCGCCGGGTTGACCCCGGCAAACCGCGCCGCGCGCGGCGCGTCACCGGTCAGCCGGATGTTGAAACCCAGCATGTGCCGGTTCAGCAGGATATAGGCGAAGATCACCGCGATCAGCGCGGTGACCACGCCCCAGTGCATCCCGGCATTCTGATCGATCCAGCTGCTGGCAGGGGTGTAATCGTTCAGGTTGCGGCTGCCCGGAAAGCCGAAGCCTTCGGGGTTTTTCAGCAGGCCCAGCGCCATCGAGGCGAGGATCTGCTCTGCCACGTAGACCAGCATCAGCGAGACCAGGATTTCATTGGTGCCAAATTTGATCTTGAGAATGCCGGGGATCATCGCCCAGGCCCAGCCGCCCAGAGCGCCGGCGATCACCATCAGCGGAAAGATGTACCAGGCCTCCAGCGGGTAAAATGCCAGCCCGACGGCGGCGCCGGCCAGCGCGCCGATGATATATTGCCCCTCGGCGCCGATGTTCCAGATGCCGGCCTTGAAGCCCAGCGACAGGCCGATGGCGATCAGCACCAGCGGCGCGCCCTTCACCAGAAGCTGCGGGCGGTAATAAAAGGCGAATTCGCCGAACAGCGGTTCCCAGAAAATCGTGCGGATCGCCTCGACCGGGTTCTTGCCCAACAGCGCGAACAGCAGCCCGCCGAAGACCATGGTGGCAATCACCGCGATCAGCGGCGTCGCGACCGACCAGGCGCGCGACGGTTGCGGGCGTTTTTCCAGGAGGATCATGCGGCATGCTCCGCGGGGGCTTCGGTCCCCGACCATTCAGACATCCGCAACCTCCATGCCATGTGCTCCGCCCATCATCAGCCCGATTTCCTCTACCGTCAGCCCGGTGGTTTCGCGCGGCGCCGACAGCCGCCCTTCGTTCAGCGCCGCGAAGCGGTCGGCGATCTCCATCAGCTCGTCCAGGTCCTGGCTGATGCAGATCACCGCGGCGCCGCCCGCTGCCAGATCCAGCAGCGCCTGCCGGATCGCCGCCGCAGCGGCGGCATCGACGCCCCAGGTCGGCTGGTTCACCACCAGCACCGCGGGGTTCTGCAACACCTCGCGCCCGATGACGAATTTTTGCAGGTTGCCGCCCGACAGCGACCGCGCCGCATTGCCGGGGCCGGGGGTGCGCACGTCGAAGCCCTTGATGATCGTTTCGGCAAAGCCCTGCGCCGCGCCCCATTTCAGGAAGCCGCGATTCTGCAGCTTCTCGCGCACCCAGCCGGTCAGCAGGGCGTTTTCGGTCAGGCTCATATCCGGCGCGGCGGCATGGCCCAGCCGTTCCTCGGGCGCGGTGAGCAGGCCAAGATTGCGCCGCGCGATGGGGCCCAGCCGGCCGATCGGCCGGCCCTTCAGCTTGACCGCGTCCGCATCGGTCAGCACCTCGCCGGTCAGCGCCGCCAGCAGCTCGTCCTGGCCGTTGCCGGCAACGCCGCCGATGCCCAGAACCTCGCCTTCGCGCACCGTCAGGTGGATGTTCTTCAGCGAGGTGCCAAAGGCGGAGGGCGAGGCCACCGACAAGCCGGTGATATCCAGCGCCGCTGCGCCCAGATCGCGCCCGGCGCGGGTGGGGGTTTTCAGCGAGGCGCCAACCATCAGTTCCGCCATGTCCCGCGCCGAGGTGTCGCGCGGTACGCATTCGCCCACATTCTTGCCCAGGCGCAGCACCGTGGCATGGTCGCACAGCGCCCGGATCTCCTCCAGCTTGTGCGAGATATAAAGGATCGCCGTGCCCTCCGAGGACAGCTTGCGCAGCGTCTCGAACAGGATCTGCACCTCCTGCGGGGTCAGCACCGAGGTCGGTTCGTCCATGATCAGCAGTTTCGGATCCTGCAACAGGCAGCGGATGATCTCGACCCGCTGCCGCTCTCCGGCGGACAGATCGCCGACCGTGCGATAGGGATCCAGCGGCAGGCCGTAGGTTTCGCTGACCTCGCGGATGCGGCGGGCCAGGTCGCGCATCGGCGGCGGGTTCTCCATGCCCAGGGCGATGTTCTCGGCCACGTTCAGCGCGTCGAACAGCGAAAAATGCTGGAACACCATGGCAATGCCGTCGGCCCGCGCCGCACGGGGTTCGGCCGGGGCATAGGGCTTGCCGCGCAGGGTCATGGTGCCGCTGTCGGGTTTCACCAGCCCGTAGATCATCTTGACCAGCGTCGACTTGCCGGCACCGTTTTCGCCCAGCAGCGCATGCACCTGGCCTTCGCCGATGTCGAAGGACACGTTGCTGTTGGCGACGACGCCGGGATAGGCCTTGGTCAGCCCCTTGATGCTGAGAAGGATGTCACTCATGCGCGGTGCTCCTTGCGGGCATTGGCGGGGGGCAGGTGCAGCAGCGCGGCCGCCACGCCCAGGGCGATGGCCTGCGGATGTTTGCCCAGCGCCGGGTCGCCGATCGGGCAGGTGATGCGGGCGATCTGTTCTTGCGGGTGGCCCAGCGCCGCCAGCCGCGCTCGGAACCGCGCCCATTTGGTGGCCGAACCGATCAGCCCGGCCCAGGCGAAGCGGTGGGTCAGCAGCCGGTGGCACAGGTCCAGGTCCAGCGCGTGGGAGTAGGTCAGAACCAAGTGCATGGCGTCATCAGGCGCGCGGGAGACCAGCAGCCCCGGCTCGGCCGCCGGAAGCGCGGCCACGCCGGCGGGCAGCGGGTCGGGAAAGCGCTCGGGCACGGTGTCGATCCAGGTGATCTCGAACTCGGGCAGGGGGGCCATCACCCCGGCGATGGCGCGGCCGACATGGCCGGCGCCCCACAGCCACAGCGGCCGCGAGGGGCGGTGCACC
>NZ_PGTB01000178.1 GCF_002786325.1 Pseudooceanicola lipolyticus | reverse complement strand
CGCCCCCCTGGGACCGCGCCGCGCTGTGGTCCAGCCCGCTGCGCCGCGCCGTCGAAACCGCCGAATTGCTCAGCGGGCGGGCGCCGCGCATCACCCCGGCCCTTACCGAGATGCATTGGGGAGAATGGGAAGGACAGCACGGCCGCGCGTTGCTGGCCGATCCGGACAGCGGCTATCGCCATATCGAAGATTGGGGCTGGCACTATCGCCCGCCCGGCGGCGAAACCCCGGCCGAACTTGCCGCGCGGCTGGCCCCCTGGCTGGCCGGGCTGCAGCGCGATGCGGTGGCAGTCTGCCATATTGGCGTGATGCGGGTGCTGCTGGCCCGCGCCCATGGCTGGGGGTTCGACGGCCCCTGCCCCTTCGCCATCAAGCGCAACCGGCTCTATCTCCTGACGCTCGACGGTGACCGGTTGAGCGCCGCGCCCGAACCGCTGCGCCTGATCCCACGGGAGGGCACCAAATGAAGGTGATGATCGCCGTCACCCACCTGCTGGGCACCGGGCATCTGGCGCGCGCCCTGACGCTGGGCCGCGCCTTTGCCGCCCAGGGACACGTGGTGCAGATTGCCTCGGGCGGGCTGCCGGCACCACAGCTCGATCACGCCGGCATCACCCTGCACCAGCTGCCGCCGCTGCGCTCGGACGGTGTGAATTTCACCACCTTGCTGGATGCAACCGGCGCGGCGGCGACGCCTGCCTATCTGGCGGCTCGGCAACAGGCGCTGTGCGCCGCGCTGACCGGCCTCGCGCCCGATATCCTGATCACCGAGCTGTTCCCCTTCGGCCGCCGGGTGCTAAGCGCTGAGTTCATCGCCCTGCTGGACACGGCCCAGGCGCTGCCCCGGCCGCCGGTCCTGCTGTCCTCGATCCGCGACATCCTCGCGCCGCCGTCCAAGCCCGAGCGGGCGCAGCGCACCGAAGAGATCGTGACCCGCCGCTATGACGCGGTGCTGGTACATTCCGACCCGCAGGCCGCCCCGCTGGAGCGCAGCTGGCCGGTCAGCAAGCGCCTTGCCCCGCTGCTGCGCTATACCGGCTATGTCGCACCGCCGGCCCCGGTGCCGCATCCCGGCCAGGTCGGCGCAGGCGAAATCCTGGTCAGCGCCGGGGGCGGCAGCGTCGGGCGCGCCCTGTTCGAAACCGCGGCGGCGGCGGCCCGGCAGCGGCCCGAAACCCGGTGGCGTATCCTGGTCGGCGGCCAGTATGCCGCCACCACCATCCAAAGCCTTCCCCGCGGCGACAACACGGTGATCGAACCCGCCCGCCCCGATTTCCGCCAGATGCTGCCGCAGGCCGCCGCCTCGGTCAGCATGTGCGGCTATAACACCGCACTGGACCTGTTGCAGGCCGGCACGCCCGCGGTGTTCGTCCCCTTCGATGCCGGCGGCGAGGTGGAACAGGGCCTGCGCGCCGGGGCGCTGTCCGCGCTGCCCGGCATCCGGGTGCTGCCAGCGGCAGAGCTGACGCCCGAGGCGCTGAACAGCGCGCTTGCGGCGGTCTTGGCCGACCCGCCGCGCCCCACCGGCGGGCTTAAATTTGACGGCGCCGCGCAATCCGTGGCAATCGCCTGCGCGATGGCACAGGCACGCGCATGACCCCGGACTGGACCCCGCTGGACACCGAACTTGCCCGCTGGCGGGATGCCGGGCTGTACCTGCCGTTCTGGTGGCGCGACGATGACGCGATGGAACCCGGCCCGGCGCTGGACCGGCTGATCGCCTTGGCCGGCCGCTTCGATCTGCCGCTGCACCTTGCGGTGATCCCCGCCGGCGCCACGCGCGCCCTGGCCGAAACCGTGACCCGCAATCCCGCCCTGATCCCGCTGGTCCACGGCTGGGCCCATGCCAGCCACGCGCCGGAGGGGCAGAAAAAGGCCGAATTCGGCGCCCATCGCCCGCTTGCGCAAATGCGGGCCGAGGCCGAACGCGGCCTTGCGACCCTGACCGAGCTGTTTGGCCCGTCGCTTGCCCCGGTCTTCGTGCCGCCCTGGAACCGCATGGCGCCCGATCTGGCCCCCGACCTGCCGGCGCTCGGCTATACCATGCTCTCCACCTTTGGCCCCCGCCCCGGCGCGCAGGCGGCGCCGGAACTCGCGTTGGTCAACACCCATCTCGACCCGATCGACTGGCGCGGCAGCCGGTCGCTGGTGGCGCCTGACCGGCTGATCGCCCAGCTGGCCGGCGCTCTTGCCGACCGGCGCGAGGGCCGCGCCGATACCGCAGAGCCCTTTGGCCTGCTGACCCATCACCTGGTGCATGACGCGGCGATCTGGAGTTTTACCGAGGCGCTGCTCAGCCGGCTTCTGGCCGGTCCGGTGACGCTTTGGACCGCACCCCGCCTGCCGGAGGCCGGTCGATGAGCCGCCTCGATTCCATGCTGCGCCGCCTTTCCGCTCAGCGCGACGGGCTGAACTGGGCCGCGGCGCAGACCGCCGGGCAACCCGGCGATGCGCTCGACCTCGGGCTCGGCAACGGGCGCACTTACGACCATCTGCGCGAGATTTTGCCCCAGCGCCGGATCTGGGTGATCGACCGGGCGCTGAACTGTCACCCGTCCTGCATTCCGCCTGCCGAAGATTTCCTTGAGGGCGAGGCCGAGCCGATGCTGGCGCGTCTGGCCGAACAGGGCGCGCAGATCGTGTTGGCGCATTACGATTTCGGCTTTGGCGTCAAAGACCAGGACGTCGCCGAGGCCGCCCGCCTGTCGCCGCACCTGGCGCGGGTGATGGCCCCCGGCGGGCTGATCGTTTCGGGTCAGCCGCTGGCCGGGTTCACGCCGCTCACCGGGCCGGACAGCATCGCCCCCGACCGTTACCTGTTCTATCGGGCCTGACATGACCTACAGCCGCTACGCCATCTATTACGCCCCGCCCGAAACCGCCGGCTGGACCCGGTTCTGCACCGGCTGGCTGGGCTGGGACATGCTGAGCGGCCGGCCGGCCGACCACCCCGAGGCAACCGGCCTGCCGCGCCCGATCAGCGAGATCACCGCGACGCCGCGGAAATACGGGCTGCATGGCACGCTGAAACCACCCTTCCGCCTGGCCGAGGGGACCACCGCGGCCGGGCTGGAGGCCGCCTGCGCAGACCTGGCCGCCACCCTTGCGCCCTTCGAACTGGCGGGGCTGCGCCTCACCCGCCTCGGCCGCTTTCTCTGCCTGCAGCCATCCGGCCCGGCAGAAGCTTTGGCCGCGCTTGCCGGGGCCTGCGTGCAACAGCTCGATCGCTTTCGCGCCCCGGCTGGTACGGCGGAACTGGCCCGCCGCCGCGCCGCCGGGCTGAGCCCGCGGCAGGAAGACAACCTGACACGCTGGGGCTATCCCTATGTGCTGGAGGATTTCCGCTTTCACATCACCCTGTCGGGCCGGCTGCCGAAAGATCAGATCGGCGCGGTCGAGTCCTGGCTGGCACCGCGGCTGACGCCGCTGCTGCCCGATGGCTTCACCGTGCCGGATATCGCGCTGGTGGGCGAAGCCTCGGACGGGATGTTCCACTTGATCCGGCGGTTCCCGCTGTCGGGCTGAGTTGTAACTTTGCCTAACCTTGTCCAGTCTGGCAGCAAAAGCAAAAGGAACCTGATATGAGCCTGTCCGGAAAAACCGTTATCATCACCGGCGCCAGCCGCGGCATCGGCGAAGCCACCGCCCGCCACCTGGCCGGGCTGGGGGCCAGCGTGGTGCTGGCCGCGCGCGGCGGCGACGCAATCCGCAAGATCGCCGACGAGATCGAAGCCGAAGGCGGCGCCGCACTGGCGGAGCCCTGCGACGTCGCGCAATGGGGCGAGGTCGAGGCGCTGATCAGCAAGGCGCAGGACCGGTTCGGATCGGTCGACGTGCTGGTGAACAATGCCGGGGTGATCGAACCGATCGCCCGGCTGGATGACAGCGACCCGGCCGATTGGGCGCGGGTGGTCGATATCAATCTGATGGGCGTCTATCACGGCCTGCGCGCGGCGATCCCGGTGATGAAGGCGCAGGGCGGTGGCACGGTGATCAATATCAGCTCGGGCGCCGCCACCGGTGCGCTGGAAGGCTGGAGCCATTACTGCGCCACCAAGGCCGCGGTGCTGTCGCTGACCCGCTGCGCCGACAAGGAGTTCCGCGCGGACGGCATCCGCGTGGTCGGCCTCAGCCCCGGCACCGTGGCCACCGAGATGCAGGTGCAGATCAAGGCTTCGGGCCTCAACCCGGTCAGTCAGCTTGAACTGTCGGACCATATCCCGCCAGACTGGGTGGCCAAGGGCATCGCCTTTCTCTGCGGCGACGGGGCCGAGCAGTTTCTCGGCACCGATTTCAGCCTGAAAACCGAAGAGGGCCGCCGGCTGGCCGGGCTGCCCCAGGCCTGAAGGGCCCCGGCCCCACGCCCGGCCGGGTCGCTGCGCCAGTTTGGGTTTTTGTAAAAGAGACATAGCCAGGGCCGCGCGCTGCTGCTGTTTCTCTTTGCCAACCCCTCAAAACCGGCGGCGGCCGGCCGCGCCCGCGATCACCTCTGTCCCTGCGGCGGGGCATGGCCTATATGCGGGCCAGACCAAGGAGGGAACACATGAGTTTCGACCGCAAGATCAAGATCGCCCCGTCGATCCTGGCCGCCGATTTCGCCAATTTCGGCCAGGAATGCGAGGCCGTCGAGGCGCAGGGCGCCGACTGGGTGCATGTGGATGTGATGGACGGGCATTTCGTGCCCAATATCACCTTTGGTCCGGCCACATGCGCGGCGATCCGGCCGCATATCAAGGGCGTGATGGATGTGCACCTGATGATCGCGCCGGTCGATCCCTATATCGAGGCCTTCGCCAAGGCCGGGGCCGATGTGATCACCGCCCATGTCGAGGCCGGGCCGCATATCCACCGCACGCTGCAGGCGATCCGGGCATCGGGCGCCAAGGCGGGGCTGGCGCTGAACCCCGGCACCCCGACCAGCGCGGCGGAACCGCTGCTGGACCTGGTCGACCTGGTCTGCGTGATGACGGTGAACCCCGGGTTCGGCGGGCAGAAATTCATCGACATGGGCGACAAGATCAAGGCGCTGCGGGCGATGATCGGCGACCGGCCGGTGCATATCGAGATCGACGGCGGCGTCGATGTGGAAACCGCGCCGCTGGTGGCCGGTGCCGGGGCCGATGTGCTGGTGGCCGGCTCGGCGGTGTTCAAAGGCGGCTCGGTCGGCGATCCCGAGGTCTATGGCCGCAATATCCGCGCCATCCGCGCCGCCGCGGAAGGCGTCTATGTCTGAACAAACTGCCAAAGCGCCGTCCCGGACCTGATCCGGGACCTCGGATCGGCCCCGGCCGGCCTAGCGGGTGAAAGTCGGCTTGCGCTTTTCCAGAAACGCGGCGATGCCCTCGGCCGCCTCGGGGCCACCCTGGGCCAGTGCCATGGCGTCGCGCTCGGCATCCAGCTGGGCCTCTTCCGAGGTCTCGTAGGCATTGGCCACCAATTCGCGGATCACCCCCTGCGCCTCGCGCGGGCCGCGGGCCAGTTCGTCGGCCAGTGCCTGCGCCTCCTCCAATGCGGTGCCGGCGGGCACCGCGGCGTTGATCACCCCCAGCTGGGCCAGGCGTTCGGCGGTGATCGGGCGCGCCAGCAGGCACATTTCCATCGCCAGTTGCCGGGGCAGCATCCGCGACAGCGCCGAGGTCAGGCCGCCATCGGGAACCAGACCGGCACGCACATAGGAGGCGGTGAACTTCGCCCCCGCCGCGGCGACGATCATGTCGCAGACCAGCGCCAGCGAGGCACCGGCCCCGGCAGCGCCCCCCTCGACAGAGGCGATCACCGGCACCGGGCAGGCACGGATCGCCCGGATCAGCCCGTGCAGCTGATCGATCTTGCCACGTCGTTCGGCCGGTGACAGATCGCGCCGGGTGGCCAGCACGTTCAGATCGCCGCCGGCGCAGAAGAACCCGCCCTCAGAGGTCAGGATCACCGAACGGAAGCGCGGCTCGGCCGCCAGCCGGACGGCATCCAGGATCGCCTGGTACAGATCCGGCGTCAGCGCGCCGCGGCGGGTGCTGTTGAGGTTCACGACGACCAGCCGGTCGCCCAGATCATCCACTCGGGCCAGGCTCATTTGCGTGTCTCCTTCGCCACAGGTCTGTAAACCCCGGTGCTGGTTGCGGCAAGCCTGCCATCCTCGTCGAACAGCTCGCCGGCGATGAACAAGGTCCGCCGCCCGCCGCCGGTGACGGTGCCCAGCGCCGTGACCCGCCCACCGGCGACCGGCGCCAGAAACTGGGTGGTAAAGGACAGCGTCAGCAGTTCCGGCAATGCCACCGGGTCGAGGTGGCGGGCACCGGCATAGCCGCAGGCGCTGTCCAGCAACATCGCGATGATGCCGCCATGCAGCACCCCGTGCCGGTTGCCATGCTGCGCACCGAGATCGAGATACAGCCGTGGCCGGCCATCCCTGTGACCCAGATCGGTGGTCCAGCCGATCAGCCGCTGCGCCCCGGTGGCATCGGTGATCAGGTGGGCGCGCCCGGGCTCAGGCGGCGCTGAGTTCAATGAACCGCTCCAGGTGGTAATCGGTATCGCCGAACCGGTGATCGGTCATGACGATGCGCTTGGCGATATGGGCCAGTTCGTATTCCCGCGTCATCGCGATGCCGCCATGCATCTGGATCGCCTCCTCGGCCACCAGACGTCCGGCGCGGCCCAGCAGGTTGCGCGCGGCGGCGATGTGGCGGTCGCGGCTGGCGGCCTCGTCCGCCAGATGGCCCGCCGCGTCGATCACCGCCGAACGCGCCTGTTCCAGTTCGATCAGCAGATCGGAAAACCGGTGGGCCAGCGCCTGGAAACTGCCGATCGGGCGGCCGAACTGCTTGCGCGTCATCAAGTAGTCGCGGGTCAGTTCCGTCGCGCTTTCCATCGCGCCCAGCGCCTCGGCCGCCAGGGCGACATTGGCCCGCGCGATCACCGCGGTCAGCGCGGCATAGCCCGCACCGGCCGCGCCCAGCCGCGCGGTG
>NZ_PGTB01000177.1 GCF_002786325.1 Pseudooceanicola lipolyticus | reverse complement strand
CGGGGCAGCCGCTGCTGCTGACCGGGCGCGGCGCGCCGCGGCACTGGAACCTGGCGCTGGCCGATATCCAGAGCCGGGTCGATGCCGCCTGCCACGTGGCGCTGGACGCGCCGGATGATGCGCTGCTGGCGGCGGTGCTGGCCAAGCTGTTCGCCGACCGCCAGATCGCGCCAAAGCCCGAAGTGATTCCCTATCTCGTCCGGCATATGGAACGCTCGTTCGAGGCGGCGGCAGCAATGGTGGAAATGCTCGACAAGGCGGCGCTGGACGAGGGCCGCACATTGTCTCGCGCGCTGGCGGCGCGGCTGATTGGCGGCGGTGCCGAGACCAGTTAAGCTCGGGTCACCAAACAGTTACATCCAATTCGCATAAAGCCGCCATGACACAGACAGATTTCCTCAAATCCGATTTCGTTCCCGCCGTCGAGCTGAGCGACCTGGACATCACCGGACCGGGCCGATTCTACAATCGCGAACTCAGCTGGCTGGGCTTCAACTGGCGGGTGCTGGAAGAGGCGGAAAATCCGCGCGTGCCGCTGTTGGAGCGGCTGCGCTTCGTTTCGATCTCGGCCAATAACCTGGACGAGTTCTTCACCGTCCGCGTTGCCGGTCTGCGCGAACTGGCCCATGCCGGCAACACCACCCCCGCCGCCGACGGGCTGAGCCCGGCGGAACAGCTGGTGCTGATCCGCGAGGATGCGCGCAAGCTGATGCAGTCCCAGCAGCGTGCCCTGCACGCGCTGCGCGGCGAAATGGCCGAGGCCGGCATCGCCATGCTGACCCGCGACGAGGTGGATGCCAATGACCGCAGCTTCCTGGCCGAGTTCTTTCTCAACAAGGTCTTTCCGGTGCTGTCGCCGCTGGCCATCGACCCGGCGCACCCCTTCCCGTTCATCCCGAACACCGGATACTCGCTGGCGCTGGAACTGGAGCGCCGCCGCGACAAGCGCAGCCTGCAGGCGCTGCTGCCGATCCCGGCCCAGATCAGCCGCTTCGTGCGGCTGCCCCCCGATTCCGGCAAGGACCGGTTCCTGCCGCTGGAAGAGCTGCTGCTGCTGGAAATCGAAAGCCTGTTTCCCGGCTACAAGCTGAAATCCTATTTCGAATTCCGCGTCCTGCGCGACAGCGACCTGGAAGTCGAGGAAGAGGCCGAAGACCTGGTGCGCGAATTCGAGGTGGCGCTGAAACGGCGCCGCCGCGGCGAGGTGGTGCGGATGACCTATTCGGCCGGCGCGCCGGAAAAGCTGCTGGCGACGGTGATGTCGGAACTGGGCGTCGATGACAGCGAACTGATCGAGGTCGATGGCATGATCGGCATGGCCGATCTGAGCGAGATGGTGATCGACACCCGCCCCGACCTGCTGTGGCCCAGCTTTACCCCGCGCGTGCCCGAACGGGTCACCGATTTCGAAGGTGACATGTTCGCGGCGATCCGCCAGAAAGACATGCTGTTGCATCACCCCTACGAGACCTTCGACATGGTGGTGCGGTTCCTGACCCAGGCGGCGCGCGATCCCGACGTGGTGGCGATCAAGCAGACGCTGTACCGCACCTCGAAGAACTCGCCGATTGTCGAGGCGCTGTGCGAGGCGGCGGAAGACGGCAAGTCGGTGACCGCGCTGGTCGAGCTGAAGGCGCGGTTCGACGAGGCCGCGAATATCCGCCAGTCGCGGCGGCTGGAACGCGCCGGCGCGCATGTGGTCTACGGGTTCATGGACCTCAAGACCCATGCCAAGATCTCGACGGTGGTGCGGCGCGAGGGCGATCAGCTGGTGACCTATACCCATTACGGCACCGGCAATTACCACCCGATCACCGCGCGGATCTATACCGACCTCAGCCTGTTCACCTGCGATTCCTCGCTGGGGCGCGATGCCACCAAGGTGTTCAACTACCTGTCGGGCTATGCGCAGCCCGAGTCGCTGGAAAACCTCGCGATCTCGCCGATCTCGCTGAAACCCCGGCTGATCGAGATGATCGACGCCGAAATCGCCCATGCCAAGGCGGGCAAGCCGGCCGAGATCTGGGCCAAGATGAACTCGCTGATCGACAGCGAGGTGATCGACGCGCTGTACCGCGCCAGCCAGGGCGGCGTGAAGATCAGCCTGGTGATCCGCGGCATCTGCGGTATTCGCCCCGGCATCAAGGGCTTAAGCGACAACATTCGCGTAAAATCCATCGTCGGACGGTTCCTGGAACATTCCCGCATCGTCTGTTTCGGCAACGGTCACGGGCTGCCGTCAAAAAAGGCCCGCGTCTTCATCTCGTCGGCCGACTGGATGGGGCGCAACCTGAACCGGCGGGTCGAAACCCTGGTCGAGATCAACAACGCCACCGTCAAGGCGCAGATCGTCAGCCAGATCATGGCGGCCAACCTGGCCGATGTGGCGCAAAGCTGGGTGATGGCGCCGGATGGCAGTTTCACCCGCAGCCCGCTGACCGAGGGCGAATTCGCCTTCAACTGCCACCGCTTCTTCATGGAAAACCCGTCGCTGTCCGGGCGCGGATCGGCCGGGGCATCGGACGTGCCGCAGCTGACCCATGCCGCCGACTGACCGCACCCTGCGGCTCTCTCCCCACCCAGCGTGACGCTGCGCCAACCGGCGCGGCGTCAGGTCAAAGATTGACCCGCGAGGCTGCATGTCGCAAATTGCCCCGAATAGACCGGGGAATTCATGAATCAGCGTATGGAACCCACCGGAACGAACTGGGACGTCTTCGGGCGCCCCCTGTTCGAAGACCCAAGTGCACGCGCCTTGTCGCGAGTCGGCGTGATCGATGTCGGATCGAACTCGGTCCGGCTGGTGGTGTTTGACGGCGCCGCGCGGTCTCCGGCCTATTTCTACAACGAGAAAATCATGTGCGGCCTGGGCGCGGGCATGTCCGAAACCGGCCGCCTGAACCCCGAGGGGCGGGTGCGCGCCCTGGCGGCGCTGAAACGGTTTGCCTGCCTGGCCAACGGCATGGACCTGCCGCCGCTGACCGCCGTCGCCACCGCCGCGGTGCGCGATGCCGAGGACGGGCCGGAGTTCTGCGACGAGGTGCTGCGCGAAACCGGGTTGCGCATCTGGGTCATCGGCGGCGAGGAAGAGGCGCGGCTTTCCGCCCAGGGCGTGCTGCTGGGCTGGCCCGGCGCCTACGGCCTGGTCTGCGATATCGGCGGCTCGTCGATGGAACTGGCCGAAATCTCAGATGGCCGCGTCGGCAAACGCCTGACCTCGCAGCTCGGCCCGCTCAAGCTGGGCGGGTTGCCCGGCGGTCGGCGGGGCCGCAAGGAGCATATCAAGACGGTGATGGCCGGGCTGAGCGAGCAGATGGGCGAACAGCACAACCGCCTGTTCCTGGTCGGCGGAAGCTGGCGCGCCATCGCGCGGATCGACATGGCGCGGCGCGGCTATCCGCTGAGGGTGCTGCACGAATACCGCATGACCCCGGCGGCGGTGCGCGAAACCGCGCGCTTCATCGACGCCAGCGACCTCGACGCGCTGCGCAGCAAATGCGGAATCTCGGCGTCGCGTATGGCGCTGGTGCCGATCGCCACCGACGTGCTGGTGCGGCTGGTGCGCACCTTCGGGCCCAAGGATATCGCGATTTCCAGCTATGGCATCCGCGAGGGGCTGCTGTACGAACAGATGCCGCAGCACCTGCGCGACCGCGACCCGCTGATCGAATCCTGCCATTTCGCCGAGGCCAAGGACGCCCGCCTGCCCGGCTTTGGCAAGATGCTGTTCGATTTCGTCATGCCGCTGTTCCGCAGCGCGCCGCCGGCGCGGGTGCGGATCATCCAGGCCGCCTGCCTGCTGCACGATGTCAGCTGGCGCGCGCATCCCGACTATCGCGCCGAGGTCTGTTTCGAAAACGCCACCCGCGCCAATCTGGGCGGATTGAAACATTCCGAACGGGTCTTCCTCGGCCTCGCCCTGCTGCACCGCTACCGCAACAAGCGTGAAGGCACCGCATTCGAAAACCTCTACACCCTGCTGGATGAAAAAGGGCTGCACCAGGCCGAGGTGCTGGGCAAGGCGATGCGGTTCGGCGCCATGTTGTGGATGCATGCCGACGAGCCCCTGGGCGAACTGGGCTGGCAGCCGAAGAAAAAGCTGCTGACCCTGACCCTGGCGGAAAAGGCCCGCCCCCTGTTTGGCGAGGTCGCCGAAGCGCGGTTCATGTCGCTGGCCCAGACGCTGGGCGCCGAGGTGGTCGTCAACACCGCGCCCTGACCGCGCGCCCTGCCCCTCTTACAGGTCGAACCCGTCGCGCTCGATCAATTCGGGCCCGTCATCGTCGCGCCCGAACGGCCTGACGCGATAGGTCTGGTGTTGCCAGCCGGTACCGTAATCCTCGATCACCTCGTCATCACTGACCGCGGCGGTCAGCCAGTCCCTGCACTGGGCCTGGCGCAGGATGATCGGCATCCGCGGATGCAGCGCCGTGATCTTGGGATCGGCGGCGCGGGTCAGAATGGTGCAGGTGCGCAACCCGTTCGGCAGCCGCGACATCAGCCCGGCGAAAAAGAACAGATCGGTGTTGGTTTCGGGCCGGATGAACCAGGGCTGTTTCTTGCCCTTGCTGCCGGTCCATTCGTAATAGCCGATCGCCGGGATGATACAGCGACCCGAGGTCCAGGCGATGCGGAAGGTCGGTTTTTCCCGCGCCGTTTCGACCTTGGCGTTGAAGGTCGTCGCCTTCCAGTCGCCGGCCTCGCCCTTGTGCCAATGCGGCACGAACCACCAGCGCGCGGTGGTGGCAACGGCGCCATCCTCGTGCAGATACCCGACCCGCACCTGCTGGGTCGGCTTGATGTTCCAACCGGTCACCGCCTGCGGCGCCTCGCCCTCCTCGACCTTGGGCGCGTCGAGAAAGTCGCGCATGATCTTCAGCATCTGCGCCTGGGTCAGATGTCCGGCTGCAAAACGTCCACACATGGCCAAACCATAGCCGGGATTTTCCGCTTGGCCAGTCCTGTGAAGGGGGATGGCGGGCCGCGAGCGGCGGCGATGCGCCGCGGCTCAGATATCCGTCGGCCCGGCGGGCGGCAGCGCCTCGGGCTCCGGCACCTCATCCGGCTTGCGGCGGATGATGATATCGCCATTGGGCAGGATCTCGGGCGCCTCATAGCGCGACCAGTCCTCGACCTCTTCCAGGATCCCGGCCAGCGCCGGTCCCATCTCGGACAGGAAACGGCGCATGCCGGGGCCGTATTCGGCCACCATGTCCTGCAGGTCGCGCAGCGCCGGCGACACCTCGTCGCGCAGCCCCTCGAAGAACAGTTCCAGCCCGCGCTGCATCATCGAGCCGCTCTCGTCCCCCTCCTGCGCAGAGGCGGGCGTGGTCGACAGGGCCAGGGCAAGGACAAAGGCAAGCGGCTGTTTCATGCGCCCTATATAGGGCGTCCAGGGCGATCCGTTAAGCCTCAGATCTCGATATCCAGCGTCAGCGGAAAATGATCCGACGCCGTCAGCAGCGCGTCGCGCAGCTCGCTCACCTGCCAGCAGCGGGCATCGTCGAACGGGTGCCAGATGCGCCAGGCCGGACGGCGCGCCATCAGGTCGGGCGACACCATCGCGTAATCCAGCAGTGCCTGCAGATAGGTCTGCCGGTCCCGCATCAGGAACCGCGCGGTGGTGGGCATCGCCCCCAGCCGCCGCTGCAGCGCCTGGCGCGCATGCGGGTCGAACAACTCGTCGCCCAGCAGAATTTCGACTGACGAGCGCCCGAACAGCCCCTCGTATTCGTCCAGCCCCGGCCCGTCGTTCAGATCGCCCATCAGGATCAGCGAATCGCCGGCCTCCAGGTGCTGTTCGATCCGCGCCCTCAGCCAGATCGCCTGCGCCAGCTGCTTGCGCCGGTTGGCGATCGAGATGCGCATCACCGCATCGCGATTGGTGGCGCCATGCGGTGCCTTGGATTTCAGATGCGCACCGATCAACCGCAGTTCGGTGCCCTGCGCGGTGCGCACGGCCAGTTCCAGCGGCGGCTTGGAAAAAGTCACAAGATCCTCGCTGGCGTCGAAATTCAGGTCGATGCGAAAGCTGCCGTCGAATCGCGGCGCCTGTCGGTCACCTTTGCCGCCGGTCTCAGCGCCGCGCGGATCGTGCCGGGCCGACAGCGCGTCGGGATCGTATAACAGGGCGATTTCCTGCTGGGTGTCATTGGCAAACCCCATCACCGCGCGGCGCTGGCGCAGCTGAAAGCGCTCGGCAAAATGCTCCAGCGCCACCACCGTGTCCTGGCGGCGCCCGGTATTGGGCGCCTCGACGATCAGCACCGCATCGGCCTCCAGCGCGGTGAACACGATTCCCAGCGCCTCGATCTGCTGGCGGCGGGTGACATCCTGCCGCCCCGACCAGCCGTCATCGGCCACCAGCCGGTTCTGTTCGTCAAACAGGTTGGCAAACCATTCGACGTTATAGGTGGCCAGCCGCATCAGGCGGCGCCTGCATTGATCTCGTCCCAGGCGGTGTTGATGTCGCGCATCCGCTTTTCGGCCAGCTTGACCGCCTCTTCCGGCACCCCGCGCGCCATCATCCGGTCGGGATGGGTGTCGCGCACCAGCCGGCGCCAGGCCTGGCGGATCTGCTCGCGCGGCATGTCGGGGCTGACCCCCAGCACGGTATAGGGGTCGGGCTTGGCATCGGGAACGAAGCGGGCGCGCAGGGCGCGGAAACGGGCTTCGCTCAGCCCGAAAATGCCGGCCACGTCGCCCAGGAACTGGTCCTCACCCGGGTGATAGCGGTTGTCGGCCATGGCGATGTGGAACAGCCCCTCCATCAGGTCGTTCAGCGTGTCGCTGTCGGGGCCGAACATCTGCCGGATGGAACGGGCATAGTCCTGGTAGCCGGCAACATCGGTGCGGGCCAGGTTGAACACCCGCGCCGCCTGTGCCTCGTCCTCGGGAGCGATCTGGAACACTTCGCGAAAGGCGGTGACCTCGTCGCGGGTGACCTGGCCGTCGGCCTTGGCCATCTTGGCGCCCAGCGCGATCACCGCGATGGTGAAGGCGACGCTGCGCTCGGGCGGGGTGCGCAGGCGCTCGAACACCGTGGTCAGGCTTTCGCCATTGGCCAGCGCGCTCAGCGCATCGGTGATGCGGGTCCAGATCGACATGGCGCGACCCTAGCCCGCCGCGGCGGCGCTGTCAGGTGCGCTGTCGCGCCGCATGCGGGCGGGGATCGGCCGCGGCTGGC
>NZ_PGTB01000176.1 GCF_002786325.1 Pseudooceanicola lipolyticus | reverse complement strand
GGCCTCTGGCCCGGCGCTGACCGCCGGGTCCAGCGCCACCACAATGCGGTCCAGCGGCGGCACCTGGTCGCAGCGCGCGGCCTCCAGCAGCGCTCCGGGCCACAGCGTGCCCTCGATATCGGTCAGCAACACGCCGTCCAGCTCCTGCCGCGCCAGCCGCGACCCGGCATAGCGGCTGCGCACCTCTTCCAGGAAACTGGCCGCCAGGTTGGCGCGGTTGGCCTCGGTCGGCGCATGGCTGACCACGGTCGAGGGCAGCTCCAGCAACTCGACCAGCACCGGCACGTTGCGCGGCGTGGTGGTGACGCAAAGCCGCGGACGCTCGCCCAGGCGCAGGGCAAATTGCAGCATGTCCAGCGTTTCGACGCCTTTGGTCCACTTGGCCAGTTCATCGGCCCAGGCCGCGTCGAATTGCGGGCCGCGCAGCCCGTCGGGATCATGGGCGGAAAACGCCTGCGCGGTGGCGCCGTTCGGCCAGATCAGCCGCCGCTCGCTGGCCTTCCAATCCGGCCGCCGGTCGGGCGGTGAACATTCAAGGATACCGCTGGGCCCCTTGATCATCACGTCGCGCACCTGGTCATAGGTCTCGCCCACCAGCGCCACCGAACGGGCGCGCCCCGGATCCATCGGCCGCGGCCCTTCGACCAGGCCACGCACCCATTCGGCCCCGGCGCGGGTCTTGCCCGCGCCGCGCCCTCCAAGGATCACCCAGGCGCGCCAGTCACCTTCCGGCGGCAGCTGGTGCGGCAGCGCCCAGAAGTCGAACAGGTAGGGCAGCGCACAGAGCGCGCCTTCCCCGGTCTCATTCAGGAACCTCATCCGCAGCGCCGCAGGCACGGAGGCGAGCCAATCGGACCCCGATTTCAGCGCGCGCGTTTTCGAGATCGAGCGCGTAGCCGCCGCGCACGATGCCCGAGCGTTTCTGGTATTGTTCGACAAGGCTGGCCTCGACTTTCTGGCAAGTGCGGATCAGCCCTTCGACCGCCGATATCTCCCGTCCGGCGCGCCCGATATCGGGCTCTTCGCCCGATGCCAGATCCTGGCGCAGCGCTTCGGTCTGCTGTCGCAGCCGGCGGATCGAGACATGCAGCGAACGCAGCAGCTCGGCGGTGTCGGAAACGTGCTCTTCGGGGGTTATCAGCGTCATTGCAGCAGATCCCTTGCCTGTGGGATGGGTCGCCGCACGAAAGAAAAGAAAAACAGCCTAGGGGTATTCCCCCGGCTGCTTCCCTCGTCTTCTAGCTGTGATATTTATAAGCCCCAGCGCACGCCCGGTCAAGAAATTCGCTTCAACTTTGCATCCCAACCGTCCACAGTGGTTAATAAAATCTTAACCACGCCCCAGGAGACAGGTCAGTTGTTGCCGCGCTCCTGCTCGATCTGGCGCCAGCGGGCCACGTTCCGGTTGTGCTCGTCCAACGTGGTGGCAAAGGCATGGCCACCGCTGCCATCGGCCACGAAGAAGACAAAATCGGTGCTGGCCGGGTGCGCCGCCGCCTCCAGGCTGGCCGCGCCGGGATTGGCGATCGGCGTCGGCGGCAGCCCCTCGATCACATAGGTGTTCCAGGGCGTCACCTGCCGCAATTCGCTCTGGCGCAGCCCACGGCCCAGCACGCCGCGCCCCTTGGTGATGCCGTAGATGACCGTCGGGTCGGTCTGTAGCCGCATGCCCTGGTTCAGGCGGTTGACGAAAACGCTGGCGACATCGCGCCGCTCTTCCGGAATGCCGGTTTCCTTTTCGATGATCGAAGCCAGGATCAGCATCTCTGCCGGGCTTTGCAACGGCAGGTCGGGGTCGCGCCCTTCCCAGGCCGCGGCCAGCCGCTGGCTTTGCAGCATGGTCATCTGCTCCAACAGCGCCTTGCGGTCGGTGCCTTCGACGATTTCATAACTGTGCGGCGCCAATGCGCCCTCGGTCGGCACCTCGCCGGCCTCACCGGCCAGCACATCCATCGCGTTCAGCGCCTCGACCACCTGCCACGAGGTCACGCCCTCGGCCAGGATCAGGCGATAGCGGGTATCCGCCTCGGCGCGCTTCTCGGTATAGGCCGCGGGTGTTTCGTCCACCGCCAGTTCGAATTCAGCGCGCTCGACAAATTCGTTGGTGGCCGGGTCCAGTTCGCGCACATCCACCACCGTGCGGGTGACACCAACGCGATAAACGATCTCGGTGCCGCAGGTGTTGGCGCCGCCCCGGGTGATCTGGTCGACGATCTCGGCCATCGTGGCATTGGGTTCGATCAGGAAACTGCCCGCCTTCAACTGGCTGGCCTTGTCGGTATAGGCCGCGCCCATGCGAAAGATCGCGGCATTGCTGATCGCGTTTTCTTCGTGAAGATCCCGACTGACGCGGGCGATGTTCGATCCGCGCTGCACCTGCAGACAGATCGCCTCTTCCAGCGGACCCGTGGCGGAATATTGCGACTTGCCCCACAGCACGACGCCGCCGACCAGAAACAGCCCCACCACCAGGAAGGTCAGCATGTTCGAGGCAAGGCTGCGCCACATCAGTCAGGTTTCCTGAAAATCACGCTTGCATTGGTGCCGCCAAAGCCGAACGAGTTGGACAGCGCCACGTTGATCTCGCGCTCGCGCTTTGCGTTGGGGGCAAGATCCAGCGCGGTTTCGACCTCGGGATTGTCCAGGTTGATCGTCGGCGGTGCCACCTGGTCACGGATCGCCAGGATCGAGAAGATCGCCTCGATCGCCCCGGCCGCGCCCAGCAGGTGGCCGGTGGCCGACTTGGTCGAAGACATGGTCACCCGGCTTGCGGCATCGCCCAGCATCCGCTCGACCGCGCCCAGTTCGATCACATCGGCCATGGTGCTGGTGCCATGTGCGTTGATATAGTCGATATCGGCCGCGTCGATCCCGGCACTGCGCAGCGCCGCCCGCATCGAGCGCTCGGCGCCGTCCCCGTCTTCCGACGGCGCGGTGATGTGATAGGCATCACCGGACAGGCCATAGCCCACGACCTCGGCATAGATCTTGGCGCCGCGCGCCTTGGCATGTTCATATTCTTCCAGCACCACGATGCCGGCGCCCTCGCCCATGACAAAACCATCGCGGTCGCGGTCATAGGGGCGCGATGCCTTTTGCGGGTTGTCGGCATGTTTGGTGCTCAGCGCCTTGCAGGCATTGAACCCGGCAATGCCGATCCGGCAGATCGCCGCCTCGGCGCCGCCGGCCACCATCACATCGGCATCGCCATATTTGATCAGCCGGGCGGCGTCGCCAATGGCATGGGCGCCGGTCGAACAGGCGGTAACCACCGAATGGTTCGGCCCCTTGAACCCGTAACGGATGCTGACCTGGCCCGAGATCAGGTTGATCAGCGCGCCGGGCACGAAGAACGGGCTGACCCGGCGCGGGCCGCGCGCCTCCATCATCACCGCGGTGTCGGCGATCGAATTCAGCCCGCCGATCCCCGATCCGATCAGAACGCCGGTGCGTTCCTGGCTCTCGCGATCCTCGGGTTTCCAGCCGGAATCTTCCACCGCCTGCTGCGCGGCGGCAATGCCGAACAGGATGAAGGTGTCGACCTTGCGCTGGTCTTTCGGCTCCATATAGGCGTCGGCGTTGAAGGTTCCGTCGCTGCCATCGCCGCGCGGCACCTCGCAGGCATAGGTCGTCGCCAGCCCGTCCACATCGAACAGGGTGATCGGCCCACCGCCGGACTCACCCGCCAGAATCCGCGACCAGCTTTGTTCGACCCCGTCGGCCAGCGGCGTGACAAGCCCCAGCCCCGTTACCACGACTCTGCGCATGAACTGCCCTTCTGCCCTGTGCCTACATCTGGTTCCAATTGCGCAACGCTCTTACCCCGCCCCGGGGACCGGGGGCAAGAGCGCAGGCATCATCGACTCGCCCATTGCCCGATCGCCGCGGCCCACCCGGCGCGACAGGACCGGGCGTGGCAGGGTTCCCCACGGGTCCGAGGCTAACGGAACTCCGCCACCGGCTCCACACCCGGACGCGCGGTTTCCAGCGCCTCGGCCAAGTCAACGGTCTTGTTGAACAGGGCACGGCCCACCAGGGCGCCGGCGATATTCGGGATATATTTCAGCCGGGAAATATCATCGACCGTCCGCACCACGCCGCTGGCAACCACCGGCGTGCGCGACAGCCGCGCCAGCCCGGCAATCATCCCTATCTGCGCCTCGACATCGCCCATTTCGCTGGCGATATCGGTAACGATTATCCCCGCCAGCGGCACCCCGTCGAAGGCCTGGATAAAATCTTCCGGAGTAAAGGCGCTGGGCTGGCGCCAGCCCTCGACCATCACCTGCCCGCGCCAGACATCGACCGCCAGCACGATCTGGTCGGGATGGTATTTCGCCATTTCCTTGACCAGATCCGGCTCCTGCGCCGCCAGGGTGCCGATCACGATGCGCCCGGCGCCCTTGTCGATCCAGCGTTCAACCGAGTCGCGGCTGCGGAACCCGCCGCCCAGCTGCACCGGAATGCCGGCGGCACGGATGATTGCCTCCAGCAGGTCGTTGTTGCCGCCACCGCCGGCCACCCCGTCGAAATCGGTCAGATGCATCCATTCCGCCCCGGCCGCGGCAAAGCTGTGCGCGGTTTCCAGCGGATCGACATGCCAGATCAGCGGCTCTTCCAGCCGCCCCTTGTCCAGCGTCACGCAACGCCGGTTCTGCAACTCCATTGTCGGATAGATCATCATGGCCAGTTCTCCCCGCGACCAATCGCCTGATACCAGCCTAACATATCCGTCACGCCCCGGCAGGTGCGGGCGGTTTCCGGCAGGGCCAACGCGGTTTGCGGCGTTCAGCGGCCACCCGGTGGCCCGTCGCGGCGCAGGAACACGGTGGCGGTTTCGCCCTCGCCCTCGCGGCGCAGCTCGCGATAGCCCAACTGCGCGGCCAGCTTGAGCGAGCCGGAATTCGCCGCCGCGACCTGCGCCACCAGCTTGCCCGGAATAACCCGGTCGAACCAGTCATGCGCCGCCCGCGCCGCCTCGATCGCATAACCCCGGCCCTGGGCCTCGGGCACCAGCATCCAGCCGGCCTGGGGATAGAGGTCAAAATCCTCGGCCAACGCCGCGCTGCTGAAGAAAAAACCGACCTGACCGATCATCAGCCGGCTGCTCTGCTCGATCACCGCCCACTGCCCGAATCCGGTGATCTGCCAATGTCCGGCATTGCGCAGAAACGCCTCCCAGGCGCGCCGCCGGTCGCGTGGTTCGCCGGTGATGTTGCGCACCACCTCGGGCATTGCCCAGATCTCGGCATAGCGGTCGAAATCCTCGGCCCGCATCGCGCGCAACGCCAGGCGTGACGTGTTTATGGTCGGAACGGATCGGATCATTTGCTGCCCGTCCTGTCTGATCTGCCTCGGCTTGATCAGTGGCAGGCCCAGGCGGACCCTGGCAAGCCCAAAGCGCGCCCGGAATAGAAAAACGGCGCCTCCCTGCCGGGAGACGCCGCTTTGGCATACCGATTCGTCGCGCTTAGGACGCTTCGCTGATGAACTTCACCGCATCGCCGAAAGTCTGGATCGTTTCGGCCGCATCATCGGGAATCTCGATGCCGAATTCTTCTTCGAAAGCCATCACCAGTTCGACCGTATCAAGGCTGTCCGCGCCCAGATCATCAATGAACGAGGCGTTCTCGGTCACCTTGTCTTCTTCGACACCGAGGTGTTCCACAACGATCTTTTTAACGCGGTCTGCGACGTCGCTCATTTCAAATTCCTCATTCCTTTGCGGGCCTTCGACCCGATATCTGCCCTTGCCCGCTTGGGGTGGCGTGGTTTCGCCCCGATGTCAGGGCGGCTCGGTCCCGGTTCACCGGGCATGAATAGACGGATGTGAGACCGCCTCGCGAAATCTGCGCCGCTATAGCACAGAGAACGGTATTGGCAAACGCTTTCACTGCGCCGCAAGCATGACGAATTAGCTGTCCAGAAATCGCCCCGAATTTGTCCTTTTCCGCCGCTAGAGTCGGCATCGGCACCGCATTACAGGCTGGACTCGCGACGTCATGGAATTTGAAACCGCCATCCTTTCCGACGGCAGCGCACCCGCGCCTTCCGGCCTCTATGCTCTGGCCGAGGCCGTGCTGCAAGCGAATCTTGCGCTGATCTTTACGCTGGTCCTTGCCTTATTTTTCCTCGTCACCTTGATTCTGCGGATCGTTCGCAGCCTCTTCGGCGACAATCAGCCGACCGAAACCACCCCGCCATCCGACCCGTTCGCCAGGCCTTCGGACAAAGCCGCTCCGCCGCCGCTGCAAGAGGTGCTGGAGGCGGCGCTGAACAAGCCCAACCGCGGCCACCGGCTGGTGTTGCGCCCGCCATTGGACGAGGTGATCGCGCGGCCGGGCTGGCACAGCCGCCATGTCGCGGCGCGCGCGGCCCAGATCGATTATGGCATCATCGACGGGTCCGGCGCCTATGTCTGCGCCGTCGAGGTCCAGAGCGGGCGGATGCCGCGCGATGCCGAGAAATGCGAGGCGCTGCGCCGCGCCCGCATCCCGCTGCTCGAGGTGCCGGCGGATTATGACGCCGCCCATGTGGAAAACGCGCTGCGCCGTGCGCTGGCCCGGCGCAGCAACGGCTCAGAGCATCGCCATACCGCCATTCACATGTAGCACGCTGCCGGTGACATAGCCGGCCTCGGGGCTTGCCAGATACAGTACCGCCGCGGCGATTTCCTCCGGATCGCCCATGCGCCCGGCGGGGATCTGACCCAGGATCGCGGTTTTCTGATCCTCGTTCAGCTTGTCGGTCATCGCCGTGCCGATAAAGCCGGGCGCCACCGCATTGGCGGTGATGCCGCGGCTGGCCACCTCATAGGCCAGCGACTTGGTCATGCCGACCATGCCCGCCTTGGCAGCGGCATAGTTGCCCTGGCCCGGATTGCCGGTGGCGCCGACCACCGAGCTGATATTGACGATCCGGCCCCAGCGGCTTTTCATCATGCCGCGCAGCACGCCCTTGCAGAGCTTGAAGGTGGCGGTCAGGTTGACGTCCAGAACGTTTTGCCATTCCTCATCCGACATCCGCATGAACAGGTTGTCCCGGGTGATGCCGGCATTGTTGACCAGAATATCGACGCCGCCCATCGCCTCGGCCGCCTGTTTCGGCAGCGCCGCCACCGCCTCGGGGTCGCCCAGGTTGCAGGGCAGCACATGGGCGCGCTCGCCCAGCTCGGCCGCCAGCGCCTGCA
>NZ_PGTB01000175.1 GCF_002786325.1 Pseudooceanicola lipolyticus | reverse complement strand
CCCCGCCCGCACCCGCACCCGCACCCTCACCGGCCGAAGCGTCGGCGCGCGACCGCGATCTGGCGACGGCGTTCCTGAAGGGCGCGGGCGCCGCGGAGGTGCAGATCGACGAGGCCGACCTGCCCAACACGATGGCGCGGATGGGGCGGGTGATGCGCACGCTGGTCACCGGCCTGCGCGAGATCCTGATGACCCGCACCTCGATCAAAAGCGAGTTCCGCATCGAACAGACGATGATCAGTGCCGGCGGGAACAACCCGCTGAAATTCTCGATCAGCCCGGACCAGGCGATCGAAGCGATGATCCGGCCGACGACCAAGGGCTATCTGAGCCCGGAAAGCGCCGCGGAACAGGCGTTGCAGGACATCAAGGCGCATGAGGTCGCCATGGTGGCGGGCATGGAGGCGGCGCTGAAAGGCGTGCTGAAAAAGCTCGACCCAAAGGAACTGGAAGGAAAGATTGAGACCAGCAGCGCCTTCGGCAGCCTGCTCAAGGGCAAGAAGGCGCGGTACTGGGATGTTTATGAAAAGATTTATGCGGAGATTTCCGACCAGGCCGAGAATGACTTTCACGACCTGTTCAGCCGGGAATTTGCGCGGGCCTACAAGGAACAGCTGGACAGGCTGAAATCCTGACGGCCGGAGAAAGGAGAATTACGTGTCCTGGGACAGCAAGGTGCTTTGGACCGAGGGGCTGTTTCTGCAGCCCCACCATTTCCAGCAGGCCGACCGGTATACCGAGGCGCTGGTCACCGGCCTGGCGCGCCGCATCCGGCCCTATGGCTGGGGCGTCAGCGGGCTGGAGATCGATGATGAAGTGCTGAAGATCGGCCAGTTCGCGCTGAAATCCGTGGCCGGGCTGACCCAGGACGGCACCGTGTTCCGGGTGCCGACGACCGACGATCACCCGCCCGCGCTGGAAGTGCCAAGCACGATCAAGGATTGTGTGGTTTACCTGACGGTGCCGCAGCGCCGCCAGGGGGCGGCCGAGGTGGACATGACCGGGGCCGAAATGTCGGCCAGCCGGTTCCGCCCCGCCGAGATCGAAGTCACCGACACGATGGGCCAGCAGAAGAAACCCGTGGTGCTGGGCGTCGGCAAGATGCGGCTGCAATTTGCGCTGGCCGTGGACGATCTGTCCGACAAGCTGGCGATCCCGATTGCGCGCATCATCGAGGTGCGCCCGGACAAGGAGATCATCCTGGACAGCGCCTTCGTGCCGTCCTGCCTGGATGTGCGGGCGGCGCGGCCGCTGGACGGCTTCCTGCGCGAGCTGGAGGGTCTGCTGTCGCACCGGATGCAGGCGCTGTCGGGGCGCCTGTCCGAGGCGGGTGGCGCGCGCGGCGCGGCCGAGGTGCAGGATTTCATGCTGCTGGCGGTGGTCAACCGGACGCTGCCGCTGATCCGCCACCTGGCCCGGATCGAGAACCTGCACCCCGAGGAACTGTTCCGTGTCAGCGTCGCGCTGGCCGGGGAACTGTCGGTGTTCATGTCCGCCGACAAGCAGGCGCCGCAATTCCCGCCCTACCAGCATGACGACCTGACCGGCAGTTTCGCCCCGGTGATCCGGGTGCTGCGGCAATATCTGAGCTCGGTGCTGGAGCAGACGGCGATTCCCATCGCGCTGGAGGCGCGCAAATACGGCATCAGCGTCGGCGTCATCGCCGACCGCAAGCTGTTGGGCAATGCTGGTTTCGTGCTGGCGGTGGATGCCGATATCCCGGCCGAGGATGTGCGCCGCCATTTTGCCGGGCAGGCCAAGATCGGCCCGGTCGAGGAAATCCGGCAGCTGGTCAATTCGGCTTTGCCGGGGATCACCCTGCGGCCGCTGCCGGTGGCGCCGCGCCAGATCCCCTATCATGCCGGGGTGGTCTATTTCGAACTGGACGCCGACAGCCCCTATTGGGGCAAGATGACCACATCGGGCGGCATCGCCGTGCATGTGTCGGGCCAGTATCCGGGGCTGAAGATGGAGCTTTGGGCAATCCGGAACGGTTGAGCGATTGGAATGAGCCATGTCAGACAACGACCCGTTCGCAGAACCGGATGACACCGACAAGACGGTGATCAAGCCCAATCCGGGAGGCCGCCGCACACCGCAGGTGCCGGCCGCCGACCCGTCCGCATCCACCCCCGCGCCGGCGCAACCGCCCGAGGCGGCGCCGGTGGCGGCCTATGGCGTGCCCCAGGGGGCGCAGGCGCCGAGCCCGGCGGCGCCGAATGCCAAGATGGCGATGACCGGTATGAACCCGCTGACCGCCTGCGCCTCGACCCTGTTCTCGCTGATCTCGCGGATCCGCAACCGGGCCCAGCATATGGACCCCGACAAGCTGCGCCAGAGCGTGGTGAGCGAGCTGCGCGAGTTCGAAAACCGCGCGTTGCAGGCCGGCATTCCGGCACAGAGCGTCAAGGTCGCGCGCTATGCCATGTGCGCCACGCTGGATGACGTGGTGCTGAACACGCCCTGGGGCGGGCAATCGTCCTGGGGGCTGCAATCGATGGTCGGCACCTTCCATGGCGAGACCGTGGGCGGCGACCGGTTTTACGATCTGCTGGCGCGGCTGGAAAAGGAACCGGCGGCCAATATCGACCTGCTGGAATTCCTCTATATGTGCCTGTCGCTGGGATTCGAGGGGCGGCTGAGGGTCGAACAGGGCGGGATGGACAAGCATCTGCAGATCCGCAACGCGCTGGCCCGGATCATCCGGGCCCAGCGCGGCCCGCTGGAACATGACCTGTCGCCGAACTGGGAGGGGCTGAAGAAACCGTTCAAGGCGCTGTCGGCCTGGCGGCTGCTGTGGATCGCGGTGGCGGTGACCGGCGTGCTGCTGATGGCCGAGTTCGCCGGGCTGTCCTGGGCGCTGTTCCGGCAGACCGACCGGGTGATCGGCCAGCTGTCGATCATCGACAGCGGCCCGGTGGCGCAGCTGCTGCGCCGGGCGCCACCGCCGCCGCCACCACCGCCGGCGCCGACGGCGGAAGAGCAGCTGCGCAAGGTCGAGGGCGTGCTGCAGGCCGAGATCGACGACGGCATCGTCGAGGTGTTCGGCAAGGGCAATACGCTGATCATCCGGATTGCCGGGTCGGGCATGTTCGGCTCGGGCTCGGACACGTTGCAATCGAGCTTTGAACAGCCGATCGCGCGGGTGGCGCGGTCGCTGAACGACGAAAAGGGCCGGGTGATCATCGTCGGCCATTCCGACAATGTGCCGATCCGCTCGGCCCGGTTCCCGTCGAACATGGCGCTGTCGCTGGCGCGGGCGAAATCGGTGATGGCGGGGATCGCCAAGGCGTTTGACGACCCGGCGCGCCTGTCGGCCGAGGGCCGCGCCGACAAGGAGCCAATTGCCGATAACGCCACCCGCGAGGGACGGGCCCGCAACCGGCGGATCGAGGTGGTTCTGGTGCGGGAGGCCGATACATGATCCGCATGTTCTTCAGATGGTGCCGGTCGCCCTATTTCGTGCTGTTCTTCCTGGCGGCGGTTCTGTCGGTCTGCACTTGGTATTTCGCGCCGTTCATCGGCACGACCGAATGGCGCCCCTTCGGCAGCGTCACCAGCCGGGTGATCACCATTGCGGTGATCGCGGTGGTTTTCCTGTTGCTGATGGGCCTGGTCCTGTGGCTGCGCCGCCGCCGCGCGAAGAAGATGACCGAGGAGATCGCCGAAACGGTGGAAACCCCGCCCGAGGACGATTTCGTCGCGCAGGAAATCGGCGAGCTGCGCGGCAAGTTCAAACAGGCACTGGCCGAGCTGCGCAAGTCCAAGAACGGCCGGCGGCACCTGAACGAATTGCCCTGGTACGTGATGATCGGCCCGCCCGGCGCCGGCAAGACCACGGCGATTGTCAATTCCGGCCTGCAATTCCCGCTGGCCGACAAGCTGGGCAAGGCCGCCGTCGGCGGCATCGGCGGCACCCGCAACTGCGACTGGTGGTTCACCAACGAGGCGGTGCTGATCGACACGGCCGGGCGTTATACCACGCAGGAAAGCGATGCGGATGCCGACAATGCCGCCTGGCTGGGATTCCTCGGGCTGCTGAAGAAATACCGCAAGCGCCAGCCGATCAACGGCGCGATGATCGCGATTTCCCTGTCGGATCTGTCGCTGCAGGACGGGATGACGCAAAAGGCCCATGCCCAGGCCATCCGCCGCCGCCTGAACGAGCTGCGCGAGCAGCTTGGCGTGCGGTTCCCGGTCTACGTGCTGTTCACCAAGGCCGATCTGATCGCCGGGTTTTCCGAGTTCTTCGACGATCTGGGCAAGGAAGAGCGCGAAAAGGTCTGGGGCTTTACCCTGCCGCTGGAAACGGCGCGCAGTGACGCGCCGGCGGTGGCGCAGTTCGACGCGCAATTTGCCGAGCTGCTGGGCCAGCTGAACGCGCAGCTGCTGGAGAAACTTCAGCGCGAGACCGACCCGCAACGCCGGGCGCTGGTCGCCGGGTTCCCGGCACAGGTGGCCTCGGTGCGCGGCGTGGCGCGCGATTTCCTGACCGAGATTTTCCAGGACAACCGCTATGAACAGCGCCACATGCTGCGCGGGGTCTACCTGACCTCGGGCACGCAGGAGGGCACGCCGATCGACCGGCTGATGCTGGGCATGGCGCAGACCTTCGGCATCGGGCGGCAGGCCATCGGTTCGGGGCAGGGCAGCGGGCGCAGCTATTTCCTGACCCGGCTGCTGGAACGGGTGATCTTCAGCGAGGCCGGACTGGTATCGGCCGATGACAAGGTTGAGCGCCGCTATCGCTGGACCCAGCGTGCCGCCATCGCCGCAACCGTGCTGATCGCGCTGGGCATGGGCGCGCTGTGGGTGCGCAGCTATCTGGGCAACAGCGCGCTGGTGGCGCGGGCCGGCGAGGGCGCCACCGCCTATCAGCAGGCCGCCAGCGCGCTGCCGCCCTCGCCGGTGGGCGATACCGACCTGCTGCCGGTGGCCGATGCGCTGACCGCCCTGCGCGACCTGCCGGGCAACCCGGCGGCACCGGAGGCGCCCGGCCCGGAGCGGCATCTGCGCTATGGCCTTTACCAGGGCGAGGTGATCGGCAGCCAGGCGGAGCAGACCTATCGCGCCGCGCTGAACAAACGCTTTCTGCCGCGCCTGCTGTTGCGGCTGGAAGAGCATATGATCGCCAGCATCAACGCGCCCGAACCGCTGTACGAGACGCTGAAGATCTACCTGATGCTGGGCCTGCAGGGGCCGATGAATGCCGACCTGGTCAAGGAATGGTTCCAGGCCGATTGGGACATCGCCTATCCCGGCGTGGTGCGACAGGAGGTGCGCGCCGACCTGGCCACGCATCTGGACGCGCTGCTGGCGCAGCCGATGGATCAGATCGCGCTGAACGGGCCGCTGGTGGCGCAGGTGCAGGACATCCTGACCCAGCTGCCGCTGGCACAGCGGGTTTATACCGGCATCGTCAATGCCAGCGCGGCGACGCAGCTGCCGAAATGGCGGATCACCGAACAGGGCGGGCCGGCGGTGTCGCGGGTGCTGACCCGGTCTTCGGGCAAGCCGCTGAACGAGGGCATCGACGGCATTTATACCTATGACGGGTTTCACAACGTGTTCCTGCCCGAGGCGGTCAGCGTCGCCGAGCGGGTGCGCAACGAGGCCTGGGTGCTGGGTGAACGCGGCGAGGCGCTGCAAAGCGAAGGTGCGCTGCTGGCGCTCAGCCGCGATGTGCTGGGGCTGTATTACAACGATTTCATCGCCAGCTATGACGCGCTGCTGGCCGATATCGACATCGTGCCGATGGAGTCGCTGTCGCATGCGGCCGAAGTCACCAATGTGCTGTCCAGTTCGACCTCGCCGATCGTCAATATCCTGACCGGGATCGCCGAGGAAACCCGGCTGACCGAGGCCCGCGGCGCGGTGGATTCCGCCTCGCTGCAGGATGCCGGGCAGTCGATCATCGGGATCGAGGCGCGCAGCAGCCTGAATATCCAGGCGCAGATCCTGCTGGAGGCGCTGACCAGTTCGGTGGCCAGCGCGACCGGCGGGCCGCCGCGCCCGCCCGGATTCGAGGTGGAGGACCGATTTGCCTGGCTGCACCGGATGGTCGAGCGGCCCGAGGGCCAGCCCTCGCAGCTGGACGGCTTTACCGACGCGCTGCTGGGCGTCTACCAGGAGCTGAACAAGATGTCGATCAGCGGGGTGGCCAGCGCCGCCGAAAGCGGGCAGGCGCTGTTGCAGTTCCAGCAGGTGGCCGGCCGCATGGAGGGTCCGATCCAGCGCTGGATGGCGCAGATCGTCGCCGGGTCGTCGGGCATCACCTCGGACAATACCCGCGCCTCGATCAACGCGCGCTGGCAGGCCAATGTGCTGCCCTTCTGCGAACAGGCGCTGTCCAACCGCTATCCGTTCAACCGCCGGGCGCGGGCCGATGTGGCGATGGCCGATTTCACCCGGCTGTTCGGCCCCGGCGGGCTGATCGATAGCTTTTTCACCGAAACCCTGCTGCAACATGTCGACACCCGCACCCGGCCGTGGAGTTGGAAACAGGGCGGCGCGGTCGATCTCGGGATCAGCCAGGCGGTGCTGAACCAGATGCAGAACGCCGCCGAGATCCGCGACGCGTTCTTTGCGCTGGGCCCGCAGGCGGCGGTGCAGTTCCAGATCATGCCGCAGGCGCTGGACCCCAAGGCGCGGTCGGTGCTGCTGGAAATCGATGGGCAGCAGGTGGCCTTCGAACAGCGCAGCCAGCCGACCCCGGTGGCGATCACATGGCCCGGCAGCGTCGGGCTGGCGCGGATCTCGATGCAGCCGGATCGCAACAATGTCGAAAGCACGCTCAGCCAGGATGGCCCCTGGGCCTGGCTGCGGCTGCTGGATGCGGCGCAGATCCGGCGCACCGACGCTTCGGACCGGCGGCGGGTGATCTTCAATGTCGGCGGCCGCATCGCCATTTTCGATCTGCAATCCGGTTCGGTGCTGAACCCCTTCGCGCTGCCGGCGCTGGGCGAGTTCAGTTGCCCCAAGTCGATGTGATGGCGGCGGGGTTCGGCGCCTTCGGCAAGATGCCCTCGGCCGGGGATTTCCTCCGCTTCGGCCTGCTGCCCGGCTTTGTCACGCCCTGGGATGCCTGGCTGCAGGGCGCGATGGCGGCGGCGCAGGCGGCGCTGGGCGCGGCCTGGGACGGGCATTACATGTCGGCGCCGATCTGGCGGTTCACCCTGGCCGCCGGTCTGGCCGGACCGCAGAAGATGCTGGGCGTGCTGATGCCCTCGGTCGACCGGGTCGGGCGGCGGTTTCCGCTGACCCTGGCGGC
>NZ_PGTB01000174.1 GCF_002786325.1 Pseudooceanicola lipolyticus | reverse complement strand
CTGTGCGACCTCGTCATCGCCACGCGACAGCGCCGCGGTCAGGCGGGGGATCAGCGGCCGGGTTGCGGTGTCAATCGCCGCAGGGTCCACCGGCGGGCGGCGCACCGCTCCGGCCAGGCAAATCTCGGTCACGCCGCGCGCCTGCAGCTGCTGCAACAGCGTGCCCAGGGTTTCGAGGCGAAAGACCAGATCGGGGGCGAGCCCCTCGGGCTCGAAGCCGGCCAGCGCGCAGATCAACGGCGGCGCTGGCTGCGCCCCGGCAATCAGACCCGGCAGGCGGCCTTGCCCGGCGATGATCGCCAGCATGCCGCTAGCCTCCGGGCGTCAGGAATGACCGGTCGCTGCCGCCGAGCACGAAGGCAACGATTTCGCGCACGTAATCGCTTTCGGTTTCCTCGCCCAGGCGGCGGGCGCGGTCCTGGAAGGTGCCCTCGCCCTGCGCCAGCATCTGGAACGCCGCCCGCAGCGCGGTGATGTCCGAACGCGCCACGCCGCGCCGTTTCAGCCCGACCAGGTTCAGCCCGTCAAGATGGCCGCGCGGCGCCTGCACCAACCCGTAGGGAATCACGTCATTGGTCACCATGGTGACCGCACCGATGATCGCGCCCTTGCCGATGCGCACCCATTGATGCACGCCCGACAGCCCGCCGATGATGACGTCATCCTCCAGCACGCAATGGCCGGCGATGGCGGCGTTGTTGACCACGATCACCCGGTCGCCCACCTGCGCGTCATGGGCGATGTGGCACCCGGCCATGAACAGCCCGTCATCGCCGACACGGGTCACCCCGCCGCCGCCCTCGGTGCCGCAATTCATCGTCACATGCTCGCGGATGCGGTTGCGCCGGCCGATGTTCAGCCGGCTCGCCTCGCCGCGGAATTTCAGATCCTGGGGAATTTCACCGATCACCGCAAAGGAAAACACCACGGTCTCGTCGCCGATCACCGTATCGCCGGTGACCACCACATGCGATTTCAGCTCGACCCGGTCGCCCAGAACCACGTTCGGCCCGATCACGCAGAACGGGCCGATCACACAATCCTTGCCGATCTGCGCGCCGGGTTCGACCACCGCACTGGAATGGATCTGGGACATGTCCTACCCTTTCGGCATGTCGATCATCGCGGTGAACTCGGCCTCGGCGGCCAGTTCACCCTCGACCGTTGCCTTGCCGCCAAAGCGCCAGACCTTGCCGCCGGGCTTGCCGCGCAGCGTGGTCACATGCATGTCCAGCACATCGCCGGGCCCGACCTTGCGGCGGAACTTGCAGTTGTCGATGGCCATGAAATAAATCAGCAGATCCTTGTCTGCCATGTCCAGTGCGGCCCCGATCATCACCCCGGCGGTCTGCGCCATCGCCTCGACAATCGTCACCCCCGGCATCACCGGCACGCCGGGGAAATGCCCTTGGAAATGCGGCTCGTTCATGGTGACGTTCTTGATGCCACGGGCCGATCTGGTGCCGTCGATATCGACCACCTTGTCCACCAGCAGGAAGGGATAGCGGTGCGGCAGAATGCGCTGGATCAGCTGGATGTCGGCGCTTAGCAACGTGTCGCTCATATCGGTCTTTCCACAGTTGTCGTTGGTCTGACTAGCAATCCCACCGGCAATGGGCAAGCAAGGCTAGTCCTGCTGCGTCGGCGGTGGCGCAACAGCATCAGCACCCGCGCCCTGGGGCACAGCCAATTCCAGACCGTCGCCGATCGCCGCGTCGATGCGCGCGATCGCAACATCGGTGATATCGGTTGCATTGGCGCTGAGGAACACGCTGGAGCGTTCCAGGATCACCCCGGCGCCGGCCTCGCGCATCAGCCGCGCCAGCACTGGCTGCGCCGCCTCGTAGAAGCGTCCGCGCGCCTCGTCGTGACGCTGGCTCAGGGCGCGGGCCTTGGCGTCCTGCCGGCTGCGGATATCCTGCACCTTGGCATCGAAGGCATCGGCCAGCTTGCGGAACTCGTCCGGTTCCATCACCGGGCGCCGCTCGGTCAGGTCATGTTCTTCCTCGGTTAGTTCCGCCTCGATCTGGCGGTTCTCGGCCGAAAGCTCCAGGCTGTCCTGCTCGATCTCGCGGGCGATGCGCCGGCCAAAGGCGGAATCGGCATAAAACCGATCCGACGAGATGGTCAGGATCGCACTGTTCGGCACGCCGATCTGCTGCGCCTGGGCCGGCTCGGCCGTCCATCCCAACAGCAGCACTGCGCAGACAGCCGTGACCAGACGCATCCAGTTCAGGACGCAGGCACCGCGCACGCGCGCCTCAGAACCTGGCCTGAATGGTCAGGTCGAAACTCTGTTCCTTGTCGAAGGATTCACTTTTGATCGCTTCGGAGAAGTTCAGCCGCAGCGGGCCAAAGCCGGTATCCCACAGCAGCGAGAAGCCGATCACGTGACGCAGCGACCCGTTGGCACCAACGATATTGCCGCTGGCGGCGGTATTGGCATCGCTCAGATCCCACAGGTTGCCGACATCGTAGAACACGCCACCGCGAAGGCCGATTTCCTCGGGAACACCCAGCGGGAACTCGGCCTCGAACCGGGCCACCGCGTAATAGTTGCCGCCGATGGCATCGTCTTCGCCGTTGGACTGGTCGCGCGGACCGATACCGCCCGGCTCGAAACCGCGGATGAAGTCAGGATTCAGCAGGAAGCGGTCCAGCGTGCGGCTGAAATTCGAACCTTTCCAGCTCAGCGCGCCAGCCTCGACCGTGGCGCGTAGCGTCACCTCTTCGTTCAAAACCATGGTCTGCGCGATCGTGCGCACCCGCGAACGGATGAATTCGTTGTCGCCGCCCAGGCCGGCATAATCGGCGCCGATCTCGAACAGGACGCCGGCATTCGGGTTCAGGCCGGTCAGGCGGCTGTCATAGGTATAGGTCAGCCCGACGGTGCTGGTATTGCGTTTGCCAAAGCCGATCTCGCTGGCGATCACATTGCCGGTGGTAACATCTTCGCGCCCCACCATTTCCGAGAAGGCATAGCCATAGCGCACCTGAATGCTGCTGTTTTCGCTCAGCGGGAAGGACAGGCTGGGCGTGAAATAGCCGCGGTCGGTATTGTAGGTGGCGTAGGATGAATCGGTCTCGGCAACGCCCAGGTCCAGGTCGAATTGCAGATCCCGGCCCAGCAGATAGGGTTCGGAAAAGCCGATGCTGTATTGTTCCGAATCCTCGGCGGTCGAGGCGGTAAAGCTCAGCCGCTGGCCGCGCCCCAGGAAGTTGCTTTCGCTGAGCCCGATCGCCACGCCGAAGCCGTCATTCACCGAATAGGAGCCACCCAGGCTGAGCGACCCGGTCGGTTGTTCGTCGACGTTCACGTCGATCACCACCTGGTCAGCGGTCGAGCCCTCGCGCGCATTGACCTCGGCATTTTCAAAGAAGCCCAGGGCGCGGATGCGTTCGGCGCTCTGGCGCACCTCGCGCGGGTTGAACGGATCGCCCTCGACGATGCGGAACTGCTGGCGCACGATCCGGTCCAGCGTCGTGGTGTTGCCCTCGATGTCGATGCGCTCGACAAAGATGCGCGGACCGCGGGTCAGAACGAATTCCACGTCCAGCGTCAGGTCGCGGTCGTTCCGGGTGATCCGCGGTTCGACGCGCAGAAAATCAATGCCCTGCTCGATGGCCAGCCGTTCCATCCGGGTGATCGAGTTTTCCACCAGGGTCGGCGAATAGACCACGCCGGGCTTGATCTGCAGGACATTCTGGAAATCCTGCGCGTTGGCCTCGGACAACTGGCTGGAGGTCCGGATCTGGCCGAACTTGAACTGCTGGCCTTCCTCGACATTGACCACCAGGAAGAACGCGTCGCGTTCGCGCGTCAGCTCCACATTGGTGCTGATGGTGCGAAAATCGACATAGCCGCGCGACAGGTAGAAATCGCGCAGCACCTGCCGGTCGAACTGGATCCGCTCTTCGACCAGGGTATCGGCGCGGATGAAGGCGCGCAGGAAATTGGCCTGCTTGGTTTCCAGAACCCGGCGCAGGCGGCGGTCGGAATACACCCGGTTGCCGACAAAGCTGACCCGCTCGATCTCGATGGTGTCGCCTTCGGAGATCTCGAAGACCAGGTCGACGCGGTTGTCGCTGCGGCGGATGATGCGCGGCGTCACCGTGGCGGCAACCCGCCCCTGCTGGGCATAGGCCTGGGCGATGGTATTGGCATCGGCCTCGGCCTGGGCCGGGCTGAATACCCGACGCGGTTCGCTTTCGATGAACTCTTCCAGCGCCTCGTCCTTGATGCGGCGGTTGCCTTCGAAATTGATGCGGTTGATCGACGGGTTTTCCACCACCCGAACCAGCAGCGTGGCCCCCTGCGGAATCAGATCGACGCTTTCGAACAGGCCGCTGTTCAGGATCCGCTGATAGGCGTCGTTCAACTCGCCGGCGCTGATGGTCCGGCCCCGCTCGATACCCGCGTAGGTTGCAATCGTCCCGGTCTGGATACGCTGATTGCCCTCTACTTCGATACGGTTGAACTGATAGCTCTGAGCCTGCGCCAATCCCACCGAAAGCCAGCCCGAAAGGGCGGCGGCGACGAGCATGATCGAGAAAATGCGCAACAAGATGTTGGCGCCTGATTTTCGGCTAACGCAGGATATGCCTGCGAACGTCCCCAATCCCATGTCCCGAACCCAATTCTTATCCGCTATTGTCCTGTGAGTATCGGGATTGAACTTGGATGTCAAAACCACAAAAAAACGGCCCCCGGATTTTACCGGACGCCGCCGAAATTCTGCCACAGACGCCGCAACCGGCGGTCGGGCTTAGAGACCGCCCAGATAGGCCCCGGCCATCAGCGCAAATGCGATGGTCAGCAGATATAGCAGGCGATCCCAATTCAGGGTCATCACCAGCGATAGTCCGCGATAGGAGTGCTGCAAAACTTGCATATCGTCCGTTCCTCTTCTGCCTGTGACGCCAGAAAATAGTGCCGGAATATGGCAACACTTGGACCCCGGCGCGGCATCGCTGCGCAAGACGGCGGCGGGAGCCGCGCCGGGAATACGTTGGCAACGCCCCGTAAGGCCTTATAATTCAGGAAGTTTCGCGTGCAGACAGCCCGGCGCCCTCAGCAGAAGATGTCATTGCCCAGGGCAAAGACCATCAGCGTCAGAATCGCCGCCATGCCGAAGGCCATCAGCACCTGCAGCGCCCGGTCATTGGGCGGCCGGCCGGTGGCGGCCTCGTAGACGTAGAACACCAGATGCCCGCCATCCAGCGCCGGGATCGGGAACAGATTCAGCAGCCCCACCGCCGTCGACAACACCGCGACGAACCAGATAAAGCTCTGCGCCCCCTGCGAAGCCATCGCGCCCGAGGTTTCGGCGATGCCGATCGGCCCGGAAATGTTGCAGGTGCTGATCGCGCCGGTGATCATATGCCACAGGCCGGACAGCGATCCGGTGATGATGGCGCCGGTCTGGGCCACCCCTCCCACCAGCGCCTCGACCGGGCCGGCGGCCTCCTTGGCAGGTTCGATCGCCATGCCGCTGACCACGCCGATGCGCCATTGGGTGGCAAAGCCGCCCTCCTGCTGCGGTTCGTCGGTGCGCCGCGGTGCCAGCGCGAATTGCAGGTTTTCACCCTCACGCCAGACCGACACTTCCAGAACCCGCCCGTCCGATGCCTCGACCCGGCTTTTCAACTGATCGAAGGCAAAGATCGGGTCGCCATCGACGGCGACGATCACATCGCCGGGGCGAAACCCCGCATCCATCGCCGCGCTGCGCGGAGCCACCGAACTGATCAGCGGCGGATAGAGATATGGGCCATCGACCTCCATCTGCTGCCCATCGCGCAACACGGTATAGGCCAGCGCCCGTTCTTCCGGCAGCGCGGCGCGGAACGCGGACCAGTCCTCGCCGCCCTCGGTGTTGAACTTCGGCACGGTGACGCCGCCGACGGCCAGCAGTTCATCACCTTCCTGCAGCTCGTATGCGCCGCCCGGCAGCGGCTGGATCTCGCCCACGGTCAGCGGATCGCTGGCCACGCCGCGCAACATGAACACGGCGGTGAACACCGCGATGGACATGGCGAAATTGAACGCCGGCCCGGCCGCGACCGTGGCCGCGCGGGCCCAGAGCGGCGCGCCATGCATGGTCTTGCGCAGCGCCTCGGGATCGGCCGAGGCCGCCGCCATCACCCCGGAATCCTTGCCCGAGGCGGCGTTGGAATCGCCCAGGAATTTCACGTATCCGCCAAAGGGCAGCGCCGCCACCTGCCAGCGCGTGCCGCGCCGGTCGGTGCGCGCAAACAGCACCGGGCCGAAGCCCAGCGAAAACACCTCGGCATGGATACCGGACCAGCGCCCGACGATGTAATGGCCGAATTCGTGCACCGCGACGATGATCGACAGCGCCACGACAAAGGCCAGCAGCGTGTAGATCAACCCGCCGAACTGCGGAATAAGCGCAAAGATATCCAAATTCTCAGCCTGCCTGTTCTTTCATTGCCTCGTCGGCCCATGCTCTTGCCAGATGGTCCGTTTGCAACACGTTATCAAGGGTCATTGGGGCGTCAATGAGACCCGATTGCGCGTCAAACCGGTCAAGCACCCGTTCCACGACCGCCGCCATGTCCAGGAATCCGATGCGCCCGGCAATAAACGCATCCAGCCCGCGTTCCTTGGCGGCGTTGAACACCGCGCCCGCCAACCCGCCGCGCGCCATCACCTCGCGCGCCAACCGCAGCGCCGGATACCGCGCCGCGTCCGGCGCCCGGAAGGTCAATTGCCCGATGCGGGTCAGGTCCAGCCGCTCCACCGGCAGTTTGCGCCGGTCGGGATAGTTCAGCGCATAACCGATCGCGTGGCGCATATCCGGCGGGCCGACATGCGCCATCAGCGCACCGTCGCTAAAGCCCACCAGCGCATGCACCAGCGATTCGGGGTGCAGGATCACCTCGATGCGCTCGGGATCGACCTGGAAGAACTCCCGCGTCTCGATCAGTTCCAGGGCCTTGTTGAACATCGAGGCCGAATCGATGGTGATCCGCTGCCCCATGTCCCAATTCGGATGACAGGCCGCCTGTTGCGGTGTCGCCGATTTCAGCCGCTCCAGCGGCCAGTCGCGGAAGGCGCCGCCGCTGGCGGTGATCACGATCCGCTCGACCGCGCCGATATCCTCGCCGACCAGGGCCTGGAACACCGCCGAATGTTCGCTGTCCACCGGCAGCAACTGCGCCCTGTGTTGCCGCGCGGTCTCCAGCACCAGCGCCCCGGCGCAGACCAGCGTCTCCTTGTTGGCCAGCGCCAGCGTCGCGCCCTGCTGCAGCGCGCGCAGGCCCGGCTCCAGCCCGGCGGCGCCGA